>JANNXS010000152.1:0-13387 GCA_031409695.1 Hyphomicrobiaceae bacterium
GTTCGCACCAACGCGCCAGTTTCGATGTCAGAAATACGCGCTTGCGCATCTGTTCCAACGGTCACCAGCCGGCCCCCCGCAGCTTGCAGACCTAGTGCAATCGCTGCGCCCCGGTGGGATGTAAACGCGGCGGTCTGCTTCGGCTCGAGTTTTTGCGCAATTGGCACAGCGGGCAGCGATGCCAACTGCTTTGGAAGCGATGTTGCCTTGTCCTGTGTACCCTTTCCCGCCGCGGATTTTTCAGCAGGTTTTGTCGGCGCGCTGGGCAGTTGGTTCTGGTAGGCGACCGCGAGGCTGGCCACCGCGGCTCCAACGCCGAGTTTGAACAACAATCCCCGCCATGGTGGACGCAGGAAGAAGAGCACCCGTGAGCCTAGCGCACCGCGGTTCTTTTTGACGGGAACTGGGATCGGCGTTTCGGCGCGCGTCGCTGGGCGTGGGGTTGACTGAGCGTGAGATGGCGGGGGCTGTTGCGCCGGAGGTGGTGCCGGGGCGTCTTGCGCGCCACTCAAATGCGACAGCGGAGGCGGCGACGGCAGAACAATCTGCGTCAATGGGGCTGGGCCATAACCGAGCCCGTGACGCGGATTTGGCGGTGGTGGCGCCACGGTAAAGGCAGACGGCGCCGCGGCCGGCAGTAGCGCCGAGTTAGAGGCCGGTTTGACTGCCGCAAGACGGGTCCCAAGGCGATCGGCGGCGGCAGGCGGGGCGTTCAGGCTCTCAATGTAGTCGAGTGCGTGCGCCGGCTGTTGTGGTAGATCCCGTGGTAGAGAGTGGGTCAACGCTGGCTGAGGCGAAACAGCAACCACGACCTCCGGCTCACGAGCTGCCTGCTGCTGCGGCGGTTGACGGCGGAGACCGAGACCCAACGTCATGCGCTGTTTCGGGGTTGCTGGCGTTTCCGGCGGCGCCAGGAGCGCGCCGCGCCACTCGGCGATTGACCGTGGCCGATCTTTCGGCTCCAGGCGAAGGGCAGCATCGATTGCCGCCAGAAACCCCGGACGGAACGAGCCAATCGCGGCCTCGCGTGCGGGCAAATACTCGTCTTTGACAACGCGGGCAGGTGAATCAGGGGGGCGCTTGCCCGTCACGGCCTGATACAGCGTCGCACCGAGGGCGTAGATATCGGTCCACGGGCCCTGATTGCTGGTCGTTGACGCGTACTGCTCGTAGGGGCTGTACCCGGGCTTCACCAAGGCGCTCACCGTGCGCGACTGGTGGGCAATTTCGCCGCGCGCGGAGCCAAAGTCGATCAGAACCGGAGACTTATCCTTGCGCACAATGACATTGTCGGGTGCGATGTCGCGGTGCAGGTAGTCGCTCTTGTGGATCAATTCCAAAGCCGACAGCAGCGGCTCAACGATCGCATCGAGTTCTGCCTGACGGGGCGCGCGTTTCAGTTCTTTCAGCCAATTGCGCAGGCTCACGCCCTCTTCGAACTGGAGCACCATGTAGCCAGTCTTGTTGGCTCGAAAATAGCGGAACACGCGCACAATGTTGGGATGTTCGAACTTGGCAAGTGTCTGCGCTTCCTCAATGAAGCGGTCGAGGCCCCATTTGTAATCACCAGCGACGTCCTTCGAGCGGGGTACGGCGTCGACGTCATCGATACGGGCGGCATATTCGCTTGGAAAATACTCTTTGATCGTGACTTTGCGCTGAAGTGAAATCTCTTCGGCGAGGTATGTGATGCCGAACCCGCCGGCGCCCAGCACACGACGGATCTTGTAATCCTTCTCAAGGATTGTTTCGCTCGGCAGCGCGAGCAGATTGGTCATCGCGCGTTCGTCTCCCCGCTCAAGCCCCGCCGGTTCGGAATGCTTCGTCTAAACGGTAACACTGTTGCACCGAACACCTGCCGTAAAGCATTGCGTCCGAGGCAGGCAAGAATGTGGCGACAAGTCTTTTATCCAGGTGTGGACATCGGCCGGAAGTGTTCGGCCAGACATGCTCGACCTAACCGGGTCGAAGGAGCAGCCTTATGCAGCCTTGCGCAGCCGGGCCGATAGATCGAGGACTGCAAGCATGTAGCCGACGCGGTCGTCCACTGCTTCAGCCAGGACCGAGAAATAGTTCGCCGTTGACGGCACGATTTCGCCGACCACTTCGCCATATTCGAACTTCAGCTCGGCCTCGTGTTTGCGCGCGATGGCCTGCATTTTGGTGTTTTCGGCCAAGCAGCTCATGTAGAGGTGCGTCACACCACGGTTCCGGGCCGCGCGAATGACGCGCCCCATCAAGTCCGTGCCGAGGCCGCGGCCCTGTACAACCGCTTCAACTGAGAAGGCGGCTTCGGCTTCGTTACCCCAGGCATCGCCAAGCTTTTTCAGTTCAGCCACAGCCCGGACTTCACCATCTTCAACGTAGCCGTAGACGACGCTGCCGTCGTCAAGCATGCGGCTGGCATAATCCTCAATAAAGGTGTCGCTGACGCTATGGGCAAAGCGCATACGCCGCGCTTCGCGGTCGAGTCGCAGGAGGTGGCTTGCAAATGCCTCTGCCTCCGACGGCAGTAGCTTGCGGATCGATCCGCGAAGTTCATCGCGCGAGGCCGTATCCGCGGCGGCTATGACAGGTGCATCACGCACAGGCATAGCGAGGCCAGGCGCACTGCTTCCTGTGGTCTGGACGTCGGTCATGCTAACCTCCGTTATCTCGTACGGTGTCCCATACGCCCCGGATGACCTAAGATAACGTTTTTTGTGCGCCGCACAATAGTCGAAATAGCCGCGGTCTCTCGATGACATTACTTGGAAATCAAATAGCAAAAGGCAATATTGCACTGCGGTGCTGCCAGCTTGCGAGGGGGGGCGGCCAACCGCCTCGGTGGGCCGTTCAACCTTCTTGCAATAGACGCGCCGCGACCGGGTACAAACCCTCTTCGCCGAGCACGTGCACTTGAATGCCGTCGGAACCAAACAAAGGCTCAAAAGCCTCATTGAGCACGTTCAGTCCGCCGGTAAAGCTGCCAAAAGCAGGTACGACAAGTCGCCGGCTGTTGCCGACGAAGCACGGTCGCCGGATGGTGTGGCCAAACATCGACACTTTCGCCGCGGGATGTAAATGGCCGGCGATTTCGTGGGTTACCCGTCCGGGCCGCGGCTCGTGTCGCAACGTGATGCCTTCGAGGCTCAATTCGCTGCAGACATCGCCACCAAGACGCGGCGCGATTGCCGGGTCATGATTGCCCGTCACCCAAATCCAACTGCGGTCCTCCTGAAGCATATGCAGGATGTGCAGATTATCGGTCGAGATACGACCCGCGGCGCCTGGATCGTGCAAGCTGTCACCGAGCGCGACAACCGTCCTCGGTTCGAAGCGATCGATGACGCCCGCGAGCTTCGTGAGGGTTTCGCGGGTGTCATACGGCGGCAGCATTCGGCCACGCCCCGCGGCCGCTGATGCCTTTTCGAGATGTAAGTCCGCAACGAGGAGTGTACGCTCGCCTGGCCAGAACAGCGCGCCGGTGTAGTCACCGACAAAAACCTTGCCGCTCACGGTGATTGCATGGGTCTTGCCGTCTCGCAGGTCTAGACGTTCTGGGCGCAACTCCAGCATTGAACACTCCTTGTGCCACGATTAACGGTGGGTGCGTTTGCGTGGGTGGTCAAGGCGGGTGATGCGCGCGTGTTGATGACGTGCGCCATGGTCAACCCTGCCTCAATCTGGCCACAGCTCCACTTGCACCGCCGCCACACAGGTGCGAGATACCAGCTTGTCTGCCGCAACCCAGCCGGACCCGCATGGCCGCCTATCTGATCAAACGCTTCCTGCTGATCTTCCCGACACTGTTTGGGATCATGCTAATCAATTTCGCCATTATCCAGTTCGCGCCGGGCGGGCCGGTCGATCAGGTTTTGTCGAAGATCTCAGGGAACAATGTTGATTCGACCACCCGTATCGGCGGTGGTTCGGGCGATGGGATCGCTGGTCAAGCCAACACGTCCAATACGGCGTCTGGTGGCAATGAAAGCTCACGCTATCGCGGCTCGGCCGGCCTCGACCCTGAGTTCATTAAAAGCCTCGAAAAGCAGTTCGGCCTGGACCAGCCGACCCATATCCGCTTCCTCAAAATGCTGAAGGATTACGCCACCTTCAATTTTGGCGAGAGCTATTTCCGTAAAATTTCCGTGCTTGAGCTCATCAAGGAAAAGCTGCCGGTCTCGATCTCGCTCGGGCTTTGGATGACGCTGTTGACCTATTCGATTTGTATACCGCTTGGCATCCGCAAAGCGGTCAAGGATGGGCAGCCGTTCGATGTTTGGACGTCCAGTATTCTCATTCTCGGCTACGCGCTGCCCGGCTTCCTCGTTGGCGTTTTCCTGCTCGTCGTGTTCGCTGGCGGCTCGTTTTTCCAGCTGTTTCCCTTGCGCGGCCTCACGTCTGACAACTGGAGTCAACTGTCGCTCGCGGGCAAGGTGATCGACTACTTCTGGCACCTGTGCTTGCCCGTGACAGCTATGGCACTGGCATCGTTCACGACTATGACCTTTCTGACCAAGAATTCGTTCCTGGACGAGATCCGCAAGCAATATGTCACCACGGCGCGTGCCAAGGGCCTGTCAGAAAAGCGAGTTCTATACGGCCATGTGTTCCGCAACGCCATGCTGCTGGTGATCGCGGGTTTTCCGGGTGCTTTCATCGGCTCGTTCTTTGCGGGCTCCATCCTGATTGAAAAGATCTTCTCGCTTGAGGGCCTGGGTTTCCTCGGTTGGAATGCCATCTTCGATCGTGACTATCCGGTCGTGTTTGCTACGCTTTGGATCTTCTCGCTGATGGGCCTCATCGTCCACCTGATCTCGGATTTCATGTACACGCTGATCGACCCGCGCATCGATTTTGAAAGCCGGGAGGTTTGAGCATGGATCACCCTGCTATAACGCCGTCCGCGACCGCCATCAGTTGCTCAAAGCCAACCTTGCGAGATAAACTGCGCCACCGCTTGACGTTGTCGCCGATCAATCAGCGGCGTTGGGTGAAGTTCAAGTCTAACCGGCGCGGTTACTGGAGCCTTTTGCTGTTTGCTGGCCTGTTCGTCTTTACCTTGCTGGCTGAACTGATCGCCAATGATAAGCCGATCCTAGTCCGCTACAAAGGCGAGACATATTTTCCTGTGTTCGCGTACTACCCCGAGAGCACGTTTGGCGGCTTTCGCGCTGTCACGGATTACAAAGATCCGGAGATCGAAACCGAGATCCGAACCAACGGCTGGGCCCTGTGGCCACCTATCTCTTACCGTTACGACAGCATCAACAAAGACTATCCGCAGCTGAAGTCCAAGAGTGGCATTTGCCTTGGCTTCCCGGCGCCCCCGTCGTGGGCCAATGCGCTGCCGGCGTGCGAGGCTGCGCCCGACCAGTTGGAACGCTATAACGCCATCGGTAATCGCAACTGGCTCGGTACCGATGATCGTGGGCGAGATGTGCTTTCGCGATTGATCTATGGTTTTCGAATTTCAATATTGTTTGGCCTGATCCTGACCGCACTTTCGGCCACGATCGGCATCATCGCCGGCGCGTCGCAGGGGTATTTCGGTGGTGTCGTGGATCTCGTTTTTCAGCGCTTCCTCGAGATCTGGTCGTCGATGCCGTATCTGTACGTCTTGTTGATTATTTCATCCGTGCTTGTGCCGGGTTTCTGGACACTGTTGTTTGTATTGTTGATGTTCCAGTGGACCAGCCTCGTCAGCGTGGTACGGGCCGAATTCCTGCGCGGGCGCAATCTTGAATACGTCACGGCCGCCAAGGCGCTGGGCCTGACGGACGCCAAGATCATGTTCAAGCATCTGTTGCCAAACGCGATGGTCGCCACGATGACCTTCCTGCCGTTTAAACTCTCGGGCTCGATCTCGGCATTGACGGCACTCGACTTTCTTGGCCTCGGGTTGCCCTCGGGCTCCCCCTCGCTCGGCGAGATGCTGACCCAAGCGACTGGCAATCTACAGGCCCCTTGGCTTGGGCTCGCAGCTTTCCTGTCGATTGCGACGCTGCTGTCGCTGTTGATCTTCATTGGCGAAGGCGTGCGCGACGCGCTCGATCCCCGGAAGAACGCGCAGTGAATGCGGCGTCCGCCCCAACGGCTGGTTCAGCCTTTCTGGCGCTTGTCAGGCGTGACCTGAAGCTCGCGACCCGCGACAGCGGATCGGCCGGTACCGTGCTCGGATTTTATCTGATTGTCGTGACGCTCATGCCACTTGGCCTTGGGCCGGACCTGGACCTGCTCGCGCGGATCGCGCCGGGCATTCTGTGGATTGCGCTGCTGCTGGCGGCCCTCCTTGCGACTGCACGCATGTTTGAAGGCGATGCCGAGGACGGCTCACTCGACGTGCTCGCAGTGTCCGGTTTGCCACTCCAAGGCGTGGCTTTGGCCAAGATCCTGGTCCACTGGCTGACGATCGCTCTGCCGTTGGTGGTTGCCGCCCCGTTGCTCGGTTTGTTGCTCAACCTCGACATTCGCGCGTTTGGGGTTCTCACCGGTTCAATGCTCCTTGGTACGCCGGCGATCAGTGCCATCGGCGCCATCGGTGCTGCGTTGACTTTGAACGCGCGCAAAGGCGGTCTGCTGCTCGCGCTGTTGGTCCTGCCACTCTACATTCCGACATTGATCTTCGGTATTTCAGCGGTCACGGGTGCGACGGGCGGCATGCCCGGCGCAACCACTGCGCCACTGCTGATCTTGGCCGCCGTCTCTTTGGGGTCGATCGTCCTCTCCGCGTGGGCAACGGCTGCAGCGTTGGCCGCCCAGGCCCGTTAGCTCTTAATCGCATTCGGTTGCAAGACTGCCGGTGCCGCTTACCGCATGCACCACAACGGATGAATATCGACGAGGTCAGCACGAAGCCCCTCGACGGAGTCCGGCCAATCACATTACACTCTGGCTAGACCGCATATGACGCCGCGGAGGGCGTCCCGATGGCAGTGATCGAGCTCGGACGCAGTGTGAACATCAACATACCGAATTTCATCACGCTCGGCCGGGTCATTTCCGTTCCTGTCGTGTTCTGGCTGCTGCTGACGGGCAGTGCCAAAGCTGCATTTTTTGTGTTCGTCGCGGCCGGTGTGTCCGACGCCGTGGACGGATACCTGGCCAAGCGGTTCAATTGGCAAACGGAACTTGGCGCCTATCTTGATCCGCTGGCGGACAAGCTGCTGATTGTCTCGGTCTATATCGCGCTTGGCGTTTCAGGCGGACTTCCTCTGTGGCTGATTATTGCCGTTGTCACTCGGGATATCCTAATCGTTTCGGCCATCATGCTGGCTTGGCTGATGGATCGACCCGTGCGCATCGCGCCGCTGCTGGTGTCAAAGCTGAACACACTGGCTCAACTCGTCCTCGCGTCCACGGTCCTTGCCGACCTTGCTTTCAATCTTCAACTCGAGTCGGCCCGGTTCTGGCTCTGCTGGGTAACCGGCGCGCTGACGCTTATATCACTGGGCGCGTACCTTAAAAAATGGCTTGCTCACATGAACAATTCGCCGGCACAGGGCTGAACATTTTCATGGTGTTGCCGACAGCACGACAACATCGCTCAACACTGATGAGAAGGGCACTTGTTGCGCACCCCGCCGAAGGGGACCAACCACGCCATCGACGAAGATCCTCACGCTCGGCACCGGCGTCCCCGATTGCGGCACGCGAATGACGATATCTAGCACGTCCGACCCACGGAAAGTCTGCGAAATGGTCGCCGCGTTGTTCAAGTCGGCGGCGGCCTTCCGCGTGCCGTCTGGGAATTCGACTATCGCCCGGCTGTGCTCAATGGTGAGCCCATCCGTGTAGCCGGAAATGGTGCGGCGTTTTTCAACAAAATCGGGGGTGCCTGCATCCATGGTCACGCGTATCCTGCACGTCAGCCATGGTCCTTGGGACTGGCAGGTGTTCGTGGTCAGACAGAAATTGCGGCCCGCTCGCACGCACGTCGAGGCGGGTGTGCTTGCTTGATTCGGCTGGTACGCGCGCGATACCGAGATGGATTGCCGACCTGGAGTATCGACGGCAACGATAACGTTTTGGAAGGTTCCAGCGAAAGGTTCCTGTCTGTTGGCACCGCCAGGCTGGTTCAAGGTTCCTTTGACGGAAATGGTGGCGCGCGCCGCCAATCCCCGGTTTGTCGCCGTGAAGGCGAGCAGATGGGATTGTCCACCAGCAAAGCGCTGGCTCAGGGTGCGCGCATTGCCAAAGCGCGTCGGCGTGGCGCGATTGCCGTCTTCAAATTCGATCTCGATGTCGCCGGCCGTGATGGTCAGGAAATCCGAGTAGACTTGGATGTTCTGCTCCGTGCGCCAGTTCGGCTTGCCGGCATCCATGACGATCAGCATCGTGCATGAGGCAACGCCTGCGCGATTGCGGCAGGTCGGCTGTTGGAGGCAGAAATTGCTACCTGCGCGGACGCAGGCGGTTGTTTGCGCAGGTGCACTTTCACCCGTTGTCGGCCCGCTGGTGGAGTGCGGCGTGCTGGGTAGAGCGGACGCCGGGCAGGGCTTGTCGTCGACATCAGCATAGTTGCGCACGAGATCAAAGAATTCAGCTTGTGGCACCACAACGGACTGGTGATGTGCGGTTTGCGTCGGCGCGCCACGGATCAACGCCAGCACACGGCCGCAGCGATCGATCAGAGGCGCACCGCTCGAGCCTCCGCTGGTCGCCATCTCGATGCCCCACAACCCCTTTTCAACCCCGACATTGGTCAGCCGCGCCGCGTTATAGGTCCATGTGCCCGCGGGATAACCGGCAAAGGCCAGTTCATCACCCTCCTGTGCTTCAACACTGCGGCCGAAACGCAAAGGCACAACCGGCGGCGCATCGATTAAGCGCAATACAGCGACATCCCTGCGTGTCTCGACCGCAAGAACTTCGGCCGCGAACGCCGACGTGCTGCCACGAACGGTGAAGACGCGGATCGTGCCGTTAAACTTGCGGCCGTCCGGCGACGCCAGGAGGTGTGCAGCAGTTACAAGGTGCCCCTGGCGGGAAACAAAGAATCCTGTGCCGCTCTGGCGCGCCAGGACAGATCCGTCGCTCGTCAAAACGTCGACCTCGATCTTGACGATCGACGGCTCTGCCGCCCGGACGCGTTCCGTCAGCCACGCTTGGGCGTGGGCCGTGCCACTGAGGCGCCACAACAGAATAAGGCAAATCGCAATGCGAGCCGACATAAGGGCCTCAACCATAGGGCGCGGGAGAGAACAGCATAGCAATCGAGGCTTCCTGGCGCATAAGCCGTTTTGGCGATACCCAAAATCGACGTGCCGTTGCGCGATCGCCATCGAGCGCAACTGCCAACGTCTCACTTGCCGCCTGCCAAACAAGCTTCGAACAATAAAATGACGACGTATCTGCCAGATCGAATGACCAGAACCAGTAGTCGCGGCCGACCTTCGCGCGCGCCGCGGCCGCCACCTTTGCACGGTCTGCGGCGGATGCGTTTCTCAGGCGGCCATGCCACACGAGGCTGCCATCCTGGGCCGCGATCCACTCGGCATAAGGGGTACGGACAACACCGTTTTTGAAGCGGGCGTAAGCGGCACTCGCTGTCGATTGGGCGTCCGGGCGTGCCTCGACGATGTGCAAGCCCTGGCCGCCCGCATCGACCAGCCCGACGTGACCAACGGCAAAGCCGGCGCCGGCATAAGCCCGCAGCTGCTCGACCTGGCGATCCTCGACGTAACCGGCACGAAACGCCTCAAACGAAATCCCGTCGATGGCGTCGGCGGTTGCGAGATCCGTTGGACGGCTTGATGCCCGAAGCGCGGCTATGGCCGCGTTGCGCGCCTGCGTCCATTGCGCCGCGTTCTCCGCAGTACCGCGGCCCGTTGCGTAGGGAATAAAAGCACCGGGCTCCGCGGTCCAAAGCAAATCACCCGGCTCCAATGATGCCGCCCTCGGGTGACGTACCGTCGGCAGAGCCTGCGCTGCAGCTCGTTGTGGCGCGGCTGCTGCGACCATGGTCGCGAGTGCAAGGATATGCCGCCGACTTACGTTTGGAGAGTGTCGCATCACTAGAGTCCCGCCCTGAAACCGCCTGCAGCCATGCCCCATGGCGACGGCCGCAGTGTGGCAGCACCGCGCCGTTAGCGTGCTGACCGCCAGCGGAGGACCATCGGCGCCAGGAGTGCGATGGCGGCCAGCGCGAGCAGCGTTGCTGACAAGGGTCGCGTCAGCAAAACGGTCATATCGCCTTGGCTGATGGTCATGGCTTGGCGGAAATTCTGCTCAGCCAAGGGCCCGAGGATCATGCCGATGATGACCGGCGCGGTTGGGAAATCAAACCGGCGCATAAAATAGCCCATGATGCCGATAATGTAGAGCAGCAGCAGATCGACCACGGACTGGCTGATGCCGTAGGTGCCAATGGTGGCGAACACGAGAATGCCGCCATAAAGCAGCGGCTCGGGGATCTTCAACATCTTCACCCACAACGCAACCAGCGGGAGGTTCAGCACCAGCAGCATGACATTGCCGATATAGAGCGATGCGATCAGTCCCCACACGAGCATCGGCTGTGAGGACAGCAACTGTGGTCCGGGTGTGATGCCATAACTCTGGAAAGCCGACAGCATCATTGCGGCCGTTGCGGAAGTCGGCAAGCCGAGCGCCAGCATGGGCACCAGAACACCGGCGGCCGACGCGTTGTTGGCGGCCTCGGGACCAGCCACGCCCTCTATGGCGCCGGAGCCGAATTCCTCGGGGTGCTTGGCAAGTTTCTTTTCCAGATAGTAGGACAGGAACGTTGGGACTTCGGAACCACCCGCCGGCATGGCGCCGATCGGAAACCCGATCAAGGAGCCACGCAGCCACGGCTTCCATGACCGCGACCAGTCCTCTCGGCTCATCCAGATGCTGTCCTTGACCTCGATCACTTCAGCCGGGGTCGCGCTCTTGCGTTGTGACGCGAGATAGATTGTCTCGCCGACGGCGAACAGGCCAACGGCGACGACGATGACGTTGATACCGTCAGACAATTCCGGCACGCCGAACCAAAAACGTGGCTGCCCCGTCTGCAAGTCAATGCCGATCATGCCGAGCACGATGCCAACAGCAAGTGCGGTCAGCCCCCGTATTGCTGACGTGCCCAACACGGCTGAGACTGTCACAAAGGCCAGCATCATCAGTGAAAAGTAATCGGCCGGGCCAAATTGAAGTGCGAACTTGACCACCGGCTCGGCCAGAAAAGTGATTCCGATGGTGCCAATGGTGCCGGCGACGAACGAGCCAATGGCCGCCGTTGAAAGGGCAGCGCCCGCACGACCACGCTTGGCCATCTGATGGCCTTCCATGGCCGTGACGATGGTCGCGCTTTCGCCGGGCGTGTTGAGCAGGATCGACGTGGTTGAGCCGCCATACATGGCGCCGTAGTAGATACCAGCGAACAGTATGAACGCGGCCGTGGCGTCGACTTTGTAGGTGAGAGGCAACAGCAGCGCGATCGTGAGCGCCGGACCGATGCCGGGCAGCACGCCAATGGCGGTGCCGACAAACACGCCAACGAAACACCACATCAAATTAACGGGCGTCAACGCAATCGCAAACCCCTGAGCCAGCAGGTTGAGGGTTTCCATCACAGCAATCTTTCAATCAAACCCGAGCCAATTTTGTAGCCAAGCACCCGATCAAATCCGACATAGGCCACAAAGCAAAGGCTAAAACCAATGGCCGCATCGCGGAGCGGCTGTCGGCTGCCGAAGGCGCGTGCCGTGCACAGAAACAACAGCGTGCAAGCAATGATGAAGCCTGCGTACGGGATCAAAATGGCGTTGAGGATGAGCCCGAGGCCAAGCCAACCGAGTGACTGCCAATCGGTGTCGCCGCCGCTGTCGTGCTCCCAACCACCGCGTAAGCCAGCAATGGTCAAAAGCGCGCCCATGATGCCAAGCAGACCCGCCGAAAGCCATGGAAAGACTTTCGGTCCAACCCGGGCGTAGATCGCGTTCTCTGGTATGATGATCGTTTGCCACACGACGATGCCGGCCATGGCAAGCACGCCCAGCCCGACAGCCGTGTCTTGCCACGCCTGCGCCTGCGGTTTTTGCTCCGCCATGTTTGGTCCCCCCGTTGCGCCCTGCTGCGGCAGCGGGCGACGGTATGATCCGCCACCCACCGCTTCGTTCAGCTCATGTGGCGAGGCCGAGATCTTTGAGGATGCCCGTGATGCGGAGGATCTCGTTGTCGAGATATTTGCCGTAGTCAGCGCCAACGAGCGGAATGCTGGCCCAATCCTTCTTCTTCAGTTCGGCCTGCCAGGTCGGGCCCTTGATCATTTTGTCGAACAGTTCGACGAGAGCCTTTGTTTGGTCGGCCGAGATGCCGGGCGCACCAAACACGCCACGCCAGTTGACCAGTTCGACGTTGATGCCGGCTTCCTTGAGGGTTGGGACATCGAGACCAGCGACGCGGGCCGGGCCAGAAACGGCGAGTGCGCGCAGTTTGCCGCTCTTGACGTGTTCTGCGAACTCACCGACGCCCGATGTGCCACACGCAACCTGATTGCCAAGCAAGGCTGCAACAGCCGGTCCGCCGCCGGCGAAGGCGACGTAGCTGACGTCCTTGGCCGTCTTGCCAAGTTCCTTGGCGATCATACCCATCAAGATGTGGTCCGTGCCGCCAGCCGAGCCGCCAGCGACGGCCATCTTACCCGGGTCGGCTTTGAACGCCGTTGCCCAGTCTGCAATCGTTTTAATTGGGCTTTCAGCCGGTACGACCAACACGTTGGCTTCGCCAGTCAGACGCGCGATCGGCGTCAGATCCTTCATTGACACCGGCGACTTGTTCGCGATCAGCGCGCCAACCATGACCATGCCACCGATCATGACAGCGTCGGCTTGACCCTTTTTGGTCGACAAGAACTTCGGCAAACCAACCGCGCCGCCGGCGCCAGGGGCATGTTCAAATTTGAATTCTTTGGCGACGCCATCGGTTTTCATGGCCATTTCGATGGTGCGCGCGGTTGAATCCCAACCGCCGCCCGGGGCCGCTGGCACGAAGATCTGCAAGGCCTGCAGAGCCTGAGCCGATGCGCCCGTGGACAGCCAAATTGGCAAAGCCGTGCCTGCACCGGCGGCGAGGGCGTATTTCAAGGTATCGCGGCGTGTGGTCATGTTATGCCTCCCAGATTATTATTTTGCACGGCGTGTGATGCACGCGCGCAACGCTTGCCGTTGTTGGCATCCGCGTTCGCAATTTTGATACAGTCGAGGTGTGCGGTGTGCAAGGCATCCCGACGGTGCCGCCACCGGTTTGCCGAACAAGCACCTTCCTCGGTTAAAGACAGATCGGCCTCAGTTAAAGACAGATCGGCCTCAGTTAAAGACAGATCGGCCTCAGTTAAAGACAGATCGGCCTCAGTTAAAGACAGATCGGCCTCAGTTAAAGACAGATCGGCCTCAGTTAA
>JANNXS010000153.1:0-2212 GCA_031409695.1 Hyphomicrobiaceae bacterium
TTGCTCAGCGTGCGCCGTAATGCGGACCTGTGTCGTCGCCCTGGGGTGACATGCCATTGGGCTTGTTCGAACCGGTCCCGGGCCGGCCGGCATCGGCTTCCGGCTCCACCGGCCACAACAGCAATGCGAGCAGTGCGGCAAGGGTCAGAAACCCCATCTTCTACTGTTTCTGCTTCGGTAGCCGCATTACCCGCAATTCCTCGACGCGCTTGCGAATCGCGTCAAGGCTCGGCTTGTCCTTCTCGATCCAGATCTGGAGTTCTTGGAAAATCTGTGCGTCGGTTTTGCCGGCGGCCACCGGTGGGGGTGCGGCGCCAGCAGGTGGCGTAGCCGTCTGCGCGCGGGCGGAAGGCACCAGCAGCTCGGCAAATGAGAATCCACTGAACAGTCCCGTCGTTTTCGGATCGGGCCAGCGCGGCCCCTTCAACAGGATGCCCGCGTACATGTAGCGCGCCTTCCACTCAGTCGTCCCACGATTGAGCGCCGCCTCAAGAAACGCCTTGTGCACGGCATTCCACGTCCTTGTCTTGGTGTAACAGAAGTAGTCATGAATCACCGAGGCGTCCCGATACGGACCTGAGTACGGACCACCGACCACCGCCCACAGATTATCTGGGATTGAAGCACCATCCGACAGAAATCCCGCCGGTACCTCCCAAAGGACACCTTTGCTGTCTTTGTAGGCGAACGGTTTCAGCAACTGCACCATTTCGATCGCGTGCCCGTCGCCGGACTTCACGCTCATGAAGCGAACATCGAGCGTGCCCTCGAACTGCCCCTTTTTGTAAGCCAGCGATTCGATCACCTCGGGCGTGCAGAGCACCGGCTGAACATAGTCTGGCACCAACGCGCAGCGCGCAGCGTCACGGGCAATCCAGACACGCCCACCGATCACCAACCCGGCTAGTCCCATCAGAACGAGAAAGGCAGAAATTGAGCGCCGCATACGAGACCTCCAGCAACGACCGCACGTGCCACCATGAAGGCAGCGTTTTCAGACGGAGCGTAGGCACAAGCCCCGCAGGCGTCAACGAAGGCTCGAACTTTCGCATGTTGCCGATGAACAACGCTGAGGAGTCGCCAGTTGTAATGTCGGAAGCGAGCCATTTGGCTCTTCGACGATCAAGAGGAGCGCAGATGATACCGGCCCCTCTTGGCTCGTGAAAGTCGACACCCAAAGTCGAACGCCGTGTCGCGATCTTACCACCAGCGGTGCTGCCACCAGCGGTTCCGCCGGGTTTCGTTGTTGTGCGTCTCCTGGTAGATGTGACGTCCGGCAACCTCTTGCGCCTCACGGATGCGGCGGCGCTCGTGAGGATCGGCAAATCCGTCCGCCTTGGCGCGACGCTCCATTTCGGCGATGCGGTCCTGTTCTTCCATCAAGCGGTAGTATTCGCCCCGCGTAAGCTGACCATTGCGGCGGCCCTGTTCAATAAGCGCACGCTGCTCAGCCTGGTTGCGGTCGATGCCGGGCGTTTCAGTTGCGCCACGGCCGTAGCCGTAGCCGTAGTCGTAGGCTCTGTCGGGGCCGCCGCGTCCACCACGGTAGGGATCGGCGTGGGCCGCGCTGCTGGCCACGATCGTGACCAAAGCGGCAGCGGAGGGGACGAGGTACTTTCTCATGGCCAGCTCACGTTTGAGGGCCCTGAGGCCCATTGAACATACGGGCAAACCTATCCGCTGTCCGTTGAACGCGATCTGAACCTGTCATTTATCAACTGTTTAGCTCGACGCTGCTCTCTGCCGGGAGAGACTGTTGCGGTGCTTACGTCGCTTACTGCCGTGCCTTGCAAATTTGCAACATGAGTGTTGAACACCGGCACTAGGGCCGGTGGGGGCACCCGACCGATGACAGCCTTAACCCGGCTGCATCGGCGATGCGCGATGATCCCCCAAGACCGACCGTTCGTTGCCAAGGAGTTCGCATTTTTCGTTGCAGTGCAATGAATTTGGGGTTTCCCATCAGCGAGTTGATGCGCAGAAAAAGCACATGCCTACAGATGATCCGTGTCGCCGGACGGAAGGTCTTGGCCCAGGCTGTGTGAGAACTCCGCCAGAAACGCCGTTCAATTTCCGATGAGCGCGTGGCACCAGCTTTCGCGGCCAAAATCGTCGAAATCGGCTCCGTTACCGGCCCTGTGGCCCCTGCGACGTCTTCCGCGCGACCTATCGCGGGGCGTTCAGCCGCGTGATTTTCCCTTCAAGCCTGCAT
>JANNXS010000154.1:0-3292 GCA_031409695.1 Hyphomicrobiaceae bacterium
TGACCGCGCCGCCCAACTCGTTTGGTATGCACCGCAACCTCGCCACCTATGGCGATGCAGCGTTTTCGCTCTATCTGCGCAAGGCCTTCATCAAGGCGCTTGGCTATACCGACGAAGCGCTCAGCCGTCCTATCGTCGGCATTGTCGATACGGGGTCGGGCTACAACGCCTGCCATGCCAACATGCCCGACCTGATCGAGGCGACGAAACGCGGCGTGATGCTGGCAGGCGGCATTCCGGTACCGTTTCCGGTCATCTCGATCCAGGAGAGCTTCTCCAACCCGACGTCCATGTACCTGCGCAATCTGATGGCTATGGACGTCGAAGAGATGGTGCGCGCGCAGCCCATGGACGCGGTCGTGTTGATCGGCGGCTGCGACAAGACCGTTCCGGCGCTGCTCATGGGCGCGGCCAGCGCCAACATTCCAGCGATCCTACTTGTGACGGGGCCGATGATGGCAGGGTCCTGGCGCGGCGAGCGCTTGGGGGCGTGCACGGATTGTCGACGCTTCTGGGGACGCTATCGGGCGGGCGACATCAGCGACGCTGACATCGCCGGTATCGAGAGCGAACTGGCCCCGACTGTCGGCACCTGCGGTGTGATGGGTACGGCGAGCACCATGGCGCTGTGTGCAGAAGCGCTGGGCATGATGCTACCAGGTGGAGCCGCCATCCCAGCCGTGATGGCCGAACGTCGGCGACATGCCGAGATGAGCGGTGCGCGCGCTGTCGCGATGGCGGTAGAGAAGCTGACGCCGGATAAGATCATGACACCGCCCGCGTTCCGCAACGCGTTGCGGGTGCTGCTCGCGGCGGGTGGTTCGACCAACGCGCTGATCCATTTGACCGCTGTGGCTGGCCGCTGCGGTATCGGCATCGACCTGGACGCCTTCGACCGGATGGGGCGCGAGACGCCGGTGCTCGTCGACCTCAAGCCCACCGGCCAGGGCTATATGGAAGACCTGCATCGCGCCGGCGGTCTGCCGCCCATGCTGCGCGAATTGCGCGGTTTAGCCGGCGCTTCGGATGCCCACCCGCATCCGCGCGGGCTGCTGGCGCTCGACGCGTTGACGGTGACGGGCAAATCGCTTGGCGAAAACCTTGAGGCAGGTCCAAAGGCCTTCGCCCAGGAGGTCGTGAAGCCATTCGCGAAACCCGTGTACCCGAACGGCGCCATGGCGGTGCTGCGCGGCAATCTCGCCCCGGGCGGCGCGATCATCAAGCAAGCCGCGGCAGCGCAGAATTTGCTCCAGCACGAAGGCCGCGCCGTCGTGTTCGACGGATTGGCGGATATGGCGGCACGGCTCGACCGAGCCGATCTCGATGTGACGGTAGATGACATTCTCGTGCTGCGTAACGCTGGCCCGAAAGGCGCACCGGGCATGCCGGAGGCTGGCTACATTCCGATCCCGAAAAAGCTCGCGGCCAAAGGCGTCAAAGACATGGTGCGCATATCGGACGCGCGCATGAGCGGGACGGCGTTTGGCACCATCGTGCTGCACATCTCGCCTGAGTCAGCCATCGGCGGACCGCTCGCTCTCGTACGCACAGGTGACCGCATTCGCCTCGACACGGCCGGGCGACGCATCGACGTGCTGGTAAGTGACGCCGAGCTTGCGGCGCGGCAGGCGTCTATCGGTGCGGCTCCAACGGGGGACGGCCGTCGCGGCTATGAAAAGCTTTGGTTCGACGAGGTAACCCAGGCCGAGCAGGGTTGCGACTTCGCGTTCTGCATACCGCCGATCACCGTGCGGGTCGGTTGAGCACAATCACAGCACTAACTTCAGCACAACGCGCCAGCCTCATCGCGCAGCGGTCAGCGCCGCAGATCGGCAAACGCTGCATCCAAACGATCGAGCGCCTCCGTGAGTACCGGCCGGGGCGTCGCGATGTTGAAGCGCATCGACGTTTCACCACCCGCGCCAAACTGGGGGCCGGGGCTCGCAAAGATGCGGGCACGCTTCGTGATGCGCTCGGAAATCTCGCTGAACGGCAAACCCGTGCCAGCGAAATCTACCCAGGCAAGATAGGTCGATTGCAACCGCATCGAACGCGCACCGGGCGCTGCCGCTTCAATCCGCTTATCGAACAGATCCCGGCTGTCGGCGAGATAAGCCAGCAGCTCGTTGAGCCATGTATCACCCGTGCGCCACGCCGCCTCTGTCGCGAGCATGCCAAAGCTGTTGTAGCTATCGAGGCCAGTGGCTGAGATACGTGTGTCCAGTAGCTTCTTCATGTCTGCATTCGACGTGACGAGCGCACCCGCATGCGCGCCTGCGAGGTTGAACGTCTTGGTCGCGGCAAAGCAAGACACGAGCCGGTCTTTGATTTCGGGCGCAGCCAGCAGCGTCGGCACATGATGTTCGCCTTTGAAGATCAGGTCGCAGTGGATCTCGTCGGCAACCAGCAGCAGATTGTTGTCGAGGCAGAAGTGGGCAAGTGCGCGGATCTCGTCGCGGGTCCAAACGGTGCCGCCAGGATTGTGCGGGGAGCAGAAAAACACAGCCTTGGTACGTGGCGTCAGCTTTGACTTCACGTCGGCCAGATCCATCTCATAGCGGCCGTCTCGCAGCACAAGTTTCGAACCGATCGGTTTGCGGCCGTTGAGCAGGATAATTTTGGGGAACACATGATAGCCTGGCGTGAAGAACACGATCTCGTCGCCGGGTTCAGTCAAGGCCTGCTGGATCAACCCAAGGCCCGGAACGATACCTGGCACTTGGCTCACCCAGCCCGCGTCGATCTGCAGGTCGTGGCGGCGGGCAAGCCAGTCGCGGAGCGCCTCACCCCAACTGTTCGAGGGGCCGTAATAGCCGTGTGTTGCGCGTTCGATATCCTGGCGCAGGGCCGCCGTGACGCCCGGAGGTGCCGCAAAATCCATATCTGCGACCCACATGGGAATGACTTCGGCCGCCGGAATTCCAGACAGCTTCTCGGCTCCATCCCACTTGATCGCGTGCGTGTTACGCCGGTCGATGACCCGGTTGAAGTCGATCATGTCAGTCCCCCCTGTGTGATGCAGAATTTCAACGAAAAACCTCGAGCGGACTTTTCCATTCGCTGCATCGAGCGCGTGACGCCTTGTCGGTTGTGCCGCGAAACAGGTCAAGTTTTGCGTGACATGGCTCACTTGCGTTGTGTGCATGTGGTCGGCAAGAGTTACGTCGCAACTGATTGCTATGGGCGCCGCCATGATCGAAATACGGACTGTCTCAGCCAATGGCCAACAGTTCTACACACGCTGTGTCGGCACGCCCGATAAGCCATTTGTGCTTTTCCTGCATGGCTTCCC
>JANNXS010000155.1:0-29408 GCA_031409695.1 Hyphomicrobiaceae bacterium
CGGGGCGACTTGTGAGTTTCGTCTGCCGGAAGACAAACATATGACGCGCGGACCATTTACCCTACTGTTGAAGGGAAAAGGACGTGTCGCGTCTTTTTTTAACACAAGAGCGGCGAGGGAATGCTCCAGCCTTGCGCCAGATGCGTGGCTGACAGGGACGGGTCATATCGACAACATTCGTCGCGATCGGAATGCAATTCAGGTCGGTTCCAAGTCAGTCATATCCGGCCATCTGCAGACGTTCGCGCACGCAGGTAAAATCACCATCGGAGACTGGGTATTTATAGGGGAAGGCAGCCGCGTCTGGTCGGCTTCTGTGGTTTCTATTGGTGACCGCGTGCTTATATCGCATCACGCCAACATCATCGACACCTCGTCGCATCCCATCGATGTTCACGCGCGCTTCGTACAAACGAAGGCGATACTAACCAGCGGTCATCCGGTGAGCGACCCTGGGCTCGACTCTGCGCCTATCACCATTTGTGATGATGCATGGATCAGCTTCGGGGCAAGCGTCCTCAAAGGCGTCACCATCGGCGAAGGCGCGATTGTCGGCGCGTGTTCCGTTGTGACGAAGGATGTCGCGCCGTGGACGGTCGTGGCTGGCAATCCGGCGCGGCTCATCCGACAGTTGGAGCCAGGCGCGCCGCGCGACGACCTCGCGGGATCGTGACGGCGTTGCCACATGCGAGCGCAAGTGATTGAGCGTCCACAGCCCGCGACTATGCTGTCAGTCCGTCGGTGAGATTTAGGCCGCCTTCCCAGATGCGATGGGTATGGCCATTCACCTGCAACAGCAGGTCGTGGCGGTAGTAACGCGCGGGCAAGGTTGTCAGGGTCGCCTGGGGGATCGCGATCTCGAATGCGCCGGTTGCTGCATTGACGACAGTGATGCGGCCATTTGCTGTCGACAGCTGAAGCGCCGTCACATCGTCATGCACCAGATCCATCTTGAGGCTCGCACCCGACAGGTCGACCGCCGCGTTCGCGTCATCGGCGAGGGCAAACGCGTGGCTAAAATCCTCGTTCGTTGCGACTTCGAAGTTGACGTTAAAAAAGGTCGGCATGGGCAGCTCCCGTTCAAAATACGACGCCAAGTGTGGGTGGCTGGCGTGGACACCGGCCATTGACCGGGGGCAGGGGAACGACGCTGGCTGATCTAAAGTGGGGGGCTGATTTAAAGGGTGGGTCGGAGACCGGGCGTGGCGAGCAGTTCGTCGTGTTCATTAGAGTTGTTTTCTGCGTTTTAATTCAATCATAAATTGAATTTACATGCGAGCGCAGCGAAATCAATGCACCGCTTACTAGGATGGTAAACCTCAGGCAGGTGGCCAGCGTCTTTAAGTGCCCAGTTTCTTCACGTGCGGCGCATTTCGCTGTGACGGGCAACGGCGATTGGGCTACTCGTGAGCCGAGATCGTTGGCGTCGGTAAGGCGGGGGCAAGGCTGGGGCAAGGGGGCAAAACTGGCCAAAGCAGCCGTCAGCGTCGGACGGCGTGGTCTGCAGTTAATATCGAAGACTGAGGGATTTTGTTTCATGCATAAGTTGGGTGACACTTTTCCGCTGACTGGTAAGCGGGTGTTCGTTGCGGGTCATCGCGGTATGGTCGGGTCAGCATTGGTGCGTCGGCTGTCGGGCGAAGGCTGTAGTGTGTTGACCGCAACGCGCCAGGAACTTGACTTGAAGGATGCCAAAGCCGTTGAAAGTTGGTTGACGTCGAAGCGGCCTGAGGCCGTGTTCATGGCGGCCGCCAAAGTTGGCGGGATCCTAGCCAACAGCACACAACCAGCGACATTCATCTTTGATAACCTTGCCATCGAAACGTCGCTCACCGAGGGTTGCTATCGCGCAGGTGTCGAGAAGTTCGTGTTCCTCGGCTCATCGTGCGTGTATCCAAAACACGCGCCTCAGCCGATCCCTGAATCCGCATTGCTCAGCGGCCCCTTGGAGCCGACCAACGAATGGTATGCTGTTGCCAAGATCGCTGGGATAAAGCTGTGCCAAGCCTATCGGCGCCAATATGGCTGCGATTACGTTTCCGCGATGCCGACCAACCTCTACGGCCCAGGCGACAACTTTGACTTGGACAGCAGCCATGTCATTCCCGCCTTGATGCGCAAGTTCCACGAGGCGAAAGTCTCGCGCGCGCCGGAAGTCACCATCTGGGGTACCGGCACGCCTCTCCGAGAATTCCTCCATGTCGATGACTGCGCGGATGCACTCGTGCATGTGCTGACGCGCTACTCCGACGACGAGCACATCAACGTCGGATCAGGCGAAGATCTCTCGATCGGCGAGTTGGCTCGGACTGTCGCACGCGTGGTCGGTTTTGAGGGGCGGATCGTCAATGATCTGAGCAAGCCCGACGGCACGCCGCGCAAACTGATGAGCGGCGACAAGCTCAAGGCACTCGGTTGGCGGCCAAAGATCACGCTCGAAGACGGGATAGCGTCAACCTACCAGTGGTATCTGGCGCGAGCCAATGCAGGCTGACGCCACGTGCAGCCAGGAGACAACCCTCGCGCTTCGTGGGTCGAGGCCCATGTCCGGTTAAACTGGACGCGTGTTGTTGAACTGGAACAAGCCGAGGGTCTGTGCGGTGATTCAGCATGCAGCGGAGCGAAATCTCCGCCTGCTGCCACGGCGCGAATAGGCGGCATGCGATTTACCAACCAGCCTGTCCGCTTGTTGAATTGGAGAGAGGTTAGCCCGTAAACATGCGACCCTTATAACTCCCTTATATCCATCCCCCACATTCCGCATCGAGATTTGATGTTGATCCGGCGCACAGATCTCCTGTGAAACAACAGGAGCGCGCCACCATGCTCGATCTCGCTTTCCTAGGTATCGGTATCGGCGGCTTTGCGCTGATGGCCGGGTATGCCGCTTTTTGCTCAAAACTGTGAGGGCTGCACCATGAGTGACCCCATCATTGCGCTGGTCGTCGCCGTCGGTCTTGGCGGCTACCTCATCTACACACTCATCCGTCCAGAACGGTTCTGAGCCGGGAGGCTTCACATGACAGTCCTAGGTTGGTTGCAGATCACGCTGGTCCTCAGCGTGGTCGTCGCGTCGGCGTGGCCGCTCGGCATTTACATGGCACGCGTGTTTCAGGGACAGCGCACGTTGCTAACGCCAGTGCTCGCGCCCGTTGAAGGTGCTCTTTTTCGAGCCGTCGGAGCTGACGCGGCCAAGTCCCAGTCGTGGCTCGCCTATGCAATGGCAATGCTCGCGTTTAATGGCGCGGGCTTTCTGCTGCTCTATGCGATGCTGCGTTTGCAGCACATCTTGCCGCTCAATCCTCAAGGGTTCGGAGCTGTGGCGCCTGACCTTGCGTTCAATACCGCGATCAGCTTTGTCACCAACACGAACTGGCAGGCGTACGGCGGCGAGACGACCATGAGCCACCTGACCCAGATGGTCGGCTTGACGGTGCAGAACTTCTTGTCGGCCGCCACGGGGATAGCACTGGCCATCGCCGTCACGCGTGCCTTCATGAGCGCAGGCGTCAGTGCGAGCGGGGCGAGCGGGGCGACGTTTGGCAATTTCTGGATCGATGTCGTCAGAGCCATGCTCTACGTTCTCTTGCCCTTGTCTATCATTGTCGCCCTTTTGTTTGCCGCGACGGGTGTGCCGCAGACACTCCTCGGCAGCGTCGATGCGACCACCATTGACGGCATCAAGCAGACCATTGCCCTCGGCCCGGTTGCGAGCCAGGAAGCCATCAAGCAACTCGGCACCAACGGCGGTGGGTTCTTCAACGTCAATTCCGCGCATCCGTTCGAGAATCCGAACGCGTGGTCCAACATTCTCTCGATCTGGAGCATGTTGCTCGTCTCGACTGCCCTGACCTTCACCTTCGGCCGCATGGTTGGCGACGCGCGCCAAGGCTACGCCATCCTGACGGCAATGGGCCTGCTGCTCATCGTCGGCGTTGCCAGCATCTATGGCGCCGAAACGTCTGGGAACCCGCTTCTCGCCAACGCCGGTGTATCTGCCATCGGCGGCAATATGGAGGGCAAGGAAGTCCGCTTCGGCCAAGCCATGACGGCTTTGTACGTCGCGGTTACGACGGGTCTCTCGTGCGGCGCGGTCAACGCCATGCACAATTCGCTCACACCACTGGGCGGATTGGTCCCGCTGTTCCTGATTCAGCTTGGCGAGATCCTGCCTGGCGGTGTTGGCTCCGGCCTCTATGGCATCTTGGTGATGGCCATCCTGACCGTCTTTATCGCAGGGCTGATGGTTGGCCGTACGCCTGAATATCTCGGCAAGAAGATCGAAGTGCGCGAGATGAAACTCGCCATGCTGGCGGTGCTTGTGCTGCCACTCGCAATCCTCGGATTTTCGGCGGCGTCGGCACTGCTGCCGAGAGCACTCGAAAGTCTCGCCAATGCTGGACCGCGTGGACTGACCGAAATCCTCTACGCCTACTCGTCGGCGGCCGGAAACAATGGCTCCGCCTTTGCTGGTCTCAGTGCCAATACGCCTTGGTACAACACGACGCTCGGCATCTCAATGCTGCTCGGACGATTTGCCTACGTCATTCCGGTGCTGGCGCTTGCCGGTTCAATTGCCGGAAAACGTAAAACCGCCGCGTCATCGGGCACTTTTCCGACGGATGGTCCGCTGTTCATTGGCCTGCTCGTTGGCGTCATTCTGATCCTCGGCGGTCTGCAATACTTCCCGGCGCTCGCGCTCGGACCGATCGTCGAACACGTGCTGATGAACGCTGGCAAAACCTACTGAAGGAGGACAACCATGTCCGCACGCACGCACACATCCATCCTTGACGGTAGCATTGCGAAACAGGCCGCCGTTGACGCCATCACCAAGCTCGCGCCGTCAAAAATGATCCGCAATCCCGTCATGTTTGTCACGGCGGCAGTGGCGCTGCTCGTCACGGTATTGTTTATCCGCGACGCTGCCATGGGCCGGGGCGGACTGTTATTCTCTGGCCAGATCGCGGCTTGGCTATGGTTCACGGTACTTTTTGCGAACTTCGCTGAGGCGGTCGCTGAGGGCCGCGGTAAGGCCCAGGCCGACGCGCTTCGCCGCACGCGCAGCGACACCAAAGCCAAGCTGCTGCTGCATCGGGACGAATCCAAAGACGACCTCTGGGAGTCAAAATCCGCACTCGAACTCAGGGTCGGCGATGTCGTGCTGGTTGAGGCCGGCGACACCATCCCCACGGACGGCGAGATCATCGAAGGCATCGCATCGGTAAACGAGTCGGCGGTGACGGGTGAGTCGGCGCCCGTTATCCGCGAGTCCGGCGGCGACCGCTCTGCCGTTACAGGCGGCACTGTTGTTCTCTCGGACTGGATCAAGGTGCGTGTCACGGCGGGACAAGGATCGTCTTTTCTCGACCGCATGATTGCGCTCGTCGAAGGCGCGTCGCGTCAAAAGACGCCGAACGAATTGGCGCTGTCGATCCTGCTATCGGGTATGACGCTGATTTTTTTGATCGTCGTCGTCTCGCTGTGGGGTATTGCCGGGTACTCAGGCACGGTACTCTCCATCGCGGTGCTTGTGGCATTGCTGGTCACACTGATCCCGACCACCATTGGTGGTCTACTTTCGGCGATCGGTATTGCCGGCATGGATCGGCTGATCCGGTTCAACGTCATCGCCACCTCAGGGCGCGCGGTCGAAGCGGCTGGAGATGTTGACGTGTTACTGCTCGATAAGACCGGCACCATCACCTATGGCAACCGGCTTGCGACCGCCTTCATCGCAGTTCCTGGCGTGATGCCGGCACACGTGGCCGAAGCGGCACTCCTATCGTCACTCTCAGACGAAACGCCAGAGGGGCGCTCGATCGTGGCCCTCGCCAAGGGCGAGTTCAAATTGACCGAGCCGGTGTTGGACGGCAAACCCGTGACCTATATTGCCTTCACGGCACAGACCCGCTTGTCCGGGATCGACGTTGGTGCCCGCAACATTCGCAAAGGTGCTGTCGACGCTGTGCTGAAATATGTCGGCACCACCATGGAAGCGGCACCGTCTGCTTTCCGTGATGCCGTCAGCAGCATCGCGCAATCTGGCGGTACGCCGCTTGCTGTCGCTGAAGGCAAATCGTTGATCGGCGTCATCCATCTCAAGGACGTCGTGAAGCCTGACATCAAAGAGCGCTTTGCGGCCCTGCGTGCCATGGGCATCAAAACTGTGATGGTCACCGGCGACAATCCCGTGACGGCAGCCGCCATCGCGACCGAAGCTGGTGTCGACGACTACATCGCCGAGGCGACGCCCCAGGACAAACTTGCCTACATCAAGGCTGAACAAGCCAAAGGGCGCCTGATCGCCATGTGCGGCGATGGCACTAATGATGCGCCCGCCCTTGCGCAGGCGGATGTCGGCGTCGCCATGCAGTCGGGAACCCAGGCGGCGCGCGAGGCCGGCAACATGGTCGATCTCGACAGCAATCCGACGAAGCTCATCGAGGTAACGGAAATCGGCAAGCAACTGCTGATGACACGCGGCTCGCTGACGACTTTCTCAATCGCCAACGATGTGGCCAAATACTTTGCCATTATCCCCGCGTTGTTTCTGGCCACCTATCCCGAGCTCGGCGCCCTCAATGTGATGCGTCTGTCCACGCCCGAAAGCGCCGTTCTATCTGCGGTGATCTTTAACGCATTGATCATCATTGCGTTGATCCCGCTCGCCCTCAAAGGCGTTGCCTACCGGCCAGTCGGTGCAGCCTTACTGCTCCGACGCAATCTGCTGATCTATGGCTTGGGCGGCCTGATCGCCCCGTTTGTCGGCATCAAATTGATCGATGTCATCGTCTCCGCCCTGCGTCTTGCTTGAAAGGTTCCGCCATGCTTTCGCAACTTCGTGCCGCAGCCGTTTTGCTGGGCTTCTTTACTGTTCTGACCGGCATCGCATACCCTCTTCTGATCACAGGCGTCACGCAGGTGACGATGCCGGGTCTCGCAAATGGCAGCCTCATTCGCCGCGGCGATGTGGTCGTCGGCTCCGGGTTGATTGGTCAATCCTTCACGTCGGACCGCTACTTTCAGGGGCGACCGTCGGCCACCAGCGGACCCGATCCAAAGGACGCAGGCAAAACCATTGATGCACCCTACAATGCGAGTAGCTCAGCTGGATCCAACCTCGGGCCACTTTCGAAGAAGCTTCACGAGCGTGTCGCTTCGGACGTCGAAACGCTGAAGAAGGCTGGTGCTTCAGTTATCCCGGCAGATGCCGTCACCACGTCAGGCAGTGGCCTCGACCCGCACATCTCGCCAGCATTCGCGCGACTCCAATTGGAACGTATCGCCAATTCGCGCCGTATGACTGCGGATCAGGTCCGCACCATTCTTGATGGCCACATCGACCGACCGACACTTGGCTTCATCGGCGAGACGCGCGTGAACGTGCTACGTCTCAATCTCGCGCTGGATGTTGCGAGCAAGCGGCAAGGCGGTTGAGGCATGGCAGACATCAACCCGTCCGGTGACGCGCGTCGACCGTCGCCGAAAGCCCTGCTAGAGCTTGCCGAACGGGAAACCCAAGGCAAGCTAAAGGTGTTCCTCGGCATGGCGCCGGGCGTCGGCAAAACGTATGCGATGCTGGCGGCGGCGCGGTCTCTCAAAGCTGAGGGCATTGACGTCCTGGTTGGAGTTGTTGAAACCCACGGCCGCTCCGGGACGGCCGCTCTGCTTGATGGGCTCGACGTGCTGGCCCGCAAGCCGGTGTCGTATCGCAAGCGCACCATGATGGAATTTGACGTCGAGGCCGCCATCGCACGCCGCCCGAAACTCCTGTTGGTCGATGAGTTTGCACACTCAAATGCGCCGGGCGTGCTGCACCCCAAACGCTACCAGGACGTCGAGGAGGTGCTGCGCGCCGGAATCGATGTCTGGACGACAATGAACATCCAGCATTTGGAGAGCTTGACCGACGTCATCGAGCGAATTGCCGGAATCACCGTGCGAGAAACCGTGCCGGACAGGGTCTTGGAAGCCGCCAATGAGATTGTTGTCGTCGATCTAACGCCCGACGAACTGATCAAGCGCCTTAAGGAAGGCAAAGTTTATCTGCCCGACAATGCACGACGCGCGATCGACCAATTCTTCAAACTCTCGAACCTAACAGCACTTCGCGAACTGACCCTACGCCGCGCCGCCGATCGCGTTGACGAACAAATGCTTGAGCAACTTCGGCAGCAGGGGATCGAAGGCCCGTGGCCGACGTCCGAACGTTTGATGGTGTGTATCGGCAGTGATGAAAATTCCGAGTCGGTTGTTCGTGTTGCCGGGCGCATGGCCGCTGCACACAAGGCGGACTGGTTCGCAGTGCATGTGCGACGGGTCGATCGGGATCTGACAGATCGAAAAGATAATCGGCGCATTGAGAAATCACTCAGACTTGCAGAGCGTCTGGGTGCAACGACGTCTCGCCTCAGCGGCAAAGATCTGCCATCAGAGATTCTGGGCTATGCGAAACGCAACAATGTCACGCAGATTTTGATTGGTCGCTCTGGCGCAGGTCTTATCGATCGCATACGCGGTCGCTCGCTGTCGGGTATGCTGGTCCAGCAGTCTCAAGGTCTCGCTATCACCGTTGTTGCGCCAGATGACGCGCCAGTGCCACGTCCGTTGATCGCTTTGCCCGCACGGAGCACGGCCGTACAAGCTGCCGCAGTTGCGTTTGCAGCCGTCGCAGCGGCTGTCGGGATCGGTCTTGGCCTTGAACAGGTGACACCCCTGCCCAACGTTTCAATGCTATTCTTATTCGCGGTGTTGGTGAGTGCGCTTCGTTTCGGGCGATGGCCAGCAATCGGTACAGCCTTCGTATCTTTCTTGGCTTACAACTACTTTTTCATTGAGCCGCGGTGGACCCTGACGATCTCGGAACCCTACGAGATCTTTTCACTCCTGATCTTCCTCGTTGTTGCAATGGTCACAGGTGGGCTGGCTGGCCGCCTGCGCGAACAAGCGGCATCGATCACGGAGCGCGCAGAAGCAACGCAAACGCTGTTTGATTTCTCGAGTAAGTTGTCCGCTGCACCCAAAGTTGACGACGTCCTCTGGGTCGTGACCAACCAGGCAGCGTCGTTGGTCAAAGGCAAGTCAGTCATCCTGCTCGATGGGGCCGCCGACCTTGAAATTCGCAGCGCATGGCCACCAGAGGATCGGCTGCAGACACCGGATTGGGCCGCAGCCCGCTGGGCTGCCAAGGAACAAGCAGCCGCCGGACGCGGGACCACAACGATGCCCAGTGCTCGTTTTCACTTCCGTCCTCTTGTCGGTTCAAAAGGTGTTTTTGGCGTGCTCGGCGTCGAACCGGCTGAGGATATCGATGCTCTGCCGAATGCAACCGAGGCCGCCCTCCAATCAATGGCCGAACAGGCCACGATCGCCATCGAGCGGACGCAGTTGGTTGCCGACGTTGGTCGGGCTGCAACATCGGCCGAAAGCGAACGTCTGCGCGCAGCACTTCTTTCGTCAATCTCGCATGATCTTAGAACGCCGCTGGCCGCAATCCTGGGATCAGCCACCAGTCTGAGAACACTTGGCGGAAAAATGCCGGCCTCGGATCGACTGGATTTATTGGTGACGATTGAAGAAGAGGCGGAGCGTTTGTCTCGTTTCGTAAGTAACATTCTCGATATGACGAAGCTCGACGCTGGCGTCCTTGAGACCCGCAAAGACGCTGTCGATGTCGGGGAGGTTTCGCGAAGGGCTGCAGAGCGCGCGCACCGCCTGTCCCCAAAGCGAAAGCTGGCCATTGACGTCCCTAAGGATACGCCGCTGATCAGCGGCGACGCATCGCTGTTGGAACAGGTCATACTGAACCTGCTCGACAACGCGCACAAATATAGCCTTCCATCATCCATCACGCGCATAGCCGCCCGTCGTTCGGGCACCAGTGTTGCGCTGACAGTCACAGATGATGGTAGCGGCATCCCAGCGGAGGCGCTCGGAAAAGTGTTCGACAAGTTCTACCGTGTTGGAGGCTCGGACGGACGCGCACCCGGCACGGGCCTTGGGCTTTCGATCTGCGCTGGTCTGATTGGTGCGATGGGCGGGACCATCCGTGCCGAAAGCCCAGTGCAGGATCAGCGCGGGACACGGATCGTGATTGAACTGCCGATCGCGGCGCAACCGATAGCGAGACTGAGTTCATGAGTGGACAGCGCATCCTTGTCGTCGATGATGAGCCGCAAATCCTCCGCTTCCTCCGACCCAGCCTGACGGCCGCCGGTTACGACGTGATCACCGCATCAACAGGTGCGGAGGCCATGAAGCTGGCGGCAAGCAAAGCGCCAGACGCGATCCTCCTTGATCTGGGCTTGCCCGATATCGACGGTAAGGATGTGATCATCGGGCTGCGCGAGTGGTCAGCCGTCCCCATCATCGTCGTTTCTGCCCGAGATCAAGAGAAAGAGAAGATCGCCACGCTAGATCTCGGTGCCGACGACTACATCGACAAACCCTTTAGTATTGGCGAACTTCTCGCGCGGTTGCGTGCAGCACTTCGCCATGCGGCGCAGCATTCGGGCGAACAAACCACATTCGCTTCAACAGGCATCACCGTCGACGTTCTTGCCCACACGGTGACCCGAGACGGACAGCCGATCAAGCTAACGCCGAAAGAGTTCGACCTTTTGACTGTCCTGGTTCGAAATAGCGGCCGCGTAGTCACGCACAAGCAGTTGCTGACGGCCGTCTGGGGCCCGGCCCACACGCAAGATCTGCAGTATCTGCGTGTGTTCGTCGGCCAACTCCGTCACAAGCTCGCCAGTCCTGGCGGCGCTGCGGACTTGATCCAGACTGAGCCGGGAATTGGGTACCGGTTAGTCGAGGGGACCACTCTGGCTGAGTATAAGCCGTGAGAATGACGACTTATACTAGCGGCCAAAAGAATTGACCGACGACATAAGCGGTTTTTGTTTGCCCGCGGCCGCCCCACAAACTTCGCACGCGGATACCATCGTTCAAGAAATACCACCGCCTGTATTTAGCTTGCCACGCGTTTGCATCGTTCAATCACGGATCCTCGCCGAGGCTGTCTTTTGTACCACGACGTGAAGCCCGCTCAACATTTCAAGCCATTCGTGCGTCCCGGCGATGCAACGAGGTGGATCGCGATGGCATGCTGATGGCATCCAAGCGCACGGTGCGGAAGGACGGCAGGTAAGCGTTGGGCAGGGGACGTGGGGTGCCAGAGCAAAACCGCGCCCAGCCGAAAAATCGATAAATTATTGATTTCGTTGGCGCACCCGGCAGGATTCGAACCTGCGACCTCTGCCTTCGGAGGGCAGCGCTCTATCCAGCTGAACTACGGGTGCTTAGGGAGTTAATAGCCTATGGCTGCGACACTGGCAATGCGCTGTGTCGATCATGCATTGTGTCGATGATGACCTAGCTACCATTACACGTCTGGGCTCTGCCCTTGCGCCGTCGCAATCGTCCATACAGGTTACAGCGCTTGCCATCTGACACGGGTCCGGGGGAGCGCTCTAAAGTCTTTGTTTGTTGCATTTGTCTCACACCAAACCAGTGCCGACTTTGGTGGAAAATGCTCTCAAACGTGTGCCGGAGGTTCGAACAGCTAAATGCATTGGACACTCAAATCTGTTGTATCAGCTTCGATCTTGGCCGCAGCGCTCCTTGTGCTGGCACTGATCCTTTTCATTCGTGGCGGTCCTGAGGGACGCCTTGTCCTCAGCGCAGGCGGAGCAGACGGCAACTATGTAGCCCTTGCCCGCTCCTTCGCGCCCGATCTCAAACGCAATGGTGTGGCGTTAAGCGTGCGAGAGGACCTGACGGGTCCCGATCTGCTGAAAGCGCTTCGAGACCCACAGTCGGGCGTCGATGCAGGCATGCTGAAAGGTGGCTACCTCGGTAGCTTGACCGGACGAACTGCAGACGCGCGCGAACATGAGGAGCATGAGCAAGACATGAGTGGCACGCGCTCCGTGGGGCGCGTTATGCTGGAGCCGGTCTGGGTGTTTACACGCGGCGAACTGCCCATTTCGAGCCTGCGAGACCTCGCCGGGAAACGCATCCTGACCGGTCTCAGCCGAAGCGGCGCACGGCGTGTTGCCCTGCAATTGCTGCGCGCAAACGGCATTAATCGCGATAACGCCACACTGCTAGAAGCTGAGCTTTCGGACGACGCGCGTGCTCTGCAACGCGGCGAGGCCGATGCGGCGATCCTGATCCTGCCGCCCGAAAGTGACAGGATCCAACGGTTGCTGCGCGTGCCCAACATTCGCCTCATGGACTTCTCGCCGGAGGCGGCCGCTTACACCAGCCGTTTCCCCGCCATTTCAGCCGTTGTCATGCATCGCGCCGCCGTCGAATTCGCGCCACCTATCCCGTCAGCGGACATTACGTTGCTTGCGACATCGACCGCGCTGATTGTGCGGCGCGACCTGCATCCGTCGCTCGTCGCTCTCCTGACACATGCGATTATCCAAAGCCCGAAGTCTCCGTTCGACAAGACCGGTGATCCCATTTTGTTTCATAAGCCCGGCCAGTTCCCAAGCGCCGACGACCCGGAGTTCGAACTCGCACCTGAAGCGCGCGCGCAGTACAAGTCTGGGGAACTGCCGATCCTTCTGCGTGCGCTCGCGCCTTCAATCCAGAAGGCAGGGCTACCTTTCGCTTTGACAGCGTTCGTTGGCACCTACGGTGTGCCGCTTGTCTTGGCATTGATCCCGACTCTGACGATCCTGTTGCCGCTCGTGCGCTTTGCGCCTTCTCTTTATCGCTGGTCGGTCCGTCAGCGCCTCTTGCGCTGGTATGGCGCGTTGCGTGCGTTGGAACGCCGACTCGATTATGGGCCTGCCGGCCGCGACACCATCGCGTTCCTCGCTGAAATTGATCGCATCGATGCCGGAGTGCGCGCCATCAAAGTGCCGCTTGAGTTTTCAGATCAGCACTATGAACTGCGCACGCACCTTGAACTCGTGCGTCGACGCTTGCGGCTCCTGTCTGCACCGCCCAACATCCCGTAGCTGAGGCTCCCAAGTCCGGCTGTGCAATATGGCGCCGTCGAGTGACCATGCTCGACCGTTGGCGCCTGCGGCGTCCATCCCACCTCACGCAAACAACCTCAGCTGCCGCTCGTCCTGCCCCTTGGTCTCGCGTGCGAGCTGCTCGATGCGATCGAACGGCACCTGCTCGGCGAGGATCAGCGAGCGGTTGGCTTTGATCGAGCGCACATGGCCTTCCTGCACGAGGTGGAATTCGCCGACGGTCTGGTGTGGCAAGACGGCTGCGGGGTCGAGCCCACTTTCGGCCTGGAACGCAGCCTTCAGTTTGCGCAGGGCCGTATCTTCGCGCACTCGGCCGATGAACCAAGATGTGATCTGATCGCGGCTCTTGTAGTCCATATCTCCGGGCGATTGGGTCGCTAACATGATCCCGAGACCAGCTGAGCGCGCCCGTTTGAGCAGGCTCTGCAGGGGTTCAGCCGTCGCCGGTTTGCCATTGGCTGGAATGTACAAGTCGGCTTCGTCCAGCATGAGCAGGGCTTGCAGTTCGTCAGCCGGATTGCGTTGGCAGAAGCGCAACGCTTCCGAGAGGAACTGCGACACCCAGAACAGGATGTTTTCGTTGTCGCCAAGGAAGCCCGTGTAGACAATGGAGAGACGAGTGCGGCCAGGACGGGCGTGCTTGCCGCGGCCGAGCAATGTGTCCATCGAGAGAATTTCGCCGTCACCTTCGAAAAGTGAGGAGTTGCGCAGCCGCAGGCTGTCGAGCTGGCCGACCAGATCGCGGCGCAGTTTGCCGGAGGGATCGATGCGCTGTGTCGCGTCAGCCAGTTCGGGATCATCCTCCTCCAGCATGTGAATGAGATCACCGAGCATCACCTGCGCTGAGAAGCGTTGCCCTAGGAGTTTCAGCGCAACCGACAGCAAACCAGAAATCTTCTGATGTGTTGAAGAGTTCTTGAGATGCAACATGTCTCCGAGCGCTGCAGCCGATAGGTTCGCCAGCAATTGCTGCTCGTGCTCTGGAAGCTCCTTGATGCCAGGTGGCAGCAACGTGATGTTGATTGGACGTCCCGATGACCGACCCGGCGTGTACACCGCAACATCAATGCTATCAGCCAGTTTTTCGCGGCTGCCGCGCTGGTCGCTCGCATCCCCATCGATGGCGCGCCAGACATCTGGATTGGCATAGGAACACAGATCGCCCTTGCGGTCGATCAGGATGGCCGGGATGCCTTTCGATAGCACCTGTTCAATCAGGTTGAGGGCCAGCGTTGTCTTACCCGAGCCGGAGCCGCCGAGCACCGCCGCGTGCCGCTTAAGCACGTCTTTGGCAAGCGTCACGTTCTTGCCCGACTTTTGCAGCGTGCCAACCTGGATGCTGTTTGGCGATCCGCCCTCATCGAGAATAACCTCGATCGGCAGATTGGGAACCGCGCCGTCGGCCTCAACACCGTCGGTGGCGACAACTGGCTGGTCGTTCCCCCAGCCAAGCCAGTCTGGATTTGAGGGCAGGCTCGGTGCGCCCATTGGCGACGCCGGCGGAATGAGCGGCGGTTGCATCTGCTTTTGTTGCTCCAGCGGCGCACCTTCGAGGCGCGGCAAAGCAAGCGGCAAGGGCGGCGGCAAAGATTTGCCGATCGGCGTTATGCCACTACCGAGCGCGAGGCCGGCCACTTCCATCACGGATGAAAGCGCAGCCTTAGACGCGCCCTCGACCTTTGCGACGTTGCGCTGGAACAGATCCAACCGCAGCAGTGCGACAAGCGACGACAGAGCCGATAAGAGTTTCGACTGCTCGAACCACGGGCCGAAATCAGCCGCGTGCTTGTTGTCGTTGTGGAAGTCACGCACAATCGCCATGCGCTCCCACTCGGCCACGGGAATGAGCAGCGATCGGCCGCCGGATTCACGGAATTTGCGGAATGATTGTGATGTCTGGCTTTTTGTGTTGGGCGGAAAGTCGCTAGCACGCACCATGAAGCATGAACGCGTGCCCATGGCTTGGAGCGCGCGTTCCAACTGGCGTTTAAAGCCGCCACCCTGGGTCGGCTTGTTGCAGAGAAAGATCCGCGTTTCCGTCGATAATCCGCTCTTGTGGCGCAACGCCATATCTATCGCGGGCAATTCATCGGACAACGTCAGTCTCTCAAGCGTCACGTCAAACTGACCGCCCCATTCATCGCGCGCCAGTGCCAGCGAGGATTGCAAGAGCGACAGCAACATCTCCTGATCATCAAGCGTGACGTCCGTCTCCGACGCCGCATTGTGACGCTCCCAGAGTTCGCGAAAATCGATCGTCGAGGATGGCATCAGTGGCGGTGCCCCTGAGAGCGTCGGCGCGGCCGGCGCGCCAAACAATCCGCCGCCAAGGGCTGCAACCAGCGCCGACATGAAACTCGGCGTGTCGGCATTGCCTGGGTCAGCGGCCACTTCTTCGCTACGCGAGCGGCAGCGCGCCTGGGCAAGTTCGAGCAAGCGGCGCGTCGAAAGGCCAGAGAATTCCTCAAAGAACTGCGGTCCGAAGTACTGCACTGGATCCGTGACGCCGATTTCGAGACCACATGCGGCCCCATATTGAAGGCGCTTTTGAATAATCAGCCGGGCTTCTTCGGCCGTCCGTGTCTCGATCAACGGCACCGGGCCGGCCTTCTCGAGACGGTCGATATAGGATTGCGCGAGGCGTTCGCGGACTTTTTCATAGAAGTCCCCTAGCACGGAGACGAGGATGATCGCCGTTGGAAGTCGGTTAGCGATCTGAATGAGATCGCGCACGGCCTTTTGGAAGCGCTCGGGATAGTCATCGAAAAAGCGCAGGTCCTCGACCTGATCGATGACGAATACAAACGCCGCGCGGTCGACGACCCACATCAGCCGCCCAAGGCTTTCTATGATTTCGAAAGCGCGCCCTTCGCCCATGTTCGGGTCGAGCGCACCAACGGCTTTTTGGGCGAGTTCGTTCAGCGGGCGGCCGTAGAGATACTGGCGTACGCGCTGGTCGATCCGCGGATCGGACCGCTGCAAATACAGCAAGGCGCGGATGATGTTCACATCAAGATTTTGATTGGCAAGCTTTGGGGCGGTGATGATCTGGTCCGCAAGGTCGACGATCAGGCGCGCAAGGCTGGCGTCATCAAGCTCAGTATCGCGTAGAGATTCGAGTGCGCCGGGATCGAGCACTTCGGCATCACCAACAAGCCGCGAGGTCAGCCGCGCCAATGCACTCTCGCCGCCCATGTCGGGGTCATAGGGTTTCTCCAGAGAGTTGATCAGTCGACGGAGAAAATAATCGGCATAGTTGGCGACATCGGGTGTCATCTGCGCATAGCCAAAATAGGCCATGCCAGAGCGATGAGCGGACGTGCGCAAGGCACGGATGAGATGCGTCTTACCGGCACCCGACTGGCCATGAAACAGCAGCATGCGCGCTTGCATGGGCGCCGCATTCGCCTGGCGCGCAATTGCGGTCAGCACCTCCGTAAAGCGCGCACGGGCGCGACCATGAACAAGCTCGACATCGACAGGGTCTGCCCGCCAGATATCATCTTCCCATGTGATCGAATGCTCAAACGCCTGGGACATACGCCCCTGGCTGCCAGCGAGGTTCGCCTGCAACTGCATCGGATTTCGGTCCTCGGTACACGCTCAGAGGGGACGCAATGCAACCAATACAGAGCCGAATCAGGCCTACCACAGATCGTACATCATTCGTAGTTCCAAGTGCTTAGCACGTGACCCACGCAGACTTTGCGCTGACGACCTAAGCCAAGTCCCGTCCTCAAACGTCGACCCGCACATAATGAAACACCGTGTTCCGGTAGGACACGGCGCTCCTTTGCACGTCCTCAAGATTGCGATCGTCGCGCAGGTCGGCGTTGGCGAGCACAAGTCCGCCGAGCCGGTGAGCTTCCGTCAACATACATTTGAATTCGACTTCAGAGAGGCCCCAAGACGCGCGATCCACAGCGATGATGGTCCAAAGGCGAGAGATAAAAGCCTTGCGGTTGCCGATAAAACCCTCGGCAATAGGTGTCGCCAGTCGGATCACATCCGCAACGAACGCGTCGAGTGAAGGTCGGATTGGAGCGGCTGGCGTAGCAGCCAAAACTGGAACAGACGTTTGCACCAGAGTTGCCACTCTTGTCACCGGTGCTGGTGATGGCGTTGGAACCAATACAGGTTTCAGAGGCTTTGCCTTGCGGTTCAGTTTTGATAGCGGAGGCTGAACATCACCTTTAGTCACATATCGGCGCAAAATGGCTGTCTGAAGCGCAACCATATCCAACTTGGCTGCACCGACGAAATCGGCGGCAAGCCCCGCGATGAGGCGCGCATCAGTGCGATATCTTGTCGACGCCCGACCAAGACGGCTGGCAAGGGCGCGCCCGTCTTTTGCGGACAAACCCGTTTTGCCGTCATCCCGCTTCACGCTCTCCGCCATGGACACGTCGTGACCAAAAGCCCTCGCCAAAGCGACTTTCGCTAAAGCTTGGCGCAGGCGCACAGGCGAGGCCGCACCTCTGATCTTGAGATCGAACGCCTTAATGAGAATGGCCGCGCGCAAGCCGTCAGGCTTGGCGAGCTTCTTCAGTTTTGCAGCGGGTTCAGCTTCAACGCCAAGCGCCCTTGCGATTAAACGCACGTCGCGTGCTTCAGTCCACGATCTGGGAAACGCCCCACGACCGCCGAGCACGATGGCGGCTCTCTTGATGCCAGCTTCCGTCGCGCCAACGCCAACCGTTTTCACCTCAGCCAATCCCGCATCCGCCAACGCCGCAAGATCACGTTCGACCATCGCGTTCCACTCGTCAGCCGCAACCAGATGCGCGGCGAGTGGTGCAAACTCTTTCACGATCGCTTCCCGTGCCAACGTTTTGCCGGCCGCGGCGAGCCGCAGCAGCACCATGTCCCGCAAGCGGTCACGGTCGAGTTTCGCGCGCGGCGTGCTCTCCGGAGCACTGCCAGCTATATCCAGAATGGCCGCGTCCATCCCACCCTCCATCGCCAATCAGTCACGAGCGACGAATCGCATCCCTGACTGAAAGGATGCGGGCACAGACGTGCGTCGGCCAAGGGGCAACCAGCACATATCCCATGACAAAGCAGGGTCTATCCACGTCAATAACGCGGCTACAGGACCTTATCTCCACTGATCTGTTTCAGAGCAGCCTTGAGGGCGTCCCATTGATGGCCTTTGACGTACATGCTGGCCTTAGCTTGGTGCCGCGGTCTTCATGACAAATGGATTGCCCGCGTTGCCGCCGAGGTTGATCCACACGCTCTTAAACTGAAGGTATTCGTCGATGGCCGTGGCGCCATTTTCGCGGCCGAGACCCGAGGCCTTGTAGCCGCCGAACGGCATCAACGGCGATACCGCGCGATAGGTGTTCACCCACACCGTGCCAGCCCGAATGCGCCTGGCCATGTTGATCGCGCGCGAGACCTTTTGCGTCCACACACCCGAGCCCAGACCATAAATGACGTCATTGGCTATCTCGACTGCATGTTCCTCGTCCTTGAAAGGGATGATCGACAACACTGGGCCGAATACCTCTTCCTGAGCGATGCGCATTTTGTTGTGCACACCAGTGAAAATGGTCGGTTTGACAAAATACGTGCCCCCGCCCTCAGCGGCCGTTGCGGCGCCACCGCCAAGCACGCATTTGGCGCCCTCGCCTTTGGCGATGTCGATGTAACCGAGAATTTTCTGGTATTGCGGCGGGGTCGTCACCGGACCGACCTGCGTCTCGAACTTGGAGGGGTCGCCAAGCTTTGCTGTCCTTGCCAGGGTCAGCAGCTTCTCGACGAATTGATCGTGGATGCTCTCTTGAAGCAGCAGGCGCGATCCCGCGATGCAGGTCTGTCCCGAGGCGGCGAAGATCCCCGACACGGCGCCATTGACGGCGTCATCAAGAATGGCGTCGTCAAAAACGATGTTGGGCGACTTTCCGCCCAGTTCTAGCGACACCTTCTTGAATGACTTCGCCGCGAGTTCGTTGACGCGTGAGCCGGTCGCCGAACCTCCTGTGAACGCGACCTTGGCAACTTTGGGGTGTGTCACCAGCGGCTCGCCGACAACAGCGCCATAACCGGTAATGACATTGACGACACCTGCTGGAACGCCGGCCGGTTCAAGTACAAGCCTGCAGAACTCCAACGTCGAGGCTGATGTGAACTCGCTCGGCTTGACCACCACGGTGTTGCCGGTCGCCAGCGCCGGCGCGAGTTTATAGGCCAACAGTAATAGCGGCGAATTCCACGGCAAAATGAAACTGCAAACGCCGAGCGGCTCGCGCAGGGTGTAGGTAAAGTGGTCGGGCTTATCACTCGGCATCACCGAGCCAGTGATTTTGTCGGCCAGCCCACTGTAAAAATAATACCACTCGGCGAGGAATTTGGTCTGGATCGACATCTCCGAAATGAGCTTGCCGTTGTCGCGGGTCTCCAGTTGGCCGAGATAGTCTGAGTGTTGCAGGGCGAGATCGCCGATGCGCCGCAGCAGTTTTCCGCGCGCTGATTGCGTCATGTTCGGCCATGGACCCGTCGTGAAGGCCGTGTGGGCTGCCGCCACCGCATGCTCGACATCGACGGCGTCACATTCAGGGATCTCGGCCCAGGGTTCAGCAGTGTACGGATTGAACGTCGCATAGCGCTTGCCCGACGCCGCATCCTGCCACTTGCCGCCTATGTAGGTCTTGAAAACTTGAAGTTTCGTCGACGCGTTGCCGTCTTGCATGGTGTCCTCGATGGGTGATGTGTGCCGCACAAGTAGCGGCCATACTAATAGCGGCCAGATGATTAGCGGGCGGTGCAGCCGTTGACCAGCATCGCCGTGCGTCCGTGGTCGGCGTGGCTATTGCTGGATGTGCAGCTCGGGTACGCAAAATCCGGACAAACTATCCGTCGGGAACCAGCAATTGTCTGCTATGAACGTTGCGGCGTGGCGATCGAGAGCATCGGCACGGTTTGAAAGTCGGATCCATGTCTCGCATCGTTGTGCCTTTCTTTCTCGATGCGCCGTCTCCGGCGGCACGCCAAATGGTTCGTGCCGACGATAACGTGCTGACGGCCACGCCCGCGACATCAGGCGCGCGGATCGAGCGGGTTGCACCGGTTCACGAGGCCATCGCCGATGCAATTGCCGCTGTGATTGACACGGGCGCACGGCCAACAGCTATCCTCGGGGATTGCTGCCAGACCATCGGGGTCGTCGCCGGCCTGACCCGAAAGGGCCTGACGCCAAGCCTTGTCTGGATCGACGCGCACGGTGATTTCAACACGACCGAGACATCGCCCTCAGGCTTTCTCGGCGGTATGCCGCTCGCCATGCTCACCGGGCGCGGGGACCAACGCATGATGCAGGCCGTTGGCCTCGTCCCGATTGCCGATGCACGCGTCGTGTTGGCCGGCGCACGCGATCTTGATCCGGGAGAACGTGACCTGGTATCTAAATCGGGCATCAGCGAGGTGCTAGACCTCAACAAGCTCGTTGCGGCGTTGCCGGACGGCCCGCTCTATCTACATTTCGATTCAGACGTGCTCGATTCGCGGCTCGCGCCAGCGTTCCTTTACCCTGCGCCTGGCGGGCCAACGCCTGAAGCGGCGCGCGTCTTGCTGGCCGCCATCCTCGCGACGGGCCGCGTGATTGCCGTTTCAGTCACGGTCGGTTGGGACGTGAAGGGCGACACGGACGGGACGACGCTGCGTGCCGTCAAGGCTGCGACGTCGGGCCTGCTGGCGTAGCGTGGGCGCACCGCGTTTCGAACGCTGCTCACAGCTGCTGGTTGTTGCGTCAAACCGCGCAATGCCCGATGTTTTTGGCATGGAGATCCGGCTTGCGGCGCGCATTCCATCTGTGCGGCGAAGCGGCTATTGTTTGGTCACGCACCAGCCAACCGGAGACGCCGATGCCAATCCCTCGCACCGTATTCAATGAGGACCACGAGGCATTCCGGGCGAGTGTGCGGTCGTTTATCGACAAGGAAGTCGCGCCCCATCACGCCCGGTGGGAACAGGACGGCATGGTCAGCCGTGAGGTCTGGCTGAAGGCTGGCAAAGCTGGGTTGCTGCTCGCCAACATACCCGAGGCTTACGGCGGTGCTGGCGCCGACTTTGGCATGAGCGCTATCGTCATGGAGGAACTGTCGCGCGGTGGCTACACGGGCCCAGCCTTCGGGCTGCATTCCGATATCATCGCCCCCTACATCCTGCATTACGGGTCTGAGGAGCAAAAGCGCTCGATCCTGCCTTGCATGGCCAAGGGCGAAATAATCGGCGCTATAGCAATGACGGAGCCCGGCACCGGCAGCGACCTGCAGGGCATCAAAACCAATGCCGTGCATCAGGGCAACGAGATCATTCTCAACGGCTCCAAAACATTCATCACCAATGGTCAGTTGGCCGACATTGTGATCGTCGTCGCCAAGACGGACCCGAGCAAAGGCGCAAAGGGCACATCGCTGATCCTGGTCGAGCGGGAGCGGGCAGGTTTCACGCGTGGCCGCAATCTAGAAAAAGTCGGCATGAAGGCACAGGACACGTCGGAACTGTTCTTTGACGATGTGCATCTGCCGCCCTCAAACATCCTTGGCGAAGAGGGGAAGGGCTTTGAATATCTCATGCGAGAGTTGCCGCAGGAACGTCTGATCATCGGCATACAGGCCGTAGCTGCGATGGAAGCGGCGCTCCAGTGGACCATCGACTACACACGCGAACGCAAGGCTTTCGGCAAGTCGATCGCCGATTTCCAGACCACCAAACACGTGCTCGCCGAGATTAAAACCGAGGTCGAAGTTGCCCGCGTGTTCACGGATCGCTGCCTGGAACTGCACCTCGCCGGCAAACTCGACGTGGTGACGGCCGCGATGAACAAGTATTGGTCGACCGATTTGCAGTGCACGGTCATGGACCGCTGCGTGCAGCTGTTCGGCGGCTATGGCTACATGTGGGAATACCCCATCGCACGCGCCTACGCCGACGCCCGCGTGCAAAGGATTTACGGTGGCACCAACGAAATCATGAAGGAGCTGATCTCACGGAGTTTGTGAGACATGCCCCGCCACGCGCCTTATGACCGCGTCAGCTGTTTGGCGGCCGGCCAAGTCAATTTGTGGCCGAACTCTATCAGGCGCTCTTCATCGGGATTGATGCTGAAGTCCCAATGCACGATGCCGCGCTTGTCATCGAGATCGCGGCCGGTTGGCTGGGTCTTCGCTGTCGTCTCGACCTTGAGTTCCTGGTTGTTTGAGACCGGGAACTGATCAATCACGCGCACAGCGACAGGCCGCTGATGCAGACTCTTTACGCTAATCTTGAACGCCTTCTCTTCTGTCTTTGAGGATGTGATGATACCCTTTTCACCGCGTTTTTCATCCACCACGGCATATTTGACCATGACGTTGTCGTCTTGGCCGAAGCCTAGTTCATGGTCATCGCCGGGCGCCAACTGCGGCAACCGACCATTACCAACGTAGGTGCCGTCACGGAACAGCGCGACTTGGCCGGCGAGGATCGCGGTCGTCTTTGGCGTGGTCATTTTGGCGTACAGAAACGCCTTCGGATCACGCTTGGGTACGGTGCGCACCACCAGCGTCGGATCGAGGTCGGTCGTGTCGATCTGCACGCGCTTAGCCTCGCCCGTTGTCGCAACGGTCGATCGGCCGGGAATGCCGTACAGCGCCTGGAACGCGTTGGCATCGATGGTGGCGGAGATTTGCTCGACGGGCTTGTCCATTTTCATTTTGGCATCGGCCACTCCCGCCATTTGCCGAGCCATTGGCGCTGGCATCGATTGCGGTGCAACCGAACCCGCCGCCGGCGCGCTTTCAAGCCGCTGACGCATGACGGTCGGATCCAGCAAATCCAACAATATCGGCTGCAAGTCCGGCGCCTGCGAGCCCTGCGAGGGTCGCGTTGTCGACAGCGCGATGGCCACGTTCTCCCAAGGCTCGCCCGTGCGCTGCTGGATACTGGCGCGACGCACGAACTGCATCTTGGGTGCGGCGGTCTTGGTGCCCGTGGTAAGCCGAGCATCATAGAGCGGCGTCCAGCCGGCATTGGCGACCTGGTAACGGATGGTCAGGTCCGCATCGAGCGCCGCTCCGGCGTTAACGGCGACCTTCACCTCCGTCCGCTGTTCCTGTGTCGGCGCAATGGCCGCGAGGCGCTTCTGCAGGTCCTCCATCCGTCGGTCGAGCTCGCGAATCTTTGTGTTCGTCTCCAGGATTACCTTTTGCGCGGCTACTGTGCGCTCGCCGATCAGCTGCCCGAGTTCGCTCCAGTTCGGCATGGCAGGTGACTGCATGCCCGCCGGCACGGGCTTTCCAGGAATGCCCGCCAACTCCGTGAACAGCTTTTTCTGCGCCGTCGCGCCTTCGATGGCGGCCGCGAGCACTTGCCGCTCATCGTTGAGCTTCTCAATCTCGGCTTCGATGCCCTTCCGCTCCGCTGCGCGCTGTGCCTGTTCCCCGCGCTGGATAAACGTGACGCGCGTATCGACCGAACCGATCGACAACTGGCCCGTGCTCTTGCCCTCGACGCGGATGGAGTTGCCGATGGCAGATGGTGGCAGGTCGGTCAGCAGAATGGTGTGCTCGCCCGGTTGCAGTTTGACTTTCGCCGTTCGCGTCACCTCAGCGCCCTGCGGAAACACGGTGACGGCATCGATCACTGAGGGCGCGGGAACGTCTGCGGCTTGGAGAGCAGTTGTCATCATTAAACTCGCGGTAATCGCCGTCAGAATGGGGGCAGCGCGCATGGGGAGCTCCGGCTTAGGAAGTGGCGTTATTTTCATCCCGTGCATGATGTCGCAAGTGTGGCGCACCATGAATCGCACCGCAGCCGTTGTGCGGATTTGAGCTGTTGTATAGGCGACGATATTTCTCGACCGCCTATATCCGCGCGCGAGGTTAGTGGTGCGGCAACGCGAAAAAATATTGATACCGCCGGGCAATCCGTTTGACCGTCGAAGTCAGCCACCGCCTCCGTCGCCCCCGCCATCTCGGTCGCCATCGCTGTCGCCAAACACCCCCGCGAGGCCGCAGACGATCATGCAAACAATGGCGAGCGCTACGTTCTGCGTGTCAGTCCCCCCCTTAACCCCTCGCTTGGCCGTCTCCGCCGCGGCAGAGCCAACCATGAGGACAGTACCAACGCCGATGAGGGTACGTGCCGCCAATGCGTGCACTGCTCTGGTTTGGGCCAGTCTGATTTGGGCCAGTCTGGTTTGGTTGCCACTGGCGTTCGACGGATATCGGTTGTGCTGTGTTTGGTTCTTGGCCGAGATGTTACAGCGTCAGCCATAAGCGACCCTAAAGGCGCACCACATCTGAAAGCTCGAAACACCGAAAACGGCTGACAGCGTTATCTAAGTATGACCCAGAAAGACTGGATGCGCGCTGGCCTAATTAAACGCTGGCCCAATTAAACGCTGGCCCAATTAAACAATGACCTGCTTAAATAACGGCCTGCAAAAAACCGCCCGAGTTGCCCCGGACGGCTTCATATGTCTTTCTGTTTACCGCGCGATCAAGATCGCTTTACGGTTTCTTTGCAGCGGGAGCTGTTGCCGGCGCCGCAGCCGCACCTTGGCCTTTTGGTGCAGCCTGCTGTAGGTCTTTGTTCTGCTTGCGATAATCTTCAATCATTTTCTTCCGGTTTTCTTCAATCTGACCCATCAGCGCCTTGCGCGCTTCAGAGTAGGCCTTGTTGTCCGCCGGAGCACCCGCAAGTGCTTCTTTGAAACCGTTCAACGGCGCCGGGAAAGCGATCGGCGCGCCGTTGCCGTTGACAGCAAATACGATCAGGCCCGCGCCACCCTGGATCTTGGTCACAATTTCCGGTGTTGCTTCCATCTCGGCTGTGCAGCCTGCGGCATGGCAAAGTGTATAGGTGAGTTTAAGTGGTTCAAGCTTGCTGTCGTCAACCTTCTCGCCCTTTTGAATAGCGGCCCACATGTCCGGTGGATAAATACCCACCTGCATGCCCGGAGGAATCGCCATACCAAGCGGCAGCATGACCATGAAGTGCCGTTTGCCCGCGCCCTCAATCTCACGGACAGCTGCAGAGACGAGCACCATACCAGAGGCTGCGTCGAGGCGCTCGTGATGTGTCAGGCAGATCGATTTGCTGGTCTGAATTTCCTTGCCGTCCTTGTCCTGGCCGACAAAGGGCGCTTGCTCGCAGAGTTTGACCCATGACGGTGCCGCCGCAGCCGGCGCGGCCGCTGGTGTCGCGCCTTTTGCAGCCGGTGGCGCGCCCGCCTTGGGCTGCTGCGCATTCGTCCCGGCGACGCCAAACGTTGCAACCATCGCAACCGCTGCCGCAGCAGACATACAGATATGCCATTTCATGTCGTCAGCCCTTTGATCTCGTCCGCCTTGCCGCGGACCCATCCCCTAGGTGCAGTCCCCGTAATTCAATTCCGCTTGTCCGATCCCATCATTCCAGTTCGGCCAACCCATTCAGGCCCTTCGAGTCCTGGCAACGCTCAGCGGCTCAAGAAGCGCCCACGTCGCGCGAACTGGCGGCACACAGCAGGTGCCCGAGGTGCTCGTGCGTTAACGGTTCGATTGCGGCAATCCCGTGGCCGTTGTGTTCAGGCTCTCGCCCGAATTGGTGTTGTCCACTTTCACTTTACGGCTTCTTTGCCGCAGGGGCAGCCGCAGGGGGCGCGGCCGTCGCAGCAGCCGACGGTAGGCCTTGGCCCTTTGGCGCGATAGCCTGCAGTTCCTTGTTTTGCTTTCGGAACTCTTCGAGCGCCGCTTTACGATTGATGTCCAGCTGCTCCATTAGTTTTCGGCGCTCGTCATTGTAGGCTTTGCTGTCGAGCGACGGGCCCGCTAGAGCTTCAGAAAACCCATTTAGCGGTGCCGGGAATGCGACCGGCGAACCACTGCCGTTGACAGCAAACGCGACCAGACCGCCGCTCGTTTGCAGTCTTTTTATGACCTCTGGTGTGGCATCCAATTCAGCGCTGCATCCGCCAGCGTGGCACATCGTAAAGCCCATTTTCAGGGGCTCAATCTTGCTATCGTCAATCGGTTCACCTTTTTGAATAGCCGCCCACATCACAGGCGGATAAAAACCGAGCTGCACCCCCTGAGAAATTGCCATACCGAGCGGCACCATGACCATGAGAGCCTTTTTATCATTGCCTTCAATTTCGCGGATCGCGACCGACACCATGACGGCTCCGGTGCTGGCATCCAGACGCTCATGGTGCGTGTGGCAGATGCTACGCTCCTTCTGGAGCGGCTTCTTTGCATCCTTCGGATCCGGCTCAAGGTATTGAACCTTTTCGCACAGTTTTATCCACGTCGGCGCAGGTTTGGCGCCCGGCTGTTGCGCCAAAGCGTGTTGGGTCAGCGCTGCGACGACGGCAGTCCCGAGCAACATGGCGCCAACGGCAGTCGAGACAGAGAAGACGTGTGCCTTGCGTGTCATGAACGTTTCAACTCCCCAGGCGCGATAAACAAAGGCGGCAATGGCATGCCGCAGCGAGGTCCCTGTGTAAGTTCAATTGCGGCGGCGGCGTGACCAGGGCTCTTGCCATCCACTGTGCCGGTTTGGCTCGTTGTGGCGGCGCCACACTTAGTACCATGTGGTGGCGCCACACCCAAAACCACGTGGCGGCGCCACACTTAGTACCAACACCATGAGGCTGCGCCACAGCGTCCACATTGTGGCTGCACCAAAATGCTTGCCATATCGCCTGCTATTCGCAGTAACACGCTAAGTCTGTCCGCTATCCGGCCAAACCTTTGGGAACCCGATGCATCGATACCTGCTCGGATTTGTGCTTGCTGTCGCCCTGGGCCTTCCGCTGGCGACAGCCGAGCCAACGCATGGCATCGCCATGCACGGGCAGCCAAAGCATCCCGCGACCGTGACAGCGTTCCCCTATGTGAATCCGCAAGCGCCCAAGGGCGGTCGCCTGTCACAAGGTATTCAGGGCACCTATGACAGCCTCAATCCGCTGACTTATCGGGGCGAATCAGCGGCTGGCGTGCGCGGCTATGTCTATGAAAGTTTGCTGGTGCGGTCCGAGGACGAGCCGTTTTCACTGTACGGCCTGATCGCTGAAAGCATCGACGTGTCAGACGACCGAAGCATCGCAACCTTCACGCTGCGCAAGGAAGCCCGCTTTTCCGACGGCAAACCAGTCACGGCCGTCGATGTTCAATTCTCGTATCACTTGCTGAGGGAAAAGGGCTGGCCAAGCCAACGCGATAGCCTATCACGTATCGCTCGCCTGGACATACTCGGCGAACGCCAAGTGCGCTTCACATTTAAACCCGATGACGACGGCTCGATCAACCGCGAGTTGCCACTGATCATTGGCTTGATGGCCATCCTGCCGGCCCACGCCGTCAATCGCGACACGTTCGATCAGACGACCCTGACGCCGCCGCTCGGTTCCGGACCGTACACGATTTCTCGCGTTGATCCCGGCCGGCTTTTGATCTTCACCCGCAATCCCGCCTGGTGGGCGAAAGACCTGCCCGTTGCCCGCGGTCGGTTTAATTTCGATGAGATCCGGCACGAATATTTCAGGGATCCGACATCGTTGTTTGAGGCCTTCAAAACTGGGGCTCTGGACGTGTTCGAAGACACCGAGCCGAGCCGTTGGGCGACCGGATACGACATCCCGGCCGTGCGCGACGGCCAGACCGTCAAGCGCGAGTTTGCTACTCGCTTGCCGGCTGGCATGTCGGCGCTCGTTTTCAACACTCGGCGCGCACCGTTTAACGACATTCGCGTGCGCCAGGCCATGATCTTGCTGTTTGACGCGGAGTGGATCAGTCGCAATCTGTACGCCGGTATGTATAAGCGGACACAGAGCTTCTTTGAGCGCTCGGACTTGTCTTCCTTCGGGCGGCCCGCCGACGCCCGCGAACGCGCGCTTCTGGCGCCCTTCCAGGACGCTGTGACGTTGTTGATTCTGGATGGCACGGCGAAGCTTCCGATGACCGATGGTTCGGGGACGATGCGCGAGCAACAGCGTGCGGCGATCGCCCTGCTCACGGCGGCCGGTTATCGGCTTGACGGGCGGCGGATGATGCACGTTGCAACCCAAAAACCGCTCACCTTCGAGATGCTAGCAAACGCACGTGGCCAGGAACGCCTGGTCAACACCTACGCCCGCCTTTTGGAGCAGGTCGGCATCACCTTGCAGCTCAAGATCGTCGAAAGTTCACAGTACGAATTTCGACTGAAAGACCAAAACTTCGACGTGATCCAGACGTTCTGGGCGGCGTCGCTGTCACCAGGTGTTGAGCAGCGCGGCCGTTTTGGCAGTGCCTCGGCCGATCGTCTCGGCTCGCGCAATTATGCCGGCGTGAAATCTCCCGCAGCCGACGCGATGATCCGCGCGATCCTGTCGGCCCGCGAGCGGGAGGATTTTTCCTCGGCCGTGCGCGCCTATGACCGGGTGCTGCGTTCGGGTTCCTACGTGCTGCCGCTGTTCCACTTGCCGAAAGTCTGGGTCGCCCACAGCACGAAACTGAAATCGCCAGATAACACTGACACCAACAGCGGCTACAACCTCGACACGTGGTGGACCGAGAGTCCACCATGAGATGCTCTGTTTTTGCACCCTAGAACGACGATTGCGACCCACATAGTCGGTCCTAACCCCGATCACGGCCGTGCCAGTAGGTTGCATTACGCGGTCACCACTTCCCATGTTGGGCAGGCTTTGGCACAAGCGACCCTTGCGATCGGCGGCGCTCTCCGTCTTCTGAGACCGACCATGGCCGAGAAAAAGACCGACAACACAAAAACCATCTCTGAGAACCGCAAGGCCCGCTTTGAATACTTCATTGAGGAAACCTTTGAGGCCGGGATTGCGCTGACTGGTACCGAGGTCAAATCCCTGCGTGTCGGCTCGATCAATATCGCCGAAAGCTATGCGTCGTCTGAAAACGGCGGCATGTTTCTGATCAACGCCTACATCCCCGAGTACGGTAAGGCGGGCGCGCACCTGCAACACGTGCCACGTCGGCCGCGACAGCTGCTGCTCAAGAAGCGCGAGATCCACAAACTTACGATTGCTGTCGAGCGCGAGGGCATGACGATCATTCCACTGTCGCTGTATTTCAACGAGCGCGGGCGGGCTAAGCTGCGCATTGGCATCGCCAAGGGTAAGAATATGGCCGACAAGCGCCAGACCTCAGCCAAGCGCGACTGGCAGCGGGACAAAGCGCGGATCATGCGCGACAAAGGCTGAGCGGATCATGCGCGACAAAGGCTGAGCGAGTGCCTGGTAAAAGCAGAGCATGTCTCTAGCGCTATCGGCAGAGTCGTGCCGCCCGGCGGCACCGCTTCGCACTCCCCGATGCAACGTGCTAGGGCCATCCGATGACGCGTTTTGAAACCTGGCTGACACCGACGCCGCGCGGACTTTATTGCGTACCGGGTGATTTCTACATCGATCCGCACCCAACGACT
>JANNXS010000156.1:0-2659 GCA_031409695.1 Hyphomicrobiaceae bacterium
CCGGCAGCAATTTCCTCCTTGGAAAAGCTTGCCGCAATGGTGTGCTCGGGCGTGCGCTTCTTCATCATGCTTACATTGTAGGGCTGGCTATGGCAGTTTTCAAGTGGCCCCTTATAAGCGGGATAAGCGCCACGAATAGACCGCCCCTGAACTGGTTTCTAGTTGGCGAGATAGGTTTGCATTAGAAGGGGTGCCGTGTGTTCTATAAAGACTCGCCGAAGGCGCCCGCTGAGTTGCACGCTTTGGACTCTCACGCACTCGTTGCTTTTGTACGTGAGCTCAGTGCCCCACCTTATCTTTGGCTTGGGGCGATGCTGCAATTGCCAATTCAGCTGGCCATTCTTAGCCCCTTTCTTCTTCTGAAAGTGCCTGGAGTGTTAAGATATCCCCATCATGCCTCAAATTATACTTTGTGTTCTTCGTGTTCAAGGTGTTCAGTGTTCAGGCCAACTTTAATCAAATAGAACAAATGCATAAACGGCGCATCGTGGACGTTTGAGGCGCCAAAACGGGACATCTCAGGCGGTTGTCGTGGACATCTGAGGCGGCGAACGTGGACATCTGAGGCGGTTCAGGAATGAGAGTTATCCACATGCGCGAACTGAACTAATTCTGACATACGAGGCGCAGAAACCGACATATGAGGCGAATGGTGGACATCTCAGGCGGAAAGGGGTTATAAAAGGCGTACAATGAAAGAAGTTGCGTGACGAATTCGATTATTTCCACGCCTCTGACTTCCAATGCGCCCCGGCGCTCGGGAAGCGGTAGCGTGATGGACTCCAATGCCACAGTACCGAAAGCCGTGGGATTGATCCAGGTGAAGGAGCAGGCTGGGAGCCTCTCATTACAGGATCAGAAAATCATCAACGCGCTTCTGTATTATTCTCACGACAACATTGTGGATACCCAAGCAGTCCACGAGGTTCCGCTGCAGGATTTGCGGGAGTACCTGGGCCGCCACGAGAGCAACGACCAGGTACGGGAGAGCCTGACCAACTTATCGCGTGTTCAGTTACAGTTCGACTACATCGACACGGACGGCGACCGCAAATGGGGCAGCGGGTCTCTCATTGTCGTGTCGGGCCACGAGAAGGGCCAGGATGGTCTCGTGTCGTTTACGTGGCCGCACTGGCTCCGGCCTTTGCTTTCTGAGCCGGCCAAGTGGGCGCGACTCTCCATGCCGATCGTACGGGCGTTCACGAGCAAATATGGCGTGCGCCTTTTTGAGAACCTTGAAATGGTCGCAAACCGGCATGTCAAGGAGTGGGTCGTGGATGTAGATGACTTGCGGGCGTTACTGGGCGTTGGTGATAGGCTTACTGATTGGCGGGATTTCTACCGGCGCGCAGTGGTGCCGGCGTTGGCCGAGGTCAATGCGCTGGCGGATTTTGAGGCGGATTGGGCGATCTATCGTAAGCGAGGCCGGAAGGTGGTCACGGTGCGCTTTGTGGTGAGTAAGAAGGAGGAGCGCGAGCGGCGGGAGTCGCATGGCCGCACGGGCGCACAAGTGAGCCAGGGCATGCTGGCGCTAAGGGCCGAGACCTTTGAAGCGGTCCGCAGGCTGGCGCCGGGCATAGACCCGTACCGCGCTGAAGCTGATTGGCGGGCGTGGTGTGGCAACAAGCCGAAGCCGCGTAATCCTGATGGGGCGTTCTTGAAGTTCGTCGAGCGATGGGTTGCAAACCGGCAAGGAAGCTTGCTTTTGTAACGCTTTCCGTTGCGGATGGTGGACATCTGAGGCGGCGTAAAGAGCGGTTATCCGCTAGAAAGATAGCTGCTATTTGCAGAGTTCTTGCGTGTGCGCCTCGTAGGCCGCGAGCGCGCGTTCCAGAACCTCGGCCATCAAGAGATCCTGCTCGGCGGCAAGCACTTTGATGCGCTGCTTGAAGGCCGGCCGGACGTGGACGTTCAGTTGCTCGGTGCGGCCAGTGGCGCGGAGGCTGCGACCATCTACGTGCGCCGGCACCGTTTCCGGCTGCGCGAGATTGTCGATGGTTGCACTTGGTGTCGGTGGGGTGCCGAGTGTTCGACGCTGGACGGCGGTGTGTTTGAGAGTGTCCCAGTTCATGCGGCGGCTTTCTCTTGAATGCGATCAACGAGGTTGGTGACAACTTCACGGGCTTTGTCGTTGAGCGTGTCGTACTCGGTTTCGGTCATGGCACGGCCGACGTTCATGGCGGTGCGGTAGCTGATCCGTTCGATGACGTGGCCGTCGGCGACGGTGTAACCGGCGTCGGTGATGTAGCGGCGGGCTTCCTTGGCTTCGCTGTCGCCGAGGATGCGGGATAAGACCATGACCAGTTTGCGCGACGGGATACGCTTGGCGACCAGTTCGTGAAACGTGCGGATGGCGGGGTCGAGGTCATCGCGGCTGGCGCCGGTAGGCTGGATGACCAGATCAGCAATTTTGGCGATGTCGAGGGTTCCGGCGCTGGTACGAGCTGGCCCATCAAGAATGAGCATGTCGCAGCGAGGCATGCCGTCGAGCGCTTGTTTCAGGGTCGTGTACGTGGTGGCCGTTACGGCTGGCTCAAAGCGGCCACGGGCGCGCAACGAGGCCCATTCGGTTGCTGTGAATTGCTGAGCGTCGAGATCGGCAATATGGGCTGAAAAGCCATTGCGCGCGGCTTCGACGGCAAGGGCACGGGATAGCGCG
>JANNXS010000157.1:0-2720 GCA_031409695.1 Hyphomicrobiaceae bacterium
AACGCCAGTCGCTGCGCCGGCCGTCGAATCTCCGTTCCGGCGGTTCGTGTCGGAGTTCTTCGAGAGCCGCGTTGCGGGCATCGCCGTCGTGCTGCTGGCGACGCTGATCGTGCTCGCGCTGATTGCGCCGTGGATCGTGCCGCAAAATCCGTATGACCTCGCGCAGGTCGACGTCATGGACAGCCGGCTGCCGCCGGGCACCGCCAGCACTTACGGCTATACCTTCTGGCTCGGCACTGATGGCGCCGGGCGCGATCTCGTCTCGGCGATGCTGTATGGCCTGCGCATTTCGCTCGCAGTCGGCGCCATGAGCGGCTTTTTGGCCATGGCACTGGGCGCGGCTGTCGGCTTGCTCGCGGCCTATGTCGGTGGGCGCACCGAGACATTGATCATGCGCATCGTCGATCTGCAGTTGTCGTTCCCGGCCATCCTCATCGCGCTGATGCTGATCGCCGTGCTCGGCAAGGGTGTCGACAAGATCATCATCGCGCTCGTCGCTGTGCAGTGGGCCTACTATGCGCGCACGGTGCGCGGCACGGCGCTGGTCGAGCGTCGCAAAGAGTACGTGGAAGCGGCGCGTTGCCTAGGCCTCTCGAATGCCCGCGTCGTGTTTAAACACATCCTGCCCAATTGTCTGGCGCCATTGATCGTTGTCGCAACCGTGCAGACCGCACACGCGATAGCCCTTGAGGCCACGCTATCATTTCTCGGGGTCGGCCTGCCGCAAACGGAGCCGTCGCTAGGCCTGCTGATCTCGAATGGCTTTGAGTACATGATGTCGGGCTCCTACTGGATCAGTGTCTTTCCAGGTTTGGTGCTGTTGACGACCATCGTTGTGATCAATCTCGTCGGCGATCAATTACGCGACGTCTTGAACCCGCGATTAAAAAGGTGAAGCAGTCTTTGTCACTTCGTGACAATCCTCGTCACCACAGGTATCTCGCCTCGGCCCCGTCCCTCAGGGAAGAAAAAAAGGAACACGCCATGCGCCTCGATGCCATCCCGACGGGCAACAATCCACCTGACGATATCAACGTTGTTGTCGAAGTGCCGGTCGGCGGGGAGCCGATAAAGTACGAGATGGACAAGGCTTCAGGAACGCTGTTTGTCGACCGTTTTTTGTACACGCCAATGCGCTATCCCGGCAACTATGGCTTCGTGCCCCATACGCTCTCGGAGGATGGCGATCCGATCGATGTGCTGGTCTGCAACACACGCGCGATAGTGCCCGGTGCGGTGATCAATTGTCGGCCGGTTGGCGTGCTAGTGATGGAAGACGAAGCGGGCGGCGATGAGAAAATTATTGCGGTGCCGTCAAACAAGATCACGCGGCGCTACGAAGGCATCATGACGGCATCTGACCTGCCTGAAATCACCCGACAACAAATCCAGCACTTCTTTGAACACTACAAGGACTTGGAGCCAAAAAAGTGGGTCAAGCTCAAATCCTGGGGCGATGTGACGGTCGCGAAGCAACTGATCCAGGAATCCATCGACCGTGCGAGAAAATAGGTCATCAAATAAAACACCCCGCCTTCGCGTTTGCCGATGGAACAACAAGCGGAGGCGGGGTGAAATATCGAAGCTAGAGGCGGTTAGCGCTTAGCGCTGGTTGCCGCCTGTCATGTGGCTGTGGGCCGGACCGTCGAATGTGCGGAGGTCAGACGGGCCGAACTGGGGACCGTCAAAGGTGCGCAGGTCCTTTGGGCCGAACGCTGGTCCATCAAAGCCCTTGATGTCGGCTGGGCCGAAAGCGGGGCCATCGAAGGTCGGCAGGTTGCCTGAATTGATGCTTGCGTTTGCAGGGGCGACGGCTGCCAGGGCGGACGCGGCGATGAGGAGGGCGATGAGGGTTTTCATGATCGGTCTCTTTGGGTTTGTTTTGATTTTTTGGTTTGCTGGAGATCAGGTCTCGGCGGTGCTCATGCCGGCCAAAACCTGATGTTGGTCGTCGTGTTTAGCGCTGGTTGCCGCCTGTCATCTGGCTGTGGGCCGGACCGTCGAAGGTGCGGAGGTCAGACGGGCCGAAAGCTGGGCCGTCGAAGGTGGTCAGGTCCTTTGGGCCGAAGGCCGGACCATCAAAGCCTTTGATGTCTGCTGGGCCGAAAGCGGGGCCATCGAAGGTCGGCAGGTTGCCTGAATTGATGGCGGCGTTTGCAGGGGCGACGGCTGCCAGGGCGGACGCGGCGATGAGGAGGGCGATGAGGGTTTTCATGATCGGTCTCTTTGGGCTTGTTTTGGCTCAGGAGCCGGCGGCGCCGGCTGGTCTTTGTTTTGTTCGGCGCCGCTCACTGCGCCGCCGATGGATAGGTTCTAACCGAAGCCGGCATTAAAATCAATACGGATCGTAACGTATCATAATAACGAATGCGTGAGGATTGCCGTGATCGCGATCACGGAGACGTGGGAAACGGACTGAAACCATTGTTTTTGACACGTTCCAAGCGGTTCGGCGGCCAAATCCGCCTCAGCTTCACGACTTGGATGCTGACAATCACAAACCTGTCAGTAACGTAATCAAATGCGTGATCGTCCAACAGGCGATGATACCGAGGCCGTGATCGACCCCGACTGGGTTCCCCCCGACTATGTAGCCGTAGTCTATGTCGCGTCGTCGATGGCTGTCGCCAACCGTTGGAACGCTGTAGGCCGCGCCATGAAACATTCGCTCTCGGCACCGACAGGCCTTGTCGGCTTTATCCTGCTCATGGTTGCGAGCC
>JANNXS010000158.1:0-3458 GCA_031409695.1 Hyphomicrobiaceae bacterium
TCGGCAACATTCGGTTCGTGTGGACATCGGCCTCAAGACCGCATGGGCCATTATCTGTGGAGAAAATCGCCGCCGGAAAATCAATGGAGACGGCGTGAAAGATCGCGACCGGCAGACCGAATCAGTCCATCGGTCGGCAGAATGTTCACGTCGTTGGCACGCCAGGACGAACACGTACACGGCGTCGCCGCCGCGGTACTTGAACTCCTGTGCGAACATTTGGCAGCTGCAAGTGCCCATTGCGTTGCCATCCAAGCGGCTCAAATTTCTCTCGGCTCAACGCTCAAAACGGGCGCAAACGGTCGTGATATTTTGCGACAGAATAAAAGCCTTGCGGTCTTTGTCGGTGACCTGCGTGCGCGCGAATTGGCCATCGCGCTCCGACTGATACAGGCAACCGTCGTTGCCGATCGCGCCGCGGGACTGATGCGCACTTACGCGCCGATTGCCCAATTGGTCAAAGCTGGGGCAGCCGTTCTCGTGGAAGCCGGGTCGCGCATCGCATCTGAACAATTGGACGAGGGTGCGTTTGGGTTTCTTGTCAGCCGGGGCTTGATCGAGGCCGGCTGCATAGATTTGCCGAACCACATCACTGGTGGCGACCACATCGTTGTTCTCGGCGTGATGCCGCTTGCGGATGTGCGCGCGTTCCTCGACGCGGCTCGGGTGGCCATCGAAGCGCGCTTGATGGGTTAAAACATCGATCCGGTGCCACGTTTTGAGACCCATCCGTCGCACTATTCACGTTTCAGGCCTTCCAAGAGCCACACCTTTGCGGCAGAACGTATTGGAGACGTTACTTCGAGACGACGACGCCAAAGAAAAAGACTTGAGGGAGGAAACGCATGACACTCAATCGCAGAACTCTTGTGGCCGGCGCTGGTGCAGCTGTTGCCATGCCCGCGATCATCACCAGTGCACGCGCCCAGGCGCCGGTCGTGACTTTAAAATTGCACCACTTCCTGCCGCCGGTTTCGAACGGTCACGCAAAAATGCTGGCGCCGTGGGCCAAAGACATCGAGACCGAGAGCGCCGGCAAGATCAAGATCGATATCTTCCCGTCCATGCAACTCGGCGGCACGCCACCACAACTGTATGATCAGGCGCGCGATGGCGTGGCCGATATTGTGTGGACCCTGCCTGGCAACACGCCCGGCCGTTTCCCAACCACCGAAATTTTTGAGCTGCCGTTCATCGCGGGGGAAAAGGGTCTGCCCAATGCCCAGGCGGCCCAGGCGTTTGCCGACCAACACCTTAAGGACGAGGTGAAGGACGTCAAAATCCTGTCCTACTGGGCGCATGATGGCGGGTTGATCCACGCTAACAAGCCGATCACCACGATGGATGACCTCAAGGGCCTTAAACTGCGCAATCCGACGCGCCTCGCGGGCGAGGCCTTGAAGGCACTTGGCGCGACCAGCATCGGCATGCCTGTGCCGCAGGTGCCAGAAAGCTTGGCGCAGAAGGTCATCGATGGCGCGGTTGTGCCGTGGGAAGTCGTGCCCGCGATCAAGGTGCACGAACTCGTCAAGTTCCACACGGCCATCCCCGGTTCGCCGACGCTCTACTCAACGAGCTTCTTCTTGGCCATGAACCTGGCGAAGTACAACGCCATGCCGGCTGAATTGCGGGCAATCATGGACAAGTATTCCGGCATGAATTTCGCCATCCGCGCCGGCAAGATGTGGGACGAAGCTGGGGCCGGCGTCATGGCAATGGTGAAGGCACGCGGCAACACCATTTCAGCCATTTCAGAGGACGAAAAGCAAAAGTGGATCAAGGCTTGCGAGCCCGTGACCGCTGCCTGGATCGAGCAGGTCAAGGCTAAAGGCCTCGACGGCGCCAAGCTCATTGCGGAAGCCAAAGTGCTGCTCGCCAAATACGCCAAGGCCTGAGACACGCCGCCGCCCGTTCCCATGCAAGCGTTGGCGGCCGTCGCCATCGGAGTGACGGAGCCAAACCTGGTCGCACGCGAACCGGCGGTTCGGACAACGCGGGGATATGTCATGAGCGGTCTCGAATTGCCCGCCGGATCACCCGCCGGATTACCCGTCGAGGCGGGCGGACCGGTGGGTGGCGCGTCGCACTGGGTCGAGCGCGTGACCGGTTGGATCGCTGTTTTTGGCGGATTGCTCGCCTTGGCTGTGGCCCTGTTGGTGACCAGCAGCGTCCTGCTGCGCTGGCTGTTCAATGCGCCGATTGACGGCGACTTTGAGTACGTCAAGATGGTGACCGCCATCGCCGTCTTTGCCTACTTGCCCTATACCCAGGCGCGTCGCGGCAACATCATGGTCGACACGTTCACGGGTTGGCTGCCGGAGCGCTGGCGCAACTTTCTCGACGCCTTCTGGGACCTCGCCTATGCGGCCTTTATGGGTTTTGCGGGCTATTGTCTGGTCATAGGTTCGCTCGAGGCTCTCAAAAGCGGCGAGACGACCATGCAGCGCCAGATCGTGCTCTGGCCAAGTATCGCGCTGGCGACGGGCCTCTGCATTCTGCTCGCCCTGACGTCGATTGCCACGGCTCTCAAACTTGTCGCCAAGACAACCAACAGGAGCCCGTCATGAGCGGCATGACTATCGCTCTGGTCGGATTTGGCGTCATGCTTGGCCTGATGGTGCTGCGCGCGCCGATCGGGTTTGCCATGCTCGTCGTTGGCGCTGCCGGTTACGCCTACCTGTCGAGCCCGATAGCGCTGTTTGGCTATATGAAAACAAACCCCTATCATCAGTTTGCGAATTACACGCTGTCAGTGATCCCGTTGTTTATTCTGATGGGCGCGCTTGCGGAACGCGCCGGGATCGCAGCCTCGCTGTTTAAAGCCGCCGAACGCGCCCTTGGCCGCTTTAAGGGCGGCCTCGCCATGGCCGTCATCGGTGCGTGCACGGCCTTTGGCGCCATCTGCGGATCGTCAGTCGCCACCACGGCCACGTTCGGTCGCGCGGCACTGCCGGAATTGCTCAAGTATAAGTATGATGGCGGTTTCGCGACCGGTACGATTGCCGTTGGCGGCACGCTCGGCATCCTCATTCCGCCATCGGTGATCCTCGTCGTGTATGCCATCACGACAGAGCAGAACATCGCCAAGCTCTTCCAGGCGGCGCTGATCCCAGGCCTGCTGGCAGCTTTGTTTTATTGTATCACGATCGCGATTGTGGTGCGCCGCAATCCGTCACTCGCGCCCGATGTTCAGAAATTGACGGTCGAGCATAGCCAACGGGCGTGGTGGCAATGGCTCGCAGCGGCGATCGTCGTGGCAGCAGCCCTCTGGCTTTTTTATTCTGAGGCGACACTGATACAAAAGGCCTACGCGACAAAAGGCTATCGCGCAGCTGTTGCCGAGGCTTGGCCACAGGCTTCACTTCTGTTGCTGGCTGTCATCTGCATCATGGTTGATGCGACGGTAATGCCAGCCATTCTCGTTGCTATCGTCGTGGTCGGCGGTATTTATGGCGGCG
>JANNXS010000159.1:0-5058 GCA_031409695.1 Hyphomicrobiaceae bacterium
TCCGGTTCGGGCAAGTCGACAGTCGCAAAAATGGTCGTTGGTCTGTTGCAGCCAACCAAGGGCACCGTCACCATTGACGATGTCGACATGTGGAACGCCGGCGCGGAACTGACCGCGCTACGTCGGCGCATCCAAATGATCTTCCAAGATCCCTACGCAAGCCTCAATCCACGCTGGCGCGTCGACCACATTATCGCCGACCCGATCCGCGCCTTTGGCTTGGCCAAGGACAACGCCGAGATTGAGCATCGCGTCGGCGAGTTGCTGCGGCTGGTTGGCCTCGATCCTGCCGATGGCGCCAAATACCCGCACGAATTTTCCGGCGGTCAGCGCCAACGCATTTGCATCGCGCGCGCGCTGTCATCAAACCCGGAGTTTCTCGTCTGCGATGAGCCGACGTCGGCTCTGGATGTGTCAGTTCAGGCGCAAATCTTGAATCTCATGCGCGATCTGCAGGATCGGCTTGGCCTGACGTACTTGTTCATTTCGCACAACCTCGCGGTTGTGAAGCACATGGCGAGCCGCATCGGCGTCATGTACCTCGGCCGCGTTGTCGAGCTCGCGCCCGCCAAAGATCTGTTCAAGGATCCACAGCATCCCTACACCCGCATGCTGCTCGATGCCGTGCCCGACCTCGCCATGTCCGGCCGTCCGCGCAAGATGATCGAGGGCGAGATCCCCAATCCGATCGATCCGCCGAAAGGGTGCGCGTTCCACCCCCGCTGCCCGCTTGTCGATGTCCACTGTAAGAGCGATGTGCCGCGCGTTATTCCTCATGGACTACGCTCTGTCGCATGCCACGCGGTTGAACAGGGGCGGACCTGACGGCCGCCGCCCTCGGGCGATATTGCTACGCCGCCTTTTCACGTGATGTGCAAAGATCTGCGATCATGCAGGTTGCGCAGCGCGGTTTGCGAGCAAGGCACGTGTAGCGGCCGTGCAGGATCAGCCAGTGGTGGGCGTGAAACATGTAGTCGTCAGGAATCAATCGCATCAGATCATCCTCAACGGCATCCGGCGTCTTGCCGTTCGAAAATGATAGGCGGTGGGCGACCCGATACACGTGCGTGTCGACCGCCATGGTCTTGTGGCCAAAGGCCATATTGAGCACGACGTTTGCTGTCTTGCGCCCGACACCCGGCAATGCCGTCAATTTGTCACGGTCGTCCGGCACCTCGCCCGCGTGCTCATCGAGCAGCTTCTGCGACAGCGCGATGACATTTTTTGCCTTGTTCCGGTAAAGGCCGATGGTCTTGACGTACTCGCGCACCGTATCCTCTCCGAGGTTGAGCATTTTTGCGGGTGTGTCGGCCACTTTGAACAAGGCACGTGTCGCCTTGTTAACGCCAACGTCTGTGGCTTGCGCTGAAAGCACAACGGCGACCAGCAGCGTATAGGCGTTGACGTGTTCGAGCTCGCCTTTCGGCTCCGGCTCAGCCTTGGAAAAGCGCGCAAACATCTCGCGCAAAACCTCTGGTGTCGGGCGCTTCAATCTGGCGGGTTTTTTAGCGGCTCGGTTGGCTGGGGGTGCAGTTTTTGAGGCCTTGGGCGCCGCCGGACCACGCGCCGTTTTCGCGCCAGGATTTGGCTTTGATTTCGGCTCGGACTTAGGTTTCACAGGCATGTCGATGACGATCAGCTCAGCGTTGACGGGAGCGGAATGATGAGCGCAGACACTGGTTCAGCGCAAGGGCCGCAAGCCCAGACTTCAGGCGTCCAGGCGTCGGACGTTCCGGGTTCCGTGTTCAGCGCGACATTGGCGCCGCACCGGTCGCTCGGCACAAAAGGGTTTCTAATTCTGATGGCGGTTCTCAGCGGGCTGAGCTTTGGGACTGGGCTCGCCTTCGCTTGGACTGGTGCATGGCCGGTCCTTGGCTTCTTTGGTCTCGACGTGGCCATTGTCTATCTGGCGTTCAAGCTCAGTTATCGGTCAGGGCGGATCTACGAGCGCGTCGACCTGGACCGCGACAGGTTGACACTCACACGCGTGCAGCCCTCTGGCCGGAAAGAGCGTTATGAGTTCCCAGCCTACTGGGTTCGAGTTGGCTTGGAGTGGATGCCTGACGGACGCAGCGACTTGCGGCTCTTCCTGCATGGACGTGTGGTTCCGTTTGGTCGGTTCCTCACCAATGAGGAACGGGCCAGTTTTGCAGCCGCTCTTGGCGCCGCACTCACCGCCGCACGCCATGGCGGTCGTGCCGAGGCTTAAGCCTTTTTGGTCCAGCGGCCGTCATCGCCCTGCTGCCAGTAAGTCACAGCACAACCCGCGCTTTTCGCGGCCGTCCACTGCGCACGTGCGGACGACAAAGTCCGGGGATCGCGGCCGTCAAACATGAACACGAGGCGTTGGTAACCTCTGAAATCAGCCGCTACCGCCCCGTCAACAAAGAAACGCACGACTGCGCCATTGGGGTTATCGTCGCTATCCGTCAAATACACCGGCTGGCGGTCAGCCGCTCCATCCGCAGCCGTGCCGTGCGGGAGAAACGTGTCCTCTTGATAGGTCCAGAGAAGCTGGTCGAGCGCCTGCACCCGTTCGGAGCTATTGGTTTGAATGGCAGCACGCCAGCCGCGTTCCACGGTCTTCTCAACCAACGTTGGGAGAACCCTGTCAAGCGGCTGGCGCTCCAGGTGATAGAACAGCGCCTCAGGGGCGGACGGTTTAACCTCGAAGGTCAACTGCGGCTGCGTCCGCGGGAATAGGTGCCGCGCGGGATAAGGCCTTCGGCCTCAAGCGCCAAAACACAACCTTGGGACAGAGCCCGGCCACGTGCTTCCATGCAGGCGCGCATCTCGCTGCTGCCTGATGAATACTGGGGGCACAGGCGCCGGGCGTCAGCCGTGCAGGCCGTACGAACGCGGGACGATTGAGCGTTTGCCGTTGAAGCAGCGAAGGCTGACAATGCGATGAGGCAGGCAGCGGAGAGGGACGTGAAGCGGGACAGCACCTGGGTTGGCTCCATGGCAAAAATGATGACTATTCCGACCGGCGACGAAGCTCTTTACGACAACACGGCGGATCAGACCACTGCGCACAGTGCCGGTATCAGGTCTTCTGTCGATCTATTCCGTGGTTAATTTTTGAGATTGCCAACTCGCCAGACTGCTGCTCGTGTGTCAGGGTTTTGCCAGATAACGTGTTGGTAAGGAGCTGCCCATGAAAGCCACCACAATTCTCGCGATCATTTTTGGACCGCTCATTGTCGGCGCGGTATTGCCGCTCGTGTTTGGCAAGGCCCTGCGCGGGACGGTAAGTGAAAGTCTGGTGTGCGAGGCGATCGCATCTGCTTCGAAGCGCGGCTTCATTGATGCAAGCGCCAAGCAAAAGTTATTCGATCAAGCGCTGAAAGCACCATCTCTGGATGACAAGACCAGGGCCGCCTTCGAAAGCGCGCGCAAGGGGTGCTGACGGTCGGCGCGTGCTCAACGCATCTGAAATTCGACAACAATCAGGTTTCTGAGGTCTCTCCATGCCAGCTGCCATCAAATACATTCTGCTCGGATTAATTGGCGTTGTCTGCCTTGGTATCGGATTCCTTGGCAGTACGGCTTATTTCGGCGCCCAAGGCACGCTTGAAGGCTTTGCCTACAGTTGCAAAATTCTAGACGTCGCGGAAAAGGGTGGCGTGTTAACCAAGGCGCAGCGTGCATCGGTGGCGGCGGACACCGCCAAAAGCGGCAGCACCGATCAGCTCGCGGCATACCTGAGCAGCGATTGCAGCAAGACGCCGTTTCAAGCCATGACCGACATCAAGAAATAAGACAGTCGCTGTATCTGATCAAATTTCGAAGGCTGCCACGACGTCAGCTGGAAGCGATGAACTCTTGATACCGCCGGGGCGATCTGGATCGGGTGCCGCCCACACCCTGGTCTCGAAACCGTCGACCGCAAGTTTATCGCCTTTGAAAATCTTGTGTGACAGGTCGAAGCTTGAGCGGCGGAACTCGGACACGCGGCTTTCGATGACGATGTCGTCGCCGTAGTAGGATGGGATAAAATACTTTGCTCGGGTTTCGACCAGCGGTATGCCGACAATCGCGTAGCGCTTTACCCACTCGATTTTCGGCATGCCGAGCGCGTCTCGAAACAACTCCTGCGCGCTCTCGTCAAACATCTCATAGTAGCGCGGATAAAAGACGATCTGGGCTGGATCGCAATCTCCCCAGGCGACACGGACGGTGCGACGATAAACGCGGTTTGGCATCAGACAGCCTCGGAGAAGCCAGGCGACAAAGGCCGAGACTATGTCGCGACCCCCGCGGGTGCACAACCCACCCGCAGCGCGCGCCAAAGGCAACGCGGCGCTGGCCGTCAGTCCCCGATTATCTGATCCCAAGCGAGGCCAAATCGGGCGAGGTATTTCTTCAAGCGGTCGGCATCGTTTGAGCTGGTCTTGGCCTCGCGCGAAACTGCGAACAGGCGGCGGCCGGCGGCGCTCAGCGATTTGGAGTCGCGGCAAACACGCAGAACGGCTGCAAGTTGCGCGCGATCAAACAAGTCGAGCGATTGCGCGCGTTCCGGGCCAAGGTGGCGCACGAGCAGGTCTGCGTCCGCGTCACCCGGGTCGCGGTGCCAGGACCGTTGCAGGCGGCCTATTTCTTCCTCGACAATGGCCTGGTTGATCCGGCCGGTCGGCGCCAGCGTCGCCATGCGCGTGACGGACGCGCCGAGATCGCGGAAGTTTGCCGACCACGCAGCTTCAGGTGCGGTTGCGAACTTCAAATACAGCTCGCGGGCCTCTTTGTTGAACGTGACGGTGTCGCCACCCGCATCCGAAAAGCGCCGCAACTCAAAATCCAAATTGGGTGCAATGTCTTCGCGGCGTTCCTTCAGCCCCGGCAGTTTGAATGTCCAAAGGTCCAACCGTGCGAGCAGATCCTCGCGAAAGCGCCCCATCGCCACCTGCCGACTGAGATCGCGGTTGGTGCCGGCAATCAACTGGAAATCACTCGTTGTTTCTTTATCAGCACCGACGGCGAGGAAACGTTTCTCCTCGATGGCGCGCAGGATCATTGCCTGTTCATCGAGACCAAGTTCGCCGATCTCATCGAGAAACA
>JANNXS010000160.1:0-11438 GCA_031409695.1 Hyphomicrobiaceae bacterium
ATATCGGGAGGCCGGCCGCGTTTGAGCCGGAACGTTTTTCAACGGCAGCGATCCGTTCCGCGATCAGCGGACGCCAGTTGGCGTCAGCGGGTGCTGCCGCCAGGATTGCTTTGTAGGCCGCGGCCGCCTCGGCCAGACGACCATCCTGTTCCTTGGCAAGTGCCAACCAAAACTTCGGCTCGACCCGATCCGGATCGGTCTTGGCGAGTTTCTCGTAGGCTGCCCGAGCCGGCTCGGTGACGAGCCCATTGTTGGCCAGCACCGTTGCCTCGGCAAATCCCGCAAGACGCCCGGGTGTTTCGCCGAGCAGGCTTGATGCGCGCTCATACGCCTTGGCCGCATCCGCAAACCGCTCCTGGCGGAAATAGATTGGCGCGACCACGTCCCACCCCTTGCCGTCGTCGGGACGTTCGGCTAACCGCGCCTCGACTTTCGCGACAAGTTCCGCAACCGGTTGACCATCAATGGACGCCGATGGGGCTACTGACGGGGCTCCTGACGGGGCCTGCTGCCGGGTCTGGGCCTGCTGCCGGGTCTGGGCCTGTGACCAGGGCAAATCTGGCATCTTGGGTGAGCCCAGAAAAGCATAGACCGTGATGGCAAGGATCGGCATCGCCGTCGCGATCGCCCCAACCAACGGCCGCAGAGGCACTGTCTGGGTCCGCAAGAGTGACGGTTCGTCGGCACGTGCCAACAGCCGGCGTGCCACCTCGCGGCGTGCAAGTTCGGCATCGGCTGGCACAACCAAACCGCGTGCCGCGTCAGCGTCGATCTCGGCCAGTTGATCCTTGTAGACCGCGATATCGGCCTGCGCGTCACTTTATGTCCCAGGCGTTCCATCCCGCAGCAGCGGCCGCAACATGACGGTGAGAACACCGGCCGTCATGAGCGCGAAAAGTAGCCAGAGCAGCATTTCGGTCTTTCGGGCGTGAGTGATGTGCGGTCAGGCCGTGCGGCGTGTTTGAGGTGTTATAGCGCGGTCACCGGTGGTTTCGTAGAGATGGTGTCGGGCACCAAGAGCTGCAACTCCGCCAAGCGCGCGTAGAGCCCGCCGCGGGTGAGCAAGGCCGCGTGGGTGCCCTCTTCAACTATCCGGCCTTGATCGAAGACGAGGATTCTGTCGGCTTTCTGCACGGTTGCCAACCTGTGGGCGATCACCAGGGTCGTTCGGCCCTCCATCACGCTCTCCAAGGCCTCCTGGACAGCCGCTTCGCTCTCGGCGTCAAGCGCGCTTGTGGCTTCATCGAGCAGCAAGATCGGTGCGTCCTGGAGGATCGCGCGGGCCAGCGCGATACGCTGGCGCTGGCCGCCGGATAAGGTAACGCCACGTTCGCCGAGAAGCGTGGCATAGCCCTGGGGCAAGGATTGAATGAACGCATCGGCACGTGCCAGTTTCGCCGCATCCAGGACCTCGGCGTCGCTTGCCTCGGCCCGGCCAAAGCGGATGTTGTCGGCAACAGTTTCGGCAAAGATGGCGACGTCTTGAGGTACGAGTGCCATCCGCCCCCGTACGGCTGCAGGGTCAGCGTCACCGATGCCGACACCATCGATCATCACCCGGCCGGATTGCGGATCGTAGAAGCGCTCCAGCAAGGCAAAGACTGTGCTTTTACCGGCCCCGGACGGGCCCACCAAAGCAACGGTTTCGCCTTTGCGGACGTTGAACGACACGCGGTCGAGAGCTGCCACCTCTGGGCGGGTCGGATAGGCAAACGATACATCATCGAACATGATGGACCCGAGTGCTGGTTCCGGAAGGATGGCTGGTGCCGTGGGCGCTGCGATATCGGGCACGACTGCCCGGAGTTCCATGATCCGCTCGGCGGCGCCTGCAGCTTGCGAAAGTTCGCCCCACACCTCCGACAGTTCGGCCAGCGCCGCCCCAGCGAAGATCGCATACAAGATGAACTGGCCGAGCCGCCCACCGGTCATTTCTCCGGCGGCAACGCGCGCGGCCCCGAACCACAACACGCCAACGATGCACGCGATAATCAAAAAAATGGCTGCAGACGTTAAGGCGGCGCGGGCCATAAGTCGGTCGCGCGCGGCATTGAACGATCGTTCTACAGCGTCGGTGAAGCGCGCGCTTGAACGGGTCTCAGCGACGTTGGCCTGGATGGTGCGAATGGCACCGAGTGCTTCCGCGGCATAGGCCGATGCATCGGCGAGTGTGTCCTGCGCCCCGCGTGATTTGGCACGTACCAGACGGCCAAACCCCAACAGCGGAAGCAAGACGCCGGCGAGCGCCACGAGCACCAACGAGGTCAACAGTGGACTTGTGACGATCATCATGCCGAGCGCGCCGACAAACATGATCGTGTTGCGCAACGCTTGACTGAGCGACGACCCAGAGGCAGCCTTCAACTGTGTCGTGTCGGCAGTCAGGCGACTGATCAGATCACCGGTCCGCACACCCTCGTGAAATATAGGCCCCAGACGCAGCAGATGGCGGAACACATCGGCGCGCAAATCAGACACGACGCGCTCGCCGAGCCAGTTGACCGCGTAAAAGCGGCCGGCGCTGGCAACAGACAGCACGAAACCAAGACCCAACAGAGCTGCAAAATACTGGTTGACCAGCGCGCCGCCAGCTTCGTTGAAACCCACATCGATCATACGACGCACGGCAAGCGGGAGTGTCAGCATCGTCAACGATGAAACAATGAGCGCCACCAATGCGACGCCGACCATACGCGGGTAGCGCAAAATGTAGGGTTTAAGCTCAAGCAGTGGCCGCAGCTTGTCGCGGCCCTTCAGTCGAGACGCGTCCACATGCTGCCCAGGCTCTTGGACGAGTTGTTTCCCGCTGTCGAGCGCCTGTCGCTGTCGCTCATAACCTGCCGAGGCCAGCCATGGCGAGCCGTGGCCGGTAGTGTCCCGGCCATTTAAGCTCAGGCCTGCGGGAGTTGAGCCGCCGTCACGAGAGCGAAGATCAGTTGCAGTGGTACGCACTCTCGACGATCCCAATTTCTTCCTGGCCGAGCATTGCGCGACCAAGTTTGCTGCCACAAGATGGTGTACACCCTGCGGCATCTAGATGCCTAGGGACGTTGACTGCCACGATGTCACTGCCTTGAAGTCGTATTTGTGATGTTACTTCTTAGGGACGAAACGCAGCACCAACGCAGCCCATGCAACACCATGCCGCCGGTTTCACGATCGTGCAAGGATTGGGCGCAGCGTTGAGGTGATGTGACGGTATACGCAGCCGGGTTCCTATTATCGTCGCCCCTTAGTTGCGCGTTTCCCACCCGTTTCCTCGTCGGGAAGAACGCCATCTGCGTCGGGACCAATATCGGCCTCCTTGGCCTCGTCACCCTCAGGGAGCGCAAGTAGTTTTTCACCCAGCCCCGAATTTGCGCGAACAGCGGCTTCAATCTCGGCCGCCATCTTTGGGTTTTGTTTGAGGAAAGCCTTTGAGTTCTCACGGCCCTGTCCTATCCGGTCGCCATTGTAGGAGAACCAAGCACCGGACTTCTCAACGGCGCCAACCTTCACACCGAGATCAACGATTTCCCCGATTTTAGAAATACCCTCGCCGTACATGATGTCGAATTCGACCTGCTTGAATGGCGGTGCGACTTTGTTTTTAACCACTTTGACGCGTGTTTGATTGCCGACCACGTCGTCACCGTTTTTGATCTGGCCGATCCGGCGGATATCCAGGCGGACGGAGGCATAGAACTTCAAGGCATTGCCGCCCGTCGTCGTCTCAGGATTGCCAAACATGACCCCGATCTTCATACGGATCTGGTTGATAAAAATGACCATGCATTTCGACTTGGAGATGGAGCCCGTCAGTTTGCGCAGCGCTTGACTCATTAAGCGGGCCTGGAGCCCTGGCAGGCTATCGCCCATCTCACCCTCAAGCTCAGCCTTTGGTGTCAAAGCCGCAACCGAATCGATCACCAGAACGTCCACGGCGCCCGATCGTACCAACGTGTCGGCGATCTCAAGCGCCTGCTCGCCTGTGTCTGGCTGCGAAATCAGCAGACTGTCGAGGTTGAGGCCGAGCTTGCGCGCATATACGGGATCAAGCGCGTGTTCGGCGTCGACGAAGGCGCAGGTGCCGCCACTCTTTTGCGATTCCGCGAGGCAGTGGAGCGCCAGCGTAGTCTTACCAGAGCTTTCGGGCCCGAAGATCTCAATGATACGGCCCTTCGGCAGCCCACCAATACCAAGAGCGATGTCCAGACCAAGCGAGCCCGTCGAGATGGCTTCCACGTCCATCGAGGTCGCGTTCGACCCGAGCTTCATGATCGAGCCCTTGCCGAACTGCTTCTCAATATGAGCGAGTGCGGCTTCTAGCGCTTTGTTTTTATCCATGTTGCCCCCTTCGACCAGCCGAAGCATGGCCTTGGTCTCGTTATGTTCTTGTGACGACCCTGCCGCAAACGCCATCGTACACCTATTATTTCATGAGTTGCAGATTCACGCAAACTGGAGGTTCGTATCCTATTTGTTCTGTTTCTGCAAGTGCCGCGAACGCGTTGATATCAAGTATTTAATTGATCGTTGTTCTGTAAAAGTTCAAAAGCATTCCCTCGCATGGGTAAGCCTCTGATGGATTAATTCCAATTTTGTTCTTCGATTCGCCAGGATCTCATCAGCGGCGTCGGCTCACATGACGCCAAAGGTTGCGAAAGCCTCGGCCGTGCTCATGCCGACACGGATGGCGTCGGCAACTTTGTTCTCGGTTTCGGCCTTCTCCAGGGCCTTGATGATCGCCTCGCGTTCCACGGATCGCGGAATGATGAGCACGCCCTCGCGATCGGCGAAAATGAGGTCGCCAGGGGTGATGCTGACGCCGCCGATCTCGAGTCGGCAGCGAAAATCGACCACTTTGCCGCGCGGGCCCTGGTCCTGGGCATAAAGCCCGCGGGAGAAAACCGGCAAGCCAAGTTTCTCGATCTCGTCGCCATCGCGGACATAGCCATCGAGAACGGCGCCGGCGGCTTTGAGATGCAAGGCCCGCGTCGTCATCAAGCCGCCCCAGAGCGCGTAACGCAAGGACGGCGCATTTGCGATGTAGATTTCGCCCTGCTTGAGGTCATCAAGGGCGCGGAACAGCAGGCCAAAGGCCTGCGCCGTGAGGGGACCTTTACCGTGGCCGATCTCGTCGAACACGTCGGCCTCAAGCACGGGCATGGCGCGACCGGCGACGCGATGTGCCGGGTTCAGCGGGGCGATGCCGGCCGGCCGGAACTGTCGCCGCAAGCCCATGCGATCGAGCACGTCGCCGACCGCCGCTGTAAACAGCCGCTTCGTCAGCAGTTCCATGAGTTCGGCATCGGCGGTTGGGATTGCATTCGACACGGTATTGACCTCTCGACCTATGCCGGCATGGGAATGCCAGGCTGCTTCACCGGCACATCGTAGCCGCGCTTGACAGCTGGTCGATTTGCAATCTCGACGTACCACCGCTTCACGTTTGGATAGGCTGCGAGATCAATGCCTTGCCATTCGTAACGGCTGATCCACGGCCACATGGCCATGTCGGCGATGGAGTAGTCGCCCGCGATGAAAGGCATTTGGGCCAGTTGCTTGTCCATCACGCCATAAAGACGATGGGCTTCCTTGAGAAAACGGTCTTCCGCGTAGGGCGCCTTACCCGCATTATACTTAACAAAATGATGCACTTGTCCAAGCATGGGGCCAAGCCCGCCCATTTGCCACATGAGCCACTGGACCGTGCGCCAACGCGCCTTTGGTTCGGTTGACCAGAACTTCCCGGTCTTTTCGGCGAGATACATCATGATCGCACCCGACTCAAAAAGTGCGAGACCGGTCTCGCGGTCGACGATTGCGGGTATGCGGTTGTTCGGTGAGATCTTCAGGAAATCAGGCTTGAATTGCTCGTCCTTGCTGATGTCAACGGCATGGGCCGCATAGGGCAGGCCGCATTCCTCAAGCATGATCGAGACCTTGCGCCCGTTCGGCGTGGACCATGTGTAGAAATCGATCATGTCTGGGTTCCTGAGCTGAACGTTGGAGTAACATAGTCAAGCATTTTCGCGGGTAAGGGGAAACAGTCGGGGGAAACAGTCGGGGGGAAACAGTCGGGCAAGCGGGTCAGGACGGCCTCAGAGGCGTCGGGGGGGCAACGCTATAGAACAGCTCAAACGCCAAACGACTGCGCGGCCATTTCAGAGTCCTCGCCGCATCCATGCCGGCTTTCAGCATCGGCTTTGGGCCGCACATGTAGACCTTGCTACCCTCGATCAGGGTTGCGAAGTAACCGGCCATATCGAACAGGCATCCGGCCGTGTTGTCGGTGTGAATTCGCAAGCCATCACCAGCGAGGGTTTTCAGCTCCGCGAGGAAAGCCAATTCGGCGAGTGATCTTCCCGCATAAACCATCTGAAACGGCCGCCCAGATGCTTTCAAGCTGGCTGCCATCGAAATAAGCGGCGTGATGCCAATGCCCCCGCCAACGAGCGCCACGGGCTCGAGGCTGTCCGTCAGCGAAAAATTGTTTTGAGGTGGATCACCGCTGACCAATGCCCCGACCGTGAGCGCATGCATGTAGCGAGATCCGCCGTCACCTTGAGGCTCATTGCGAATCCCGAGGGCATAGACGCGGGGCTCAATGGTCGCCAACGGATCGATCAGCGCATTGATCAACGAGTACTTGCGCGCGCCGATGTTGGGCACATCGATCGTGAGATGAGCACCCGCAGCAAAACCTGGCAGCGTCGCACCATCTGGGCGTCCAAGGACGATACGCCGGATAGTTTCGGTCTCATCGGATAGCGCGACGACGGTCAGATTAAGTTTTGTCATGACCTGTTTTTGTCCGAAATTGAGCCAGACTTCCAGAGAGAACTTGGCTTCCAGAGAGACCTTTGCAGCAGTCGGGTATTCCGAAACGGCCCGACGGGTCTGGCTTTGCCTGGGGCGGCCGATGCTGGCCGATCGGTCCGCGCAGTGCGCCAACGGCCAACGCATGAGGAAGCAAGCAGCTTGACCTGCCATCTTTGCACTGCCAGTCGCTCGTCTATGATTGTCCTCGCTTTCGATACCTGTTTTGGCGCTGTGTCTGCAGCTGTGCAGGCCCATGGGCGCGTCACAGGGCACTTCGAGATCTGCGCAACCGGACATGCCGAACGCCTGATGCCGGTTGTCACAATGGCGCTTGCCGATGCAGGCATCGCTTTCCGCGACGTGGAACGCTTGGCCGTCACGCTTGGTCCAGGTGGGTTCACCGGTTTGCGGGTCTGTATTTCAGCCGCGCGCGCTTTTGCGCTTGCACTCAACGTGCCGGTTGTTGGGTTGTCGAGCCTTGAGGTGCTGGCGCGTGGCGCCGCCAAGCGCGGTATGGCTGGTCGGATTGTCGTCGCCACCCCAGCTGGGCGCGGCTACGCCTATCTGCAGCTTTTCGATTGCGCCCCGTTTGCGATTCTCGGAGCGCCGCGTTTGTTCGGACCAGACGATCAGTTAAATGACCGCGATGAGGCTTTCGCCACGGCCACAGCAGTCGGACCCGGTGCGCCCCTGATTGCGGGGCGCGTTGCTCAGGTGGCGGAGCACACACTCGACATGCAACCCGATGCAGCCATTCTTGCGGAGCTTGCACCGGCCTTGCCGCCGCTGGTTCAGGTTCGCCCGATTTACCTCCGCGCCGCAGATGCCAAGCCACAAGTCGGTAAAGGACTGGCGCGCGCCCTCGATTCACGGCAAACTTAAGTTTGTGATATTCTATAAAGGCGTGGTCCGAACCGGACGTCATGCCGATGGGGACGGAGCGACGTTCATGAGCCTCCCGCGCGATTTGAAGACCGTGAGTGTCCTATGGGCCGGCGTCGACCATGCCGAAGATCTGGCCGCGTGCCATCGCACACTCTTTACCGAAGGCTGGGATAGGGCGACATTCGAAGGCCTTCTGTCCCATCCGACGTCCACCTCTCTCATCGCGCGGCATGGCAATCCGCAAGAAACGGTCGGCTTTATTGTCGGGCGTCTGGCCGCAGACGAAGCGGAAATCCTCACATTTGGCGTTGTTAAGGAATGGCAGCGCCATGGGGTTGGACGTCGCCTGATCGAAGGCATGGCCCGCGCAGCAAAGCGCGCAGAAGCAAAACGTATTTTCCTTGAAGTTGCTGGCGACAATATGCCGGCAATGGTGCTGTACAGTCGCTTGGGGTTTAAGGAGGTCGGCCGCCGTCCGGGCTACTACGTCCGAACCGGGCAACAGGCTGTTGACGCTCTGATCTTGTCGCTGGCCCTTTGAGTTGCTGACGCGGCGAGCGTTCTGATCAACATCGATGTTCCCTACCTCGAAACCGGAATTGCATGGTAGACGCCCGGCCTTGCCGCGTACCCGGTCTTGCCGCATGCTTGGTCTTGCTACATGCAAGGCCAGGGCACTCTGGCGCCCCGCCCCATTGCGTAGACCATTTGGTCCCGGTGTGTGTTTGATCGGATTCAACGATGAGGGATACGTGCTACGGCTCGAGCTCTCTATTGAATCGCTGATTTCATTGCGATTTTGGAGGTGGGCATCAGAGACGGTAACTCAAAGTTAATCGTCAAAACCCCTCGACGCATGCCTTAGCCCTTTTCTTGACCCGATGTGTGCACTACATCTGTGCTATGACCATCGGGTGATACCTGCCGGTGGTGTATGGTCGAGTTCGCGCCCGCCTGTACACAAAGTGTCTGCACACAATGAGGTTGAAATGACACGCCGTTCTAACGTTATGACTGCCATGATCGCAGGCATTGCCGCGGTCGGCTTGTTCGCGTCCCTGGCTGACGCTCGACCGGGTAAGGGCGGCAGTGTCGGCAGCCGTGGGTCCAACACCTATTCTGCGCCGCCTGCAACCAGCACTGCGCCAGGTACAGCAGCTCCGATGCAGAAATCGATGACCCAGCCCGGCAGCATTGCGAAACCTGGTGTTGCAGCCGGTGCGACCGCCGCTGCCGCAACGGCGGCGCGTCCAAGCATGATGCGTAATCTCTTGCTCGGCGGCCTCATGGGCGCTGGCCTCGCAATGATGTTTGGCAGTGGCAGCTTCGCGGCGGTAGCCGGCTTCATCCTGCAGACATTGCTGATCGGTGGCCTGATCGCCCTGGCCGTGATGTTCTTCCGTCGCCGCTTCGGCTCACCTGCTCTTGCAACCGCAACCCCTGCGCCCGGCGCAAACTTGCGGCAGGCCAACTTGGCCCGCCAGGGTTTGACAACGGGGGGCGGCAGTGGCGTGCCTCCGCTCGCCTTAAACGATGCTGACTTTGGAGCGTTCGAAAGCCTTCTCGGCGATGTACAACTCGCATACGGTCGTAACGATCTGAAGGCACTCGAGACGCGCACAACGCCAGAAATGCTGTCGTATTTTGCCCACGAACTCGATGCGAACCGCCGCAACGGCGTCCGCAATGAGATCAGCGCACCGAAGCTGTTGCAGGGTGACCTGTCGGAAGCTTGGGGCGAAGGCAACGATGAGTATGCAACTGTTGCGATGCGCTACAGCCTGATTGATGCGACCATTGAAATCGCAAGTGGTCGGGTCGTTGAGGGCAACACGTCACAGCCCCAGACCGTTGTCGAACTGTGGACCTTCCGTCGTGCGCGCGGTGGCCAACCTTCGACCTGGGAATTGAGTGCGATCCAACAGTCGACGTAGTCGTGCGGGCTTGAATTCCACGGCTCATCGCTTGAAAAGCGCTGCGACCTCGTCGCGGCGCTTTTTGCGTGCTAGGCAGTGTCGGTAGATGCGGCCTTATTGGTTCAGGCACGGCAGGCATCAGTTGGCGCCAACGGATGCCTACACGTTACAGTGCGCGCAGGACACTTGGCCCCCCCCCCTCCCACTTGGACCCCCCTCGGATGCCTGTCTATCCAGCCACACCAGAACGGATTGCTGAAGCCGGGCGTTTCCTGGCGCAAGCGGGGATCGTGGCGTTTCCAACCGAGACGGTCTACGGTCTTGGCGCTGATGCAACCAACGATCTCGCGGTTGCAGCCGTGTTCTCAGCCAAAAAGCGGCCGGTCTTTAACCCGCTGATTGTCCATGTTCCAAGCCTCGCGCTTGCCGAGCGCTATGCCCAGTTCGATGCGCGCGCCTGCAAGCTGGCGGCTGCGTTTTGGCCCGGGCCCTTTACCATGGTGCTGCCGCGGCTGCCCGGCTCGTTCATTTCGGACTTGGCAACGGCGGGTCTCGACACCGTCGCGCTGCGCGTGCCGGCACATGCGGTCGCGCACGCGCTTATGATGGCGGCACGCAAACCCATCGCTGCCCCAAGCGCCAATCGCTCCGGCCACATCAGTCCGACGAGCGCGCAGCACGTGGAGGCCGATCTCGGCGATGTCCTGCATATGATTCTCGACGGTGGACCAACGGAAGTCGGGCTCGAATCGACGATTGTCGATGCCACCGGTTCTCATGTGCGCCTGTTACGGCCAGGCGCCGTCACCGCTGAGGAGATCGAGGCCGTCATCGGGGAGCCCATTGGGCGGTCGTCCGATGGTCATAACGGTCGCCCCTCGTCACCGGGGCAGTTGCTCAGCCACTATGCGCCGCGCGCCCGCCTGCGACTGAATGCAAGCACGCGCGAGGCTGGTGATGCGATACTGGCGTTTGGTCCAGGACCACTGGCGCTGGAGCCGGGTGCCGTCAATTTGAGCCCGAGCGGCAATTTGCTAGAGGCGGCCGCCAACCTGTTCTCAAGCTTGCGCCGGTTGGATGCGACAGGTGTCGCCACCATTGCTGTGATGCCGATCCCGGAAACAGGTCTTGGCGTCGCAATCACTGATCGGCTCCGGCGGGCGGCGGCGCCTCGGTAGTGGGTCGGTACGGCTCATACCGGCCCAGCGAAGTGTTGACTCGCTTTGATCTATCGGCAGGCCGGTATGATCGTTTGTTTGCGCGCGGCCGCACCACCAACCCCGCGCGCGTGATACCGTCCCGCCCGGCTTGCGGTCAATTCGACGTTGTAAGTGGACTGGCTCCGCCCGCCAGGCGCGCTTCGATCAGTGCGCGCAATGCTGGCCAATCGACGGTGGACTTGATCAATCGGTTGTCGAGGTAGAAGTTGGGGGTGCCGATAATCCCGAGTTTTCGGCCGCGTTCTTTGACGGCGTTCAGGTCAGCGACGAGTTTCTTGTCGGCGAGGCATGCAGACAATGCGTCGCCGGTGACGCCGACTTGTGCTGCCACTTTGCCAATCTGATCCGTGCGCACATCCTGGGAGACCCAGCTGGCTTGCTGCTCCATGAACCGCCCGTAGAGCGCCAGATATTTGTCAGTCGGCGCGCAGCGCAGTGCCACCGTCGCCGTGCCGGACGCCTTGCCGATCGGGAACTCGCGCATGACAAAGCGCACCTTACCCGTGTCGATGTAGGCGCGCTTGAATTCCGGGAACACGTCGGCGTGGAAGCGTTTGCAGTGCGGACACGTCAGAGACATGTACTTGATCAGAACAACCGGCGCCGTCGCGCT
>JANNXS010000161.1:0-10140 GCA_031409695.1 Hyphomicrobiaceae bacterium
TCCGCCGCGAGATGCAGATCGTATTCCAAGACCCTTACGGCTCACTTTCGCCGCGTCTCTCGATCGGCCAGATCATCGAGGAGGGACTGACCATCCAGAACCCGGAGCTCGACTTTGACCAACGCCGCGCACGGGTCGGCGAAACGCTCGTTGAAGTGGGGCTCCCGTCCGAATGGCAGGACCGTTATCCGCATGAATTCTCAGGCGGCCAGCGCCAGCGCATCGCGATCGCCCGCGCGATGGTTCTGAACCCGAAGTTCGTCATGCTCGACGAGCCGACGAGCGCCTTGGATATGAGCGTGCAGGCCCGCATTGTCGACTTGCTGCGTGATCTGCAAAAGAAGCGTGATCTCGCATATCTCTTCATCAGCCACGACTTGAAGGTCGTGCGCGCGCTGTCGAATTACGTGATCGTCATGCGCAATGGCAAAATCGTCGAGCAGGGCACATCAAAACAGATCTTCGATGACCCGCAGGAGGACTACACCAAGGCCCTCCTTGCCGCTGCCTTCAAGCTTGAAGTCGCGAAAGCTGAGACGCTGCGGACCTGAGTCCGTTCCTCTGCCGAGGGATCAGGCCCGATTCTTGCGCTCGCGCAATTCGGCAAACACCTGCCAATCCTCGGCGCCCTCAAGGCCGAGGCGCTTGCGGATGGCTGAACTCTTGACGCGCAGAAACACGTTGGTTGCCAATTCGGTGTCAAGCCGCGTTGGCAGGGTTGGCTTGCCGGCGGCACGCAAGGCCTCGACCTCGGCTAGGCGGGTGGCGAGGGCATTGTTCTCAGGCTCCATCGAGGCCGCGAACCGGGCGTTGGAGATTGTATATTCGTGGCCGCAATAGAGCATCGTCTCCGGCGGCAGCGCTGCGATTTTTGCTAAAGAAGACCACATTTGCTCCATGGTGCCTTCGTTGACGCGGCCACAGCCCATGGCAAACAGTGTGTCGCCGACAAACGCCACGTTGGACTGCGGGATGTGGAATGCAATGTGACCGAGCGTGTGGCCGGGCGTTTCAAACACCTGCACTTGATAGCCGCCAAGGCGGAACGCATCGCCCTCGCCAACCGGCGTATCAAGGCCCGGAATTTTCGAGGCCTCGCCCCTCGGGCCAATGATAACGCAATCGGTCTCGGCTTTGAGCTCGAGGTTGCCAGCCGTGTGGTCGCCGTGATGGTGCGTCGTCAAAATGTAGGTCAGTCGCCAGCCGGTGTCGTTGAGGGCTTTACGCACGTCGTTGGCGCTCGGCGCGTCGATTGATGCGACAACACCGCGATCCGGATCGCGGATCAGGACGCCGTAATTGTCAGATAGGCAGGGAAACTGGTGTATCTCAAGCGACATACGGCACCTCTGGCGGATCGCGGCGAGAGCACGTTCCGATCCTTCGGAATCGGACACGCGCTCTAAATGGTTGCTTGGTCGCATTTTCTTCGACGAACCGGAAAGCCACTTCGTCGGAAAATGTTGCAAGCCCGAGGCGCGTTACACGGATTTAACCGGCGTGACGAGGGTGGCGGCCGAGCGGCCCACAGTCTCAGATGACAGACCGATGGTCATGTTTTTTGACCGTTGCTGGCCGCGAACCCGTACGCTGCGTTTAAACGTCAATATACATCTGGGGCAGGGCACGTGACTTGTTGGCGAGCCACGTCGGGACCGGCAAGCCCTTGCTGGCCAGGAACTCCGGGTTGAACAGTTTTGATTGATAGCGCGTGCCGTAGTCACACAGGATGGTGACGATCGTTTTCCCGGGTCCCATGGCTTTCGCCATACGCACCGCGCCGGCCACGTTGATGCCCGCCGAGGAGCCGAGGCACAGCCCCTCCTCGTCGAGCAGCTGGAACACAGTTGCGACGGTTTCGGCGTCCGGGATGTGGAAGGCATGGTCGACCGTCAGCCCCTCGATGTTCTTTGTGATGCGCCCCTGCCCGATGCCCTCGGTGATTGATGAACCCTCAGATTTTAGCTCGCCCGTTGTGAAATAACTGAAGAGTGCTGCCCCCGGCGGGTCTGCAATGCCGATCTTGATGTTCGGGTTTGCTGAGCGCAGGCCAATCGCCGTGCCAGCCAACGTGCCGCCCGAGCCGACCGCACAAATGAAACCGTCAACCTTGCCATCCGTCTGCGCATAGATCTCCGGTCCTGTGGTCGCTGCATGGGCGTCACGATTGGCCGTGTTGTCGAATTGGTTTGCCCACACGGCGCCGTTCGGTTCGGTCCGGTTCAGATCTTCGGCGAGGCGAGCTGAGTATTTGATGTAGTTGTTCGGATTTTTGTACGGCACCGCGGGTACTTCGACCAATTCCGCACCCAGCAGGCGCAGCGTGTCTTTCTTCTCCTGAGATTGGGTTTCGGGGATGACGATGACTGTTCGAAAGCCGAGCGCATGGCCGATCACGGTCAGCCCAATACCCGTGTTGCCGGCTGTACCTTCGACAATGGTGCCGCCTGGACGCAGTGTCCCGCGCGCGATGGCGTCTTGGATGATGAACAGCGCCGCGCGATCCTTCACGGATTGGCCGGGGTTCATGAACTCGGCCTTGCCGAGAATTGTGCATCCCGTTTCTGCGGAAGCCCGGCGCAGCTTGATCAACGGCGTGTTGCCGACGGCCTGCACCACTGTGTCAGCAAAGGTCACGGTTTCAGTCCTTTGTTCAGGTTGAGCCAATGGGTTCGGCGCTCGTCGACAGACATTGGCTATGCCGCACCGGCATTTGTCGAATCCGGCACGTGCCGAATCCGGCCGACACTTAACTCGGTTTTAACCGCAACAGGTCATTCTCGAAAGGTAACTTGAAGCGTGCAGGCCACCGCGACGGGGCGCCTGTCAATCGAAGGTAAGTCATATGAACAATTCTCTCAAGGCAGGCCTCGCGGCCCTGGCTGTCGCGGCATCGGCATCAGCTGTATCCGCAGCCGACCTCGGCGGTTCGCGCGGCTCCATGAAGGACCGCGGCTATGATCCGGCGCCCATGGCGCACGTGCAGCGCGGCCCGGCTGGCAACTGCTACTTTCGCGGCGACGTCGGCTACTCCGTCTCGCGCAACCCGAACCTCAAATGGGCTGTGTCGAACAACCTCGCCACCTGGGACCAGGTTGGCGCAACCAACGCAGGTTCGACCGGTACGTTCGACCCAGCGACAAACACATACACCCCAGGCGCTGGCGACCCGGTCGGCTTCGATCCGGCATTGTTCTACAGCACGCCATCGACCTACATGGGTGACACCGTCACCGACACCAAGATGGAAAACGGTTGGTTCGGCGGCGTCGGCATCGGTTGCGGCAGTGGCTCGCGTGGTCTGCGCGGCGAAGTCATGTTGAACCACATCGGCCACCGCAAAATCGACGGCACGCCGCTAACATATCTTGTCACTCCGGTCCTCAACGTTGACCCCGTAACCTACGTCGACCCGCTGCACACGTCCGTGTCGTCCACGACCCTGATGTTCAACGGCTACTATGACATCGGCAAATTCGGTAGCATCACGCCGTATGTCGGCGCCGGCGTTGGCGTTTCCTACAACCGCATGGCCGAAGTCTACTTCACGGATAACCCCGCGCTCACCAACAAGATCCAGGGCGACAGCCGCCTCTCGCTCGCCTGGTCGCTGATGGCCGGCGTCGGCTATCAAGTGACAGACCGCGCTGTTCTCGACTTCGGCTACCGCTATATGAATTACGGCAAAGCCCAGTCAGGCACCGTTGACTCAGCCGGTTTCGTCAACCCACGCGTCTATGCGGATGATCTTTCGGCTCACGAATTCAAGGTTGGTCTGCGCTACCACTTCGGTGGCAACGACTGCTGCGCTGCCCCAGCCTATCAGCCCATGAAATAACGGGCTGATGACCTAATCCCGTCTCTCCGACGGCAACTTCACGCCGGTCCCTGCTGAGGGGGCCGGTGTTTTTGCGTCGGTGCACATCACTCACAGGGTCGGCTCGCGGCGCAGACGTTGGGCACGGCGCACGCTGGTTGCCCAGGCGCTCACTTCCGGGCGCGTCGTTGCAACAATTGGACGGCCTGCCTTGTCCCGCGTTGCCCGCGGGGGTGAGGCAGGCGCTGGCGCCGCGTAGTTGGCCGCCTGGGGAGCGAGCGCCAAAATGGGCGCGCCGGTCTCCTTCGCAACCTTCTCAGGTCCAACGGTGCCAAAGAACGGCATCAATTTTTTACCGGCCTTACCCTGCTCAGCCGCTGCAATCTTGCTCGCGAACTCGACACTGTAGCGCGGGTCAGGCCGGAATGGGGCCGTCGATGTCATGTGCACGACCCGATAGCCGCGCCGCTGCAACTCGGTCAGGATGCCCGGGAGCGCCTTCGCCGTGACGGCCTTGATGTCATGGAACAACATGATGCCGCCCTGGCGCCCCTCGGTCTTGGCGATGGTTTCTGCGGTCAGCCGTTCAACACTCGAGATGTAGCTGTCGTTTGAGACGACATCGACCGTGAAGGAGGCGACATTGCGCTTTTGCAGGTGCGTCAGCATCGGACCTGAATCGCTCAAGCCCGGAAAGCGGAAGAACGGCGCGATGGGGCCGCCCGCCGCCGCCGAGACGGCCGCAAATCCGCGCTCGATCTCAGCGCTCGATTGCTCAATCGGCATCCGCCGCATGTTCATGGGGTGCGACCATGTGTGCGTGCCAAGCGAGTGGCCGCGATGCTGGATTTCGCGGGTCGTCTCCGGATAGGCAATGGCCATGCGGCCAACCGAAAAGAACGTCGCCTTGGTGCAGAACCGGTCGAGCGTGTCGAGGATCGATTTGGTGATCCACGGCAGCGGGCCGTCGTCAAAGGTCAGCACCACTTCTTTTGGTTTTAAAAAATTCACCTGGCGCGGCTGCTTGGTGATGTCGCCGTAGAGTGGCCCTGTGGTCGGGTCGATGTTGACGATGCGGCCGACGCCAAGACCGCCGGATGGGCAGGCAGCGTGCGCCGATCCGCCAAACAGCACCGTGGCTGCGAAAAACATGGGAGCGAGTTTGGACGTCACGGAAGCCTCACGGCGCGATCGAGGGGAGACGCCAACCAACTGAACGCGCTTACCTGCTAAAAACGCTGTCGCGCCAATCAGACGGCGGCCGGGTTGGCCGGTTCGGCCTTACGGGAGGCAGCGGCGGGGGTTGATTGGCCCATGGCAGCGGCGGCGGCACGGCCGTTGCCGCCGCAGGAACCTGAGGCAAGGGAATCTGAGACAGGGGAACCTGGGACGGGGGGATCTGAGATGGCCGCGCTGTCGGCGCTTGTCCGGGTTGCCCTGCACCGGGAGGCTGCTCTGGTCCAAGTTTCTGCATCGGCCATGTCAGGCCTCGATTGACGAGCGGATTGTTTGCCGCAGCCACCCGACGCGCACTGCCATCCCGACGCGCCATGGCATCGAATTCGGCCAGCGTCGCAATAGGAGCGGTCGGGCGCATATGCACGACGCGGAAGCCTTTGGCCTTCATGGCCGCGAGCAACCCGGGCAGCGCGCGCGCGGTTGAGGGTTGAATATCGTGGAACAGCAGAATGCCCTTCTTTTGATAGGCGAGCTGGTTCATCACCTGCGCATGGACGGCCTCGGGCGCGTCTTTGTTGCGGTAGTCGAGGGCGTCGATCTCGATGGAGAAAATGCCGATGCCACGTGTCTCGGCGTAGCTTTTCATCGCCTTTGAATCCGCGAGAAACGGAAACCGGAAAAATGGCGCAGCCGGTTGACCAAGGGCCTGTGACACAGACGAAAACCCGAGCTCGATTTCCTGGCGCGCTTGCAGCGGGGTCATCTTGCGCAGGTCGACGTGGCTTTGGGTGTGGGTCCCGACCGTGTGGCCTTTGCGGTGGATCTGGCGGACCATCTCTGGATCGGCGAGCGCCTGGCTACCAACCATGAAAAACGTCGCTTTTGTGCAATGTGCTTCGAGCGCATCCACGACGGCCTGAGTGTGTGTGCGCAGCGGACCATCGTCGAAGGTCAAGACAACTTCACCGTCGGCGAGCAGGTCGTGGTCTTTGTATTGCTGATGCCCAAAGCGCGGACCGCCCGTTGCATCGATATCGACAACCCGGGACACACCCAGAACACGCGCGGGTTCACAGCGATTGATGGGGCCTCCAGTCGGCGCGGGTATGGCGGCCCGCGGTGGGCGCACCTGCTGTGCTTGGGCCGGCAGGGTGAGTGAAACACCGAGGCAGACCAGCGCCGTCGCTGCCGCCGCGCCTCGCCGCAAGAGCCTAGCACCTCCGTCGCCATTCAGTGTCCGGCCCACGGCCATGTTGTCCTCGCATTGGGCGGCGCGCGGTGCGCTCAACGTTGGCCTTGCATTCGAGTGTGGCATCATGGTGCCCTTGCCATGTTTTGGCAGGCGTGACGATGCTGGACATGCATCACTGTTGGAAAATACGCACATGAAACTGCTGCCAGCCGTTGCCGCCCTATTTGGCTTTTGCCTGCTGCCCGAGGTCGCTGTGTCTCAGGCTTTGCCGCCGCAAGAACGCGCAGAGAACAAGTGCCAGGATCAGCCTGACACAGGCGCGACCAACGCGTGCCTCGGCAAAGTTTACGCGGATCTAGATGTCGAACTGAACGCGGCCTACAAGGCAGGCTTCAAGTTCATCGACAAGGCCGCCTTGCAGCCCAACCTCTCGAAGGATTGGAAGCGCGCCTACCAGGAGGCGCAACGGAAGTGGATTGCCTTCCGCGAGGCTGACTGCGGCCCGCCGATTATTTATGAGTGGACCGGCGGCAGCGGCGCCGGCGCCATGCAACTCGGGTGCAAAATTGCCCGGACCAGTGAGCGACTTGAAGTGCTCAAGCGGCGATATGGTGCGGGCTGAGCACCGCGATTGGTCCTTTTACCGGCCCAGATAGTGGCCCAGATACTGTCACGGAGTTCCCGATCTGCCACCCCCGCCAACCCGTTTTACACCGACCCGTTTTGTAAAGTGAGGCTGCCCCATGTCCCAAAGCAACATGTCCCAAAGCAACATGTCCCCCACCACCGTTCGCTATACCGTCGACAAAGGTCTTGCCCGCCTTGTGCTCGCGATGCCTGAGCGCGGCAACCCCATTGACGGCACGTTTGCACGCGAGATGCGCGATATCGCCATCGACATGAGCGAGCGGGACGACGTGCGGGCCGTGCTGATCAGCGCTGAAGGCCGCGCTTTCAGCGTTGGCGGCGATATCCGCACATTTTCTCAGGATCGGGCAAAATTGCCCGAGATCGTGAAATCCTGGACCGGCGACATTCACTCGGCAATGTCTCGCATGATGCGCATGCGGGCGCCTGTGGTGACGGCCGTTGCGGGCAATGTCGGCGGCGGCAGCGTGTCGTTCGTCGCGGCATCGGACATTGTGGTTGCCGGTGAGGGCGTCAAGTTCGCATCGGGATTTGCAGCGCTCGGTTTCAGCGCCGATAGCGGCTCAACCGTGACGCTAACAGCCCGCATGGGCGCACAACGCGCCAAGCGATTTTTGATGCTCGCCGAAGTGCTCGATGCGCGCGCCGCGGAAGCGGCTGGTCTGGTCGATAAGGTCGTGCCCATCGACGCCGTCATGGCCGAGGCCGAGGCGATCGCGCAACGTCTGGCATCGGGTCCGACGCACGCCTATGGCGGCATCAAACGGCTGATGCGGCTCACGCACACGAACGCGCCTGAGACGCAGATGGAGGAGGAGGCACAAACACTCGCCGCGATCGTGCGAACCGATGACGCTTGGGAGGGTGTGACGGCATTTGTGGCCAAGCGCGCCGCCCTATTCAAGGGCAAATGAAAGCGTTCGAGGCCAATTGAAGGTGTTCAGGGTTAAGTGAACGCGTAAGTGCGCCCCTCGCCGCGCTCTACTTCTTCATCAACCCACCAAACAAGTTGGTGAACTTTTTCACTGTCTGCTTGGCTTGGCCAACCACCGTATGGCGGGAGGTCAGCACCTCGTGCGCGCTTTCGCGGTCCATGGCCTCGGTGTACTTGGCGACGTTTTCCGTATCAGCGGCGATGAACGCCTTGCGTTCGGCCGTTTTCAGCGGACCGATGCGTGACATGGGTGGGCGCACCAGCATGCGCTGCACCATTGAGGGCTCGCCCTTATTGTGCAGGGTTGAGACCAGGGCTTCGCCGACTTTCAGCTCCTGGATGGCGCGTTCGGTGTCGATGGCCGGATTGGCGCGAAACGTTTCGGCGGCCGCGCGAATGCCCTTTTGCTCTTTGGGCGTGAAGGCGCGAAGCGCATGTTGGATGCGATTGCCCAATTGCGCCGAAACGCGGTCCGGCACGTCAGCCGGGCTCTGCGTCACGTAATAGACGCCGACACCTTTCGACCGAATGAGCCGCGTGACGCGTTCGATCTGCTCCAGCACGGCTTTCGGCGCATCGTTAAACAGCAGATGCGCTTCGTCGAACAAAAACACGAGTTTAGGCTTGTCGAGATCACCGACCTCGGGGAGCTTGGTGAACAACTGATCCAGCATCCACAACAAATACGAGGCATACAGACGCGGCGTGTGCATGAGCTTTTCGGCCGCCAGCACATTGATGACGCCGCGGCCATCGGGCGCAAGCTTGATGAAATCCTCAATATCGAGTGCGGGCTGGCCGAAGAATTTGTTGGCGCCCTGCTCCTCCAAGACGAGCAGGCGACGCTGGATAACGCCAACGGTCTGCGGGGCGATATTGCCATACTTGGAGCGCAACTCGCCGGCCTTTTTGCCCATTTCATCAATGACGGTGCGCAAGTCCTGGAGGTCAAGGATGGTCATGTTGTCGTCGCCGGCCTGACGCTCGTCGGCGGCCCAGCGGAAGGCGATGTTGAGCACACCCTCCTGCGGCTCGGTCAGTTCCAACAGACGCGAAAGAAGAAGTGGGCCCATTTCCTGCACGGTCGCGCGCACGGGATGGCCATTTTCGCCGAAGATATCCCAGAACGTCACCGGGAAAGAGGCATAGCCATGGGTGCCATCGAGACCCATTTCCTTGACGCGTTCGACCAGCTGCGGCTTGGGCGTGCCGATGGCCGCGATGCCCGACAGGTCGCCTTTGATATCGGCTGCAAACACGGGCACGCCCGCGGCTGAAAAGCCCTCAGCCAGCACCTGCAGGGTGACTGTTTTGCCAGTGCCGGTCGCACCCGTGACGAGACCATGGCGGTTGGCGAGTTTCAACTCGATTGTTTCGGGGCTCCACTCGCGCCCTTGCCGTGAAATGCCGATCAAGATGGAACCGTCCTGCACATACATGGTCGGGTCGGCAGCAGCCACGGGTACTGCCGCTGTGCCAGCGAGGGGTGGTGTCGGGCTCGCATCGAGGGTCGAATTTGCTGGCGTCGTGGCGGGCGTATCAGACAGAGGTTTAACGGACAGGGGTTTATCGGACGGGGGCTGATCGGACGGGGGCTGCTCGGACATTTGATAATCCTCGGCGCGCGTATCGACACGCGATTCGGTCGGGAAAGGCGCTTTTAACGGCTGTTACATGGAGCCTGTGGCTTGGCAATGGCGAGCATCAGGCCCAACACTATGCCCAGTGTTGAGCCCAAAACTTAGTCCGGTAAATGGGCCCGGTAAGGGGCCCTACACCGTGATGCGGTTGCGCGTCCTGTTCTGCGCCGGAAGGCCGAGTTGGCTCAAGGCACGAGCTTCATGCCGTGATGGCTCGCTTCGAAACCGAGCCGCTCGTAGAACCGCCGCGCGTGCTCGCGCCGCGTGTCCGTTGTCAATTGCACGAGCGTCGCGCCACGCGCCCTGGCGCGGCTGATTGCGTCTCGCATCATGGCCGTGCCCAGCCCCCCACCATGCACGTGCGAGGCAATGCGCACGCTTTCGATCTGAGCGCGTAGGCCACCCTCGTGGCTGAGACCGCGGATAAATGTCAGCTGATAGCAACCGAGCAGTGCTGCTTGCCGCGCTGCCACCACAAAGCCGTTGTTGGCATCGGCGAGAATCTCCGCCCAGGCTGCCTCGTAGGCGCCGCGGGCCGCGTCGAGTTCTGGGTCGCGTCCGGCACCGAGCATGTCGTCGCGCAGCAATGACACGATGGCCGAAAGGTCACTGGCATTTGCCGCGCGAAACCGGACCTCGGGTGGACTGATATCATTCGACGTCATGGCACTTCATCCTCGGCGCCGCTGGCTGTTGCCCCCGATTGCTCAACGGAAACCTCCAGAGGCAT
>JANNXS010000162.1:0-5679 GCA_031409695.1 Hyphomicrobiaceae bacterium
CTGGCGGCCTACAACTTCGCCCGCAGGCTCAAGACCCTCAGCGGCCTCACCCCCTACGAATACATCTGCAAAATCTGGACATCAGAGCCAGATCGATTCATCCTCGACCCGATCCACCAGATGCCGGGACTGAACACCTAGAACGATGTTGTCGTCACGGCGCGATGCTGGAATATCGTTCCGTCGAGTGGATGCCGCAGGCGAGTTTTCACACAGCCTCGGCCGATCACGCCGCTGGCCAACTACGAAGGGTCAGCGGGAATACTGCGCCGCCGCACGGCTGCAAGGAGCCCTCAGCGGACTGCATTTTGTCCTTCTTGGACCTCTGACAGGGCTACCAGTGCTGCGCCGGTACGAAATTGCGATCAACCTGGATTGCGTGCGGATATCACCCATGAGGAGGTGGGTGCCCAGATGCCGTTCTTGTCCCGTTCCTGGCCCTCGAAGAAGGTCCGCATCTCTCTCTCGATTGCTGGACGCTTGGCCTCGGCAAGCTCCTTTCCTGCCTCTCGGAAGACCTCGCCCCCCGGACCGATGGCCAAGGCGAACGCGATGCATTCTTCCGGGGTTGTGCCGACCATGATCTTTTCGTCAACACGGGTGAACGTGACATCCTCGTAACCGGCGCTCTTCATCATCAGGCCTGCCATCTCTTGATTGCCCATCGAGAATGGGCCAGGCCCACAGGTATCGGCATCTTCGCCCGGAGGCGGAAGATGCCGAAGGGTGATTTCCTTTGCTTCCTGCCAGGCCGGGTTGTCTTCGCGCCGACGCCAGACGATATGGGTAATCTGCCCCCCCGGCTTGAGCGCCTTCCGCATCCGTCGCAACGCAGCGACAGGGTTTGTGAAGAACATCGTGCCAAACCGCGCAACCACATAGTCGAACTCATTCTCGGGAAGCGCGACTTCGGCATCTCCGCGAGAGAACTTGACGTTTGAAAGTCCCTTTGCCGCAGCGTCCTTCCTGGCCTCTTTCAGGAACGCTTCGACGCAATCAATCCCGACGACGCGACCATTGGATCCGACAACTTCTGCCACCTGAAGCGACATGTCGCCCCAGCCACAGCCGACGTCCAGCACTGACATTCCCTTTTTGATTGGCAATTTCGGCAACACCGCAGCGGAGTGTCGCGATAGGCCGCCTTGAAGGATGTGTCGGTATTTTGTGAACTTCGGCTCAAGAACGGCGTTCCAGAATTTCACGAAATCTGTGTCGGTGGATTCGTCGAACTCCATGGCTGCCTCCGGGTCATTTCGCTTGCAAGCTTAGCATGGACGGACATCCGCACCAAAGTGAAAACCAGAAATGTCGCCCGCATCGACTTTTGTCCGGCCGACCAAACCATAGATCACAATGGCTCGCTCAAGAAATGCAAGTGCATGAACGCATAGGCCCGCTTTGTCCGCATCGCCGACACTGCCCGGTCGGTTTTGCTGCGGCAAGGATAAATGGCCGCTACGGAGAAGCGCCCTGGCACAGCCGACCGGCCGCTTTGGGCCGACCTTACTCTACCAGATCATCCAGACTGACTCTGAGCGCATCGGCCAAGGCCCGTAGGGTCGCGATCGAACCCTGCTTTCGGCCTGTTTCGATTTCGGCCACCGTCACGCGGTTCACGCCCGCTTTTTCGGCCAGGGCGGCTTGTGTCATCCCGCGCAGGTCGCGGTAGACGCGCAACGGGATTTCCCCGTTCAGCAGGCGGTTTGCGTAGTCGGCTGGAATCAGTTCATCCTCGCCCGCCGCAAGTGCGGCCCTGGCGCGGTCAAAGGTCTGCAGGTCGGCCAAATCTTCGGCCGCAGCCCGCAGGCGGTCATATTCGTCGCGTGGAATCGTCACCATCTCGTTCATGTCATGCCCTTTCAGTCATAGATGCCGCCGCGTGGCCCGATTTCGAGAACAGCCAGGACATTGCCCTGATCATCCATGATTACCCGCCAATCCCCGACACGCAGCCGTATCCCCTCTCGGCCTTTCAAGGATTTCACATTGTTCGCCTGCGAACTCGGATCTTGCGCATAGGCCTCGATCTTGGTGCGGATCAATGTAGCTGTGTTCGCCGGCATTCGTCGCAACGCCCTTATAGCGGCTTTCGTATAGCTGATCTGCTTCATGATGTCTCGTTAAGCTACACTGGACGTGAGATCAAGCAAATTGTCGCTCCAGGCGACATACCTGGCCGATATAAGCCGGCCAGGTAAAGCTTACAGATCGATCCCTTCCGACAAGGAAAGCGCATCATCCAGATCGACGCCGAGATAGCGCACGGTGCTGTCCATCTTGGTGTGGCCCAGCAACAGCTGAACAGCGCGCAGGTTTCCCGTCTTTTTGTAAATCTGGGCAACCTTGGTGCGGCGCATCGAATGGGTGCCGTAGGCGCTCGGTTCCAGCCCGATTGAGAGCACCCAGTCACGCATGATCCGGGCATACTGTCGCGTGGAGAGGTGCGGGCTGGCATGGACACGGCTGGGCCAGAGGTATTCACAACCGTTCATTTCGGGATCCTTGATCCATCGCTCCACCGAAAGGCGCGTGGTTTCTGTGATCTCAAAACGCACAGGCTTGCGCGTCTTGCTTTGCGTGACCGAGGCGCGCTCCTTGACACGGCCTGCGGCGTAAACGTCATTCACCTTCAGGCAGACCAGATCGCAACCCCGGAGCTTGCAATCGATGGCCATGTTGAACAACGCGAGATCGCGCTTGTTGTCAGCCATTTCCAGCCGCACACGGATGGACCAGACATGTTTGGGCAGCAGCGGCCGCTTCTGGCCAACGATTCGGCCCTTGTTCCAAGGCGCGCGCACGGGACGAAGGGCGGGAAGTGTTTCGATAGGCATGGCTTCTCTCCTGCCCGCCAAACCCGCCACGTCCTCGGCTATGCCGACAGGACAGCGTAACATCGATCGTCACTTCTCTGCTGATCAATCGTATCGGGCGGAAAGAAGACACTCAACAGAACTGTTGTTTTCTCGAGATACATCAAAAGCAGCCAGTTGACGTTAAGAAAATCTGCGGTCCTGAATGCCTGGAGCTGGAGTCATCGTTTGCGTGCCTACCGTCGCAACGGACCCAACTGAACGAAAGCGATAGGGCAGGTTTGTCCGCCACGCTGAAAATCGTCGCTGCCGGGCAAGAATGATGTGGGTTCACGGCCCGATCCGTCCAACTCCCGGCATTTCTTCGACCATGGATTCCGCTCGCGGCGAAAGACGCTTGATCAGATCGCTCGTTCAAGCGACCCTTCGGTCAAGCGGCAGGCCACGTGGGGAATGTCGGGACAAGCCACGTCGGCAAAGCACAGGGCGGCCCCGCAGAATGCTTCAGATCATCCATGTTCGAGACGAAGCTGAGGCTGACGATGTCCGCCATCTCGTGCAAGACTACATAACTTGGCTGCGTATCCGTTACCCCGATGAAGCCGCGTTGCTCGACGCCTATTTTGCCGCGCAGGACATCGAGGGTCAGATGCGCGACCTGCTGACCCGCTTTGTGCCGCCTTCAGCCGATTGCCTTCTGGCGCGGCTTGACGGGGTGCCGGTCGGGGTGGTGATGACCAAACGCTACTCCGAAACGATTTGCGAGATGAACCGGATGTATGTGCGCGATGTGGCGCGCGGGCACGGGGTGGGGCGGGCGCTGGTTGCCGAACTTCTGGCAACCGGCAAAGCGCTTGGTTACCAAAAAATGATGTTGGCCGCAGGTCCACGCCATACCGAGGCAGTGGCCCTGTACCGCAGTTTCGGCTTTGTCGATGCGCAACACATGGCTGACACTGGGGCGGGCGACACAGAAGTCCGCATGGTTCGCGACCTATGACCGCAAAGGTGCAGCGTTGCTGCTATGGCCCGCAGCAGCTCGCTTGGATTGGACGCCAGCAGCGTTCGCGGTTCTGTAGTTGGGCGAAATCGGCGTAACGTCCGGTTGGCAGCTTACCCCCCATTAATGCTATGGTCCCCGGATCACCAAACGGAGGCGTTTCGCTATGACTGCGTTCCACTTGCCGCCCAAGGCGCTCGACGCGACGTTTGCTGACTTCCGACACGCCCACGTTTGCCTTCGCGTTCCTGACTACGAGGCCGCAAAGTCGTGGTTGGTCGACAAGTTGGATTTTCGCGTGGTTCACGAATGGCCTGAGCCGATGCTGGGAGTTCAGATGGGTTATCTGGCAGCTGCCGGCGATGATGGGACGGTTCTTGAGATCGTTGGCGGAAATGAACCAGAGGCGTCACCAAGAGCCGAGTTGGATTTTGTGGCGACGTTTGGCTTCCAGGGCCTGCATCATGTCTGCTTCACCGTGCCTTCGGTGGACAGGACTGTCGAGAATTTGAAGGCGCGCAACGTGAAAGTTGTAGCCGAGCCGTTCAACGTTGAAGCGATTGCCAGGAGGATCGCCTTCTTTGCCGATCCATGGGGCAACCTCTTTGAGCTAGAGGAAATTTTGACCTGACGCCGATGCCGATTCCTAACTGCGAGTGTCTGCTTTTGCCGAATAGCGGTCACATGCGGTGATGGATCAAAGAGGGCAAGGGTGCCGTCAAATGGACCTGCCTGTCATGCCGGATGTTTGCCGCCAACGCGTGGCGATCTGTTCTATCTGCTTTAGGATCTGCTCATCGAGCTTCAGGTTGGAGGCGATCATTTCCTTCACCTGCAGCTTGGCCTCGGTCAGAACCTCTCCGATCTTGGCGATGCTGGTGAGATCGACTGTGGGCACGCCCTGCGCGAGGGCAGGGGCCGAGGAGAGCACGGCTGCAGAGATCAGAAAAGGGCCGAGACCCCGGACAAGATTGCGGATCATTCGGAACCACCCTTTACTTTGATGAATGTTGCGTCGATGGCATAGGCCTGCAGCCAGAGTGCGTAGCGGGCCTGATCAACCTTCACGCGGGCTGCCTTGACCCGCTCGACCATCAGCCCGATCCGGACGGCTTCCGCCCGGGCATAGCTGTTGAGGTCGAGGGCCTCCTTGGTCGATTCGGTCGTGGGGATGCGTTCGATGATGGCGCGCAGCCGTTTCAACGATGCCTCGATCTCGATGCTGGCATGCATGCCGTAATGCAGTCCCGCGTCCGAAGTGTTGCTCGCCTCGGCGATCGCCATGTCGCGGGGATCAAAAGTGCCGACTTGATCGACGCCGGTGATCTTACCGGCATAAGCGTTGAAGAACCCGGTGATGCGAACAACGTAATTCTGCGTCTCTTCAAACGGTGGGATACCGCTATACTTTGTGACATTGCCGGGACCGGCATTGTAGGCGGCCAAAGCCAGCGGCACCGAGCCAAAGGTATTGAGTTGGGTCAGGAAATACCGCGCACCACCATCCAGTTGCAGCATCGGGTCATCATAATAGGCGGGGTAGATGCCGAGGTCCTTGGCGGTGTCCGGCATGACCTGCGTCAGGCCAAAAGCTCCAACTGGGCTGCGCGCCCCGATGGAAAACCCGGACTCCTGTTTCACGAGGCTTTGGAACCAGATGCGGAACTCAACCGGGTTCAGCCCGGCGCGGGCAAGGCCGGGGTGGCCCGCGTATTTCTGCGCCGTCGCCACAATCATCTCTTCGATGCTGGTCTTGGCATCGCCGAAAAGCCGATCGGCATAGGGATTGTTGTCCTCGACGGCGTAAAGGACTTCCGCTTCGGCACCGGGGATCACTTCGAGATCGCCGATCCACGGTGTCTG
>JANNXS010000163.1:0-24771 GCA_031409695.1 Hyphomicrobiaceae bacterium
ATCGCTCGGGTAGCGGCCTTTGCGCTCGTAGCGCGCCCGGTTTTCCTGCGTCCACATGCCCATTCTCGCGAATCACGCGCACGGACACCTTGAATCACAAGTGATTCCGATGATTCAAGAAAATTCCGGACAGGCTCTTAGTCCGTCGCTCGTTGCAAGCCGCTCGTCACCTACATCGTGAAACCCACCTTGCGCTGGCGTCTGCATGAAGCCGCCTGCCGGATAGAGCAGCGTGCGTTGAAAGGCACTTAGGCCCACAAACAGAATAACCCACGTGATCGCGACCGCCCGCACCACGCGGAACGCAACATCAAGGGTGGGTATTGTGCGCCAAGCCTGCAGCATAGGTCTCATGGGCCGCCAATATAGTCCGGTGGCGTTGCCATTCAGTTGCGGCAAGTGGTGAACGAAACCTTATGCCTGTCATTCGGCCTCGGCTTGGCAAACAGCTGTTAACCGCGTTGTGACACCAATAGCCACGCGGGGTGCGTCTGTAGGCAGGGCGTTGGTGGCACCTGCGCGCCCTAAGTGAGTTCGAATGGGTGTGAAGGTCAAACGCGAACGGCCGGACCAACGGCGTCACCACCGGGTGACGGCGCCATTGTACGTGGCTGTCGACGGCCACACCATGCGTGCCACCGACTGGAGCCTTGGTGGCCTGCGGGTCGACGGATTTCCGGGCGTTCTGCCAGACCCTGGTTCGCCGGTAGACCTGCATTTGTCGTTGCCTTTTCAAGGCTTTGACGTTTCATTTACCTGCAAAGCCGAGGTCGTGCGTCGCGATCCGGCAACGCAGATGTTCGCCGTCCAGTTTACGGAACTGGGTGAGCGCGAACGCGAGTTGATGCAGCACTTCTTGGAAGAGCTGGTTCGCGGCTCCATGGTCGATGTGCAGGACACGATCCAGCGCATCGACGTGCCCGTGACGCCGGCCTCTCTGGAGCCGACCAAGCCACGGTCCGCGGAAGTCCCCCTCAGGCGTTGGCCGGTCAAAGCCATTGCCATGACCGCCTTTTACGGTGCCGTCGGCATCGGCATCTTTGCCTACACGGGCCTGCTCGCGTACTCGAATTTCTATCGGCTGGAGGTTCAAACAGCCGTTATCTCGGCGCCCGTCGAAGCCGTTGCAAGCCAGGCCGAGGGCCAAGTGCAATGGACGAGTGCAAAACCCGGCGACAGCGTGGCTTCAGGCGATGTCGTCATTCGCGTGGTCGACAACCAGATCGAGCGCGAGATCGAGGTCGCGGCCATCACGGTCAAGGAAAAGACGACTCAACTTGTTTTCCTGAAACAGCGTCTCGAAGACGAGCACGCGCGCATGCGCAGCTTCTCGACCGTGACCGCGAAATCGATTGAGCAAGTGAAACTTGAGATGGAGGGCTTGCAAGCGCAGGTCCAAGCCGCCGAACAACAGCATGGCCGCTTCGCGCACCTGCATATGAAAGGCTTCACGACCGACGCCAAGCTTGAAGACGCCGAGAAACTGCTTGCCACCTTGCGCAAGTCGCTTGAAGCAAAGCGCGTTGAACTCGTCAGTCAGCGGACGCTCGCCGTTCAGAACGATGGCAAGTACCATTATACCGGCCAAAACATGGTCGGCGAGACGGCCCAGCTTGAAGCTGAAATCACGCGTGCGGCCAGCGAAATCGAGCTTGCCGATAAAAAGCGCACGGCCTTGGTTGACCACAAGAACCGTCTCGCGGTGCGCGCGCCCTTCGATGGCACGCTTTTAGAGCTGCCGCATGTCGATCGAGGTGCTGTGCGCCGCGGCGATATCATTGCCATCATTGAACAGCGCCGCATGCGGCAGGTGACGGCGTTCCTCAATCAGGACGAGATCCTGCGCGTTGGCCAGGGTGATGAGGTGCTGCTGTACGTGCCGGCACTTGGCGAAACGCTGAAGGGGAAAGTTCTGCAGATCGACCGGACGAGCGGCTTTGTGAAAGAGCAAAACGCTGCGCAAAATCCGGGCTACCGCTGGCGCGGACCCGTTGATCGTTCGGCGAAGGTCACAATTCAGTTTCTCGATCAGGCGCGCGTGACCGGCGATGTCGAGCGCTATCGATCCGGCTTGCCCGTTATTGCCGTGTTCCCAAGTCGCACGACCAACTCTGTCATGGGATCGCTGAAACAAAAACTTTCGACGGCCCCCGGCCTTGGCATGTGAGGATGCATGGCCGAACCGACAACCACTCATCCCCGGCCGATCCATCCGGCTTTCGCGCGCAAGCGGCCGCTCGCCAGCGCGTTGGCGCCCGGCCTTAGTGGCACCCCGCAAACCGCGGGCACCGCCGAGGACAGCGGCGGATCACAAAACACGTCGTCATTCCGGCGAAGGCCGGGACCCACGGCACGTATCGTCAGAACCGGACCGTTGCGAACTGTTCAGCCTGTCGTAGATCCTGGATTGCGCCGGGATGACGGTCCAGCGGCCTATGAACGCTTCATCGACCAGGCCTACTACCAGCCGACCTTTCTCGAAAAATGGTCGCCGTTGGTGCAGCTCAAAATCGCGCTCTATTTCGCGGCTTGTTTCTGCATGTTGTTGCTGCTGCCTAACTCAATCTATTCGCCCGAGCTGCGCGAAGTCACATACATTATCGGTATCCTCGGTGTCTGGCGTTATGGCTGGTGGTTCAACCATTTTGCGCGCGCTAAAATCTACGAAAAAGTTGCCTACCCGCGCGCGGCTGCACGCGCCAAAGAGGTTTGGGATTCAGGTTGGCGCCCGCGCCACATTCATATCCAAATGACTACATTCCGCGAGCACCGCGAAATCTCGGAGGCGGTTATCAGCGGCCTGGTCAACCAGATTCGCGAATGCGGCGTGCCAGCCACCCTTTGGCTCGGCTCAAGCGAACGGCCAGATGAAGACAAAATCGCCAACTACCTGAAAATAGTCGGCGCCGACTGCGACATCACGTTGAAGATTATCCGCCAGAACCAGCCGGGCAAACGCGTCGCCATTGCGCTCATTCTGCGTGCCATGAGCCGCGCCATGGTGCCAAAGGGCGATATCGTTGTGTTCATGGACGGCGACTTCGTCATGCACCCGGGATGCCTGAAGAAGTGCTTGCCGCTGTTTGCCATCGATCCCGGTCTTCACGCGCTGACGACCAACGAAGACGTGCTCGTCAAGGGCGTCTGGTGGATGACACCCTGGTTGAACATGCGCTTTGCACAACGCCGCTTGGCCATGCAGAGCCACGCGCTATCGGGCCGTGTGCTGACGTTGACCGGCCGCATGTCTGTGTTCCGCGCTGAGCACATTGTGAAGGAAGAATTCATCCGCCTTCAGGAAGCGGATTTTCTCAATCACTGGCTCTGGGGCACGTTTCGGTTCCTGTCCGGCGATGACAAAAGCACGTGGTACACGCTGCTCAAGTACGGCGTGCGCATGACCTACGTGCCGGACGCCAATGGCACCACGATCGAAGTCGTCGAGGGCAATGGCTATCGACGCATGGTCGAGAATTTGCGGCGCTGGTCCGGCAACATGCTCCGCAACGGCTATCGCGCCATCCTGCTTGGGCCGACGCGCATGCCTTTTTTCATCTGGTGGTGTCTGATCGACCAACGCCTGGCCATGTGGACCATGCTGTTTTCGCCCATTCTCGCATTGTCCGGAACGATCAAGGTTGGCTGGCCCTTCTTCGCGGCTTACGTTGTCTATATTGCCATCACCCGCATGATCCTCTCGATGGTGCTTTGGACCTATGCCCGAAAAGTCGAGATGAACTATGTATGGACGCTGTACACCAACCAGCTGCTGAACGCGGCGGTGAAGATCTACATGCTCTGGCGGCTGTCGAAGCAGCGCTGGGCTAACCGCGGTAACCAGTCCGCCGGCATGGGTAGCGTCTCGCTTCTGTCGCGCATGAAGGACTGGATGGCCATGTACCTCACTGCCATCTCGTTCGGTGCGCTGTTCCTGACCGTCATGCTCTATACGGAGCTATTGGTAATCCCGAGTTCTGGATTCCTGAAGGCTGTGTTCTTGGGGAATTGAGGGCGCCGGGCCCGCCATCAGCATCCGCGACGCCGATAGGAAGCCCATGCACATGCAGGTTGGGGTTGTTGTTTTCGGTTGTCGCGATGGTCCGAGTTGGGCGGCATGTTAGAGCTGGGTCCAGCGGCGCGCGTGAACCATTGCCACCTCGAAACCCGAATCAATGACAATGGCCAAGCCCGTGACAAGCAAAGCCCCCTGCAAAACATAAGCCGTGTTGTTGCCATTGAGGCCGATGATGATGGGCGATCCGAGAGAGACCGCACCCACCGTTGAGGCGATAGCCGCGGTGCTCACATTGATGATCACCGACGTGCGGATACCGGCCATGATGACCGGAGCAGCCAAAGGCAATTCGATGGCGCAAAGCAGTCCGAGCGGTGTCATGCCAACGCCTCGGCCGGCCATCATTACTGCATCGGGGACGCTTTCAATCCCAGCAATCGTGTTCTCGCAGATCGGCAGTATGCTGTAGAGTACGAGCCCGATAAACGCCGGCCAGAAGCCATAGCCAATTATTGGAACGGCCAAAGCGAGAACCGCAACAGGCGGGAACGTCTGACCCATCGTTGTCAGGATCTCAACCAGCCGACGGAACTCCTGTCCTGACGGGCGCGTCACATAAATGGCCGCGCCAATGCCGACCAATGCGGCACACGCACTCGAGGCCGCAACGAGACCGAGATGCGCAAGGACGAGGTCCAAGAACTCATGCTGCTGATACAGCGGCCGATCCAGCTGCGGAAACAGTCTGGCGAATAGGGGTTGGCTGAAGGGCAGGCCTGTTAGAAGCGCGATAAATGCGAACAATCCTGTGCAAAATCGACGTTTTGCTGACCCAACTTGAACGTTTGCGGTGCCAGCGCTCACGATACGATGTCCGACAAATGGAGCGTTCCAACAGCACGACCATCGCGATCGACGACTGAAAGTTGGCTGCATTTCAACGCGACGAGGCGTGACAGCGCTGTGCGCAGATTGTCATTCATACCGATGACTTCACCGTCCGAGTTTGCCGCACCAGCGCGCATATGATCGGCTACTGTTTCGACAGATAAAAGCTTGAGGCCATAATCTTCTCGCCCAAGAAAGTCGCGCACGAATGAATCGACGGGCGCATTCAGCAGCGTGCGTGGACTTGCAGCCTGGACAATCTGCCCCTTGTCTATGATCACGATGCGGGTCGCGAGCCTCAACGCTTCATCCATGTCATGGGTGACAAAAACAATGGTCTTGTTGGTCGCCCGGTGAATGCGGCTGATCTCCACTTGAAGGCCCTCCCGGACGATGGGGTCAAGCGCACCAAACGGCTCATCCATCAACAGCACGTCAGGATCGGCCGCCAAGGCGCGGGCAACGCCGACGCGCTGTTGCTGTCCTCCCGATAGCGTGTGTGGATAGGCTGTGCGAAGCCGGACTGCATCGAGATCAAGGAGTGTCAGCAGCTCCGAAATACGCGCGTCGATCCGCGTCTCATCCCAGCCAAGTAAGCGGGGAACCGTCGCGATATTGTCCGCGATCGTCCAATGGGGAAACAGGCCAACCGATTGGATCGCATAGCCCATCTGGCGGCGAATGACCTCCGGCTTGAAGCGGCGGATCTCTTCGCCCGCAAACCGGATTTCGCCTGTGTCATGTTCTTCGAGACGGTTTATCATTTTCAGGATCGTCGATTTGCCCGACCCTGATGCGCCAATCAGGACGCAGAACTCGCCCTTTTCGATTTGGAGGTCGAGGTTGTCGATGACGGTGAGATCGCCGTATTTTTTGGAAACACCCTTGAACCGAATCATTCGCCGGCCCCGTTCAATCCGCCGGTCCTTTTCAACCGTGCGACGCCAAACTTGAAAACGGCATCCACGACCACAACCATCATGACGATGGGTACAGCACCCAACAGCACCAGATCGAGTGCGTTGGCAAACAGGCCCTGAAACATAATGCTACCTAGTCCTCCCGCGCCGATCAGTGCCGCGACCGCGGCCAGGCCAATCGCCTGAACCATGGTAATATGCAGACCTGATAGGAATACCGGCATGGCGAGCGGCATCTGGATCTGCATCAAAATCTGACGCTCCGTCATGCCCATACCGCGTGCCGCGACGACAACGTGGTGAGGCACGTTCACCAGCCCTTCAAGCGTGTTGCGCACCACCGGCAGCAGGCAATAAAGCGTAAGGGCAATGATCGCGGGCGCAAGGCCAATGCCGCTGATACCTGCGGCGCGCAGCGATGGCACGGCCAAGGCTAAGGCTGACAAGGGCGCCATCAACAGGCCGAACAGCGCGATCGACGGAATTGTCTGGATGACGTTAAGCCCGTTTAGAAGTTTGCCCGCAAAGCTCGGTCGGCGAAAGGCAAGTACGCCGAGGGGCACACCCAAAAGCAGCGTCGGCAATATGGAACCGGCCACAAGCAGCATGTGACGCCAAACTGCTTGCCAGAAGATATCGGCTTTGTTGGCATATTCCTTTAAGATCGAGAGGTCGCTGAGATGCCCGCTGCCGATCATGATGGCTGCGGAAATCGCGGCGCACAGCCCAGCCATGAAGCGCGTTGATGCGCTACACCCAGCCCGGGACAAGGTGTCGGCGAGGCTCAAGGCTGTGGCGACGGACAAGACCCAAAATCCTGACCCGAAAGATGTCCGAGCATTGGCGCTCGACCCCGCAGCCAACGTACGAGCCTCCGCACCCGCCAGAAACAACAGCGCGATGAGAAAAATCAAAGCCGCGATGGCGATGCTGCCAAGCAGCCGCCGGGTCTGCGGCACGAAGCTCCCAGACATCAGCACGAGCGCTGCAAGCGCAGCCACGGCCAAATTGCGAGGGGGGAGCGCGACAAGCCAGATGGGTTGCCCCGAAACCAAACGGTTTGGCGCGTGCGTCAGGAATGGCAGAACGGCAGCGCCCAGGAGCCCGCAAGCAACGAGCACAACGAGAGGGCGATTGTGGATGAACTGCCTTGACAACGTGACCTGCCGCTTACTTCACGAAGCCTTTGGCCTTGAGGTAGTCTAAAGCCACTTTCTTGCTGTCCTGGCCCTCCACCTGAACTTTAGCATTCAGCCCCTGGAGGGTCATGGCATCGAGCGAGGCAAATACCGGATCGAGCAACTCCCTGATCTTGGGATTGGCATCGAGGGTCGCCTTGCGAACAGTTGGAGCTGGTTCGTAAATCGCCTGCGCACCTTTCGTGTCTGCCATAACGACAAGACCAAGTGCGGCGATCGCGCCGTCAGTGCCATAGACCATGGCCGCGTTCACGCCGGAGGTTTTTTCGGCGGCAGCCCGGATTGTGGCGGCAGTGTCGCCACCCGCCAGAACGAGGGTCTGGCTCGCGGCCAACTTGAATCCGTAGGCCGATTGGAACGATGGCAGGGCCGCCGGACTTTCAACAAACTCAGCGGAAGCTGCGAGCTTGAATGTGCCGCCTGCGTTGATGAATTTCCCTAAATCATCCATCGACGCGAGTTTGTTAGCATCTGCCAGATCCTTGCGCACGGCAATAGCCCATGTGTTGTTCGCGGGCGCCGATTTTAGCCAGACGATCTTGTTCGCGAGGTCGAGCTCTGCAGCCTTTGCTGCGGCTTGTGCGGCGTTCTTCCAGGCGGGGTCACGATCAACGCTGAAGAAGAAACCCGCATTGCCGGTATATTCGGGATAGATATCGATTTCACCGGCGATCAGCGCACTACGGACGATCTTGGTTGCGCCCATTTGTATCTTGTTTATGGTCTTGATGCCGTTCGCTTCAAGAACGTGGACAATCATGTTGCCGAGTAGTCCGCCCTCTGCATCGAGTTTTGAGCCGACCCGGACTGGGTCAGCGGCAAACACCGGACCGATCGCAAGGCCAAGTGAGACTAACGTGCCAACGAGCACGCGACGGTCAATAATCCTGGTCATGTCTATGTCCTCGGCTTTGCGAAACATGGCGATCAGTCAAAGCTTAATTTCGTTGTACGATAGCTCGTAGACGACGGCTTAACATCTCATGACGGTTTGCCATCACGTGACAGTGATTGTCACAGTGCTCGTCGTCCGAGTGCGCAAGCCACCCGCGTGCGTGCACGTTACCAAAACATGCTGCCGGGCACACCCTTGAACGGACCCTTGACCATCGACGTCACCCAGCCACCATAATAAGTGCCGGGCTGCGGCGTGACCTTTTCACCGTCCACGTAGCATCCCTCGAAAGGCGCTGCATAGAACGCGATATGGTCCCTCAATATCTCGAACACAGGCGTGGGCGACGGATAGCTCCAGCCGACATCGCGCAACGTTTCGTCGCCGATCTGCACGTCAAAATACGCGGCCTGTCCCTTCCATTCACACATGGAACTGCGGGTGCTGGTCCGCAGAAATTCAAACGCGATGTCCTGGCGTGGAAAATAGTAGCTGGGCGGATGACTGGTCTCTAACGTCCGAACGCCACGGCGGGTTTCGGCTACGACGATCCCGCGGTGGATGATTTTGATGTGATGGTCACATGCCTGCGCCGTTGCTGGCCGTGGATAGGACCAAACGCTCTGTTGGCCAGGTTGGGTTGGTTCGGGCGTGATCGATTTCATACGTAAGACACTCTCCGCAGTTCCGACGGAGATAGGACCGCTGGCAGGCGTCTGCCAGTGTCGCGCTTGTCGCATCCGCCAGCCCTTGGCCGACCAACGAGGCGCAGGCCTCGGCGCCACTGATGGTCTGAGAATTGACCAGCTAGCCTCCTCACGGTTTCCCAGCCCCCTCGCGGTCGCGTTGGATGGTGGGGGCGGGGTGGCTCTCGGTCATGACGTTCAGGCAGGCGGGCTTGCCACTGGCAATGGCGCGCGCGAGGGCACTTGGTAATTGATCTGCAGTCGTCACACATTCTCCGTAACCACCAAGTGCCGTTGCGACGGCGTGATAGGCAGTCGGCAAGAGACCACAACTGTGGGCGCGATCGGCGCCATAGGTGCGCACCTGCAACTGATGCTCCGCATTCCACAGCGCATCATTGCCGACCACAGCGACAAACGGCAGGTCGTGGCGAACTGCGGTATCGAACTCCGCCATGTGAAAACCGAACGTGCCGTCGCCCATGACGGCGATGATGGGCGCCCGGCGCTCGACGACGCGGGCCGCGATCGCAAACGGGATCGACGCGCCGATGGAACCGGCGACGCCGTTGATCACACGGCGCGGTGCGCTGATGCAGGCCTGCGCCCATTGGCCAACTTCGCCGCCATCAGCGATGAAAATACTGTCGACGTCGCGCGCTAAAACATCGTGGACAGCACGGCACATCTCGATGGGGTGCAGACGTTCCTTGGTGCCCGCACATATGGACCAGTTCGGCGGCCGGTGGTCACGCAAGCGCAGCGCGTGTTTGAACCACCCGTCGCGGTCATCACCGCTCAGAAGTGTGCCAAGCGCACCGAGAGCCATCTCCGGGTCCGTGCATAGGTGGGCCATGACACGGCCAGGATGCTCTCGCGTCGCGCGCGCGATCAGCGCTTCGTCTGGGTCGATGTCGATGAATTTGGCCCGGTCGGAGATGTGCGGCGGCGCACCGAACTTCAAGGTAAAATCGAGCGGCTTGCCTAGCAAAATGACGAGATCAGCCTCGCGCACCACCTCGGCGAAAGCCCCGAGGCTTGGATCATTAAGACCGCGCGGGCTCTCCATCAGCATGACTGGAACGCGCGTCTGCCGTTCGAACAGGTCGAGAGATTTGCGCGCCTCCGGTCGCGCAAACAGTGGGCCGGCCAGGACGATCGGTCGTGCTGATGCGGCAACTAAACCGGCGATGCGACGGAGCTCGTCGGGATTCATTGGCAGGCCGGTACGGGCCGCCGTCGCCGTGATCTTGGCGTTGGTTGGCTGTTCGAGGAGATCGGATGGCAGTGCGACATGCACGGGACCAGGACGGCCGCTGCAAGCCGCACTGATGGCGCGAAGAATACCGTTGCCGAGATCGTCGCTGGTTTCAGCGCGCCAAGAGGCTTTCGTCACAGGGCGCGACATCGCGACCTGATCAAGCTCCTGAAACGCGCCGCGACCAACTTCGTTGGTGGCGGTATCACCTGACAGCAGCAGCACTGGACTGTCGGCCGCGAGCGCCGTTGGCAATCCGGCCGCGGCGTTGGTAAAGCCTTGCCCGCCCGTGACGAGGGCGACGCCGATGGTGCCGGTGAGCCGTGCGTGGGCGTCGGCCATATGCACGCAGGCTGCCTCATGACGAGTATGGATAATTTCGATACCCGATCCGAGGAGCGCGTCGAACAGCGACATGATATGGTTGCCAGAGAGCGCAAACACGCGACCGACGCTGGCCCGCTTCAGGGCTTGCACAACGATGTCGGCGCCGCGGTTGTTAATTGCCATGTCTCAGATCACTTCGTCGGTGCGGTCGTCGGTTTCGCCGAAGCGGCGGAGCGCTGGCGGTTTGGTGCCAGCATAAAGGGCCGCAATCCCTGGCGCGATCTTGGCGTTTTCGCGCTCGAACAGCGAATTGCCGTCAAAGTCGCTATCGACCAGAAACGGACCAAAGTTTTCAACATCGAGCACCCAGATTCCCTGGGCAAGTCCAAGTTCATCCAGCCAATGGGTGGCCGGCACATTTTTGATGCCGCGCCCGAGCAGTGCGCCCGTGCCGTAGCCGACAGTGGTCAAATAGATGGCTTTGTTGGGCACAAAGGCCCGTTTGTAGTCGGCGCTCGACATGCCGCCTTTGCCGATGATGACGTTGCAACCCGACACCTTCAGCCAACCGTCGATCCACTTGGAAAAGCGAAAGCTCGCGGTTGCCGTAACTGCGCCAACCGTGGCTGAGCCGTTGTGATTGAGGGATGCGGCCGGTGAGCAGTGAAAACTTGCGCTGCCGATATCCGCGGGCAGCGCGACACCGTCATCGACGGCGCGCTTGTAGACGCCCTCACGCGCCGTGTGCACGCGGCCAGTGAGATAGACGACGTCGCCAATTTGCAGCTTGGCGAGTTCCTCGGTCGTGGCCGGCAGGGTGAGGTGGATCGTGCGTAAGGTCATGACATCACTCCGCTGCCTGCAAGGCATGATCCGTACCCGCCCACTCGATTCCGGTGCGGCGTGAGTAGTCCGTGAACCACCCGGGATCGGTGCGATACGCGACGCGGCCATCGGCGTGGATGCGGGCCGTTGCACGGCGCGATGACAAGCAGAACATGTGCACGCTCATGGGCATCCCACCCGTGTGGCAATACCCGACTTCAATGTTGCACGCGACGACCATGGATGAGCCCATGAAGCCCATGGCGCCCATACCGATGGAATTGCCGAGCGTCTTGAAGTCGTCCTCCAGCGCGGCGATTTTCGGATCGGGATTCTTTGAGCCGACCGTACGTAGGCATGAGGCCTGTTTGCCAAGCGTCATGCAGGCGTCCTTGGAGCCGCCGAGGCCGACGCCGATGATGGCTGGCTGGCAGGCCAGGCCCCGCTTGCCGAAGCCAATCAGCGTGTCGAGGTAAAAGCGGCGGATGCCGTCCATGCCGTCACCTGGAAACAGCATCCGATAGTCTGAGCCGAACAGGCCGCCCTTATGCACCGTCGTCAGATCGATCCAGTCGCCGTCGGGATGAAACGCGTATTCGATCTCGGGTGCGTTGATGCCGACATTGTTGTTATGATCCGTGCGCCAAAGTGGATGCACGCGGTTGGGCCGCAGCGGCACGTCATGCGTGGCTTTAGCGGTCGCGCGTCGCAACGCCGCCTCCAGCGCGACCGGGCCACCGACGACACGCGCGTCGTTGCCGTACTTCACATACCAGCGCGGCACACCGGTATCGCCACACATGGCGCGGCGGTCCTCTTTGGCCGCCTCATAGTTGTCGAGCATCGCCTTGATGACAAACGACGAGAGATCGCCCTTCTCCGTGTTCGCGCACGCGCGCAAGCCGCCGAGATAATCGTCCGGGATCTCGATGGCAGCTTTCGCCATCAAGGTCTCGGCTGTGGATTGGATCAGGGTTGAGGGGATCATAGGAACGTTTTGAACTCGTCTTCTGTGAGCCCGGCTTGGGCGATGATTGCTTTCACGGTGCCTTTGGGCAACTCCCGGGCTCCATGATCCGGTATGGTTGTCTGGCGCCGCTTATCCGTCATGTGTCGGTAGATATGATGACTGCCGCGGGTGCGGCGCAACTCGAGTCCAGCACGCTCTAAGGCGCGCATAATCTCGCGCCCACGCAACGGAGGCAGTGGACCGCTCATGCAGCCTCGGGTATCGTAATCGTCAGATCCTTGATCTCGACACCCTGTTTGCCGGGGATGGGATCGCCCTCTTCCAGCCGCACCTCAAGTGCCAGTTCGATCGCTTCCTGCGCCATGCGAATGGCCTCGTCCATGTCCTGTCCGCAGGTCACAACTTCGGGGAGTTCGGGCACAGTTACTGTGAAGCCGCCTTCGGGCTCGGGAACAAAAACGACCTTGAATGTATGGCTCGTCATCTCGGCGTGCTCCTTCGTCGTCTAATGCCCTATCACTCCGCAGCTGCTTTGTCGTTGAGCAGCGTTTCGCCGGGCTTGACCAGCGTAAACTTCACCGGGGCGTCCGAGACGTCGACCCGATCACCATCTAGACGCACGCGCGTGTAGCGCGACGTCGGCAGGTCGCCCGCGTCGGGGAAATCGTCGCGATAGTGGGCGCCACGTGAGTTCTCGCGCTTCATGGCAGCAGCCGTAATCGCTTTCGAGACCAGGATCTGGCTATCGAGGTTCAGCCAATCGGCCCAGGTGAGATTGAACGCGCGATCGTTGTCGGGCACGCCGGCCGCTGAAAGTTCAGCCCCAAGATCATCCAGCATCGTCGACGCCCGGGTGAGGCGGTCGTGCGTACGGATGATGCCGGCGTCGTCCCACATGCGTTCGATCAGTGTCTCGCGCACTGCGTTGATGTTTCCGCGCGGTTGCCTGAATGGTCTCGTCGCGCGGTCAATTTCGGCCGAAACTTGATCGAGATCAGGGTCCGTCTGTGTGCGATCTTTCGCGACGTCAGCCGCCATGACATCACCGGAGATACCGCCAAAGACGGTCGAATTTGCGACACCGTTTCCGCCAAGCCGGTTGGCGCCATGCATGCCGCCAGCATCCTCGCCGGCCACATAGAGACCCGGCAGCACCGTGCGGGTGTCGACATCGCACTCGAGACCGCCCATCAAGTAATGCGCAGTGGGAACCACTTCGACCTTGCCGCCCGCGAGATCGAAGCCACAGTCGGCGCAACGCTCGACCATACCCTTGAACTGTTTACGCACCCTGTCGGCGCCGAGGTGGCCCATGGAAATGTAAATGCCGCCGTTCGGCGTCGTATGGCCGGCCTGCATTTCCCGATACATGGATTGCGAAACAAGGTCGCGCGTGGCGCGTTCGCCGCGCTCGTGGTACTTGAACATGAAGCGTTCGTCCTGCCCGTTCAGCAGATAACCGCCCGCGCCGCGCAAGCCTTCCTCAATGATCGTGCCGGTCATGCGTGTGCCTTTGCCCGCAAGCACACCGGTCGGGTGAAACTGCACCATCTCCATATCCCGTAACGTGAGCCCGGCCCGCAGCGCCATGGCGAGGCCATCCATGCTCTTGTCGCCGGAGGGCGTGTGATATTTATACATGGTCGGCCCGCCGCCGGTCGCAAGCAGAACCGCCTTCGCGCGCACGAATTTGAACGCACCCGTGCGGACATCCTGCAGCAGAACGCCGGCGAGCGCGCTCTGATCACGGCTTTTGATCAACGCCAGCGCGCGATGCTCCTCCAGCCGCTGGATGCCGGGGCGCGCCCAAACCTGCTCCATCAGCCGGTTGATGATCTCGATGCCGGTGAGATCGCCCTTGTGCACGGTGCGGTCGAACGTTTGCCCCGCAAAGGCTTTGCCATGCAGCGAGCCATCCGGGTTGCGATCAAAGAAGCAGCCGATTTCGTTTTCCAGTTCGCGCACGCGCTCGATGGCCTTGGTGACCAGCGTCCACGCGAGGTCCTGGTTCGGCAGCCATTTGCCGCCCTCGATGGTGTCCATGAAATGGCGTTCAACGCTGTCTCCCGGAATCAGCGCGACGTTGTAGCCGCCCTGCACCATGCGTGTGCAGCCGGATTTGCCGAGCAATCCCTTCGACGCGATCGTGACCGAGAGATGGGCTGAGGCCTTCTTGGCGTGCAGTGCTGCAAACAGGCCAGCGCCGCCAGCGCCGAGAATGAGAATGTCGGTGGTGTGTGTGTCGTAGGTTTGTGCCATGAAACTCACGGGGTGTTTACGCGGTGATGAGGAAAAGAGCGCCGAGCAGCGCGGCGCCTGCAATGCCGCCAATGGCGAACGCGCGTTGTCCCGGTCGCCAGCCATGCGATTCAAGCATCAACACACGGATGCCACCGATCAGATGGACAGCGAGACAGAAAATCAAGCCGGCTTCGGCCAGTTTGACGATCGGTTGCTTGGTCCAGCCGAGAAATCCGTCGAAAGCCGCTTCGCCGCGCAGGGCGAAACCAAGCACCAGGAAGTGAAAGGGAAGGAAGACTGCAAGTGCGACACCGCTCACGCGATGAATCATGGCGGCTGACCACAACGCGTCACGGCGATAGGCAGCATTGCGCTGTTTGTCGCTGCGCCCGCTCATGACAACACCACCGCGAAAACGGCGCGCAGACCAAGCAGTGTGAGCCCCAATCCGGTCGCCCATAAAATCAAGGTCAGCAAGCGCGTGTCGCGTCGCAGCGCATCGGGTCCCCATTCGGCAAACACATTGCGCAAGCCAATCGCGCCGTGCAGCGCCGCCGCACAGACGAACACGCTGTAAAACGCGCCCCAGCCCACGGAACCGCGCGTGCGCCCAAGAATGCTGGCCGCCGACAGCCCTTTGGCGGTGGCGTAGAAAATGACGATCAGATGCACCGCGATCAGCGGCGCAAGCACCAGAGCCGTCGCGCGCTGCAAAAAGTACAAGCGAAAATTCATTCCAACTCCCCCCTCAGATACGCCTGCAAACTCATGCGTTTCAGGCCCGCGATCGAAGCGGTGGGATTGAGGCCCTGCGGACAATGCTGCTCGCAGGATTGATGTGTGTGGCAGGCTTGGCAGCCACCCTTCGCCGAAATGGCGACCATGCGGTCCGATTGGCCGCCATCGCGACTGTCGTTCTGCAGTGTCCAGGCGCGATTGAGGGCTGCGGGGCCCAGATAATCCGGGTTCCAACGGACAGTATCGCACGCCGACCAGCAGATGCCGCAGTTGATGCACTCGATCCCGGCATCGGCCTTCTGTCGTTTCGGGTCGGTAGGTAAGACAGCCGCGATCGGATCAGCCCGCGACATGGTCGGTTCGAACACGCCCTTTGCCTGCTGCCACTGTTCAAAGAAGCGCGTCATGTCCGTGGCCAGGTCTTTGATCACGGGCAAGTTTGCGAGCGGGCCTATTTCGAGAGCGCCGCCTTCGATGACTTTCGAAACATGTGTGCGGCAGGTCCACCGCGGACGGCCGTTGACCGTCATGGCACACGATCCGCACACGCCAACCCGGCATGCAAAACGGTACGATAACGTCGGATCGACATCGCGTTGGATGTACGTGACCACGTCGAGAACCGTCTGGCTGGCGTTGAGCGGAACGACATAGGTTTCGTAGCGACCTTCGTCTTTCCCGCGCCACAGCCGGACACTGATCGTCTGCTGATCGGTCATGGGCGTGCCCGCACAGTGACGGTCAGGCTTTGAACTTGCCTGTGGCCGAAGTCTCGCCCTTGAATGCCCTTTGGCAAGCACAGGTCGGTCCTGGCGTGGTGGTGTTTCGACATGCGCTCATCCTTAAAGAAGCCTCAGTGTATCCGAAGACTAGTTTTACGAAAGCCGCAGAATGGTGAAGTTGATGTTCAGGAAAGCTGATACTATGCCACTACCGGGCTGCAGGACACTGACGCTGCAGGACATCTACAATGAACATCACTGTCTTTCGCTCCTTTGTTGCGGTCGTCGATCACGGTTCGTTTGCAGCTGCGGCGCGCACGCTCGGCCTTAGTCAGTCAGCAATCACGGCCCATGTTCAAACGCTCGAAGCAGATCTATCGCGGCCGCTCTTTGATCGCACAAAGCGGCCGGCGCTCTTGACGGAAGTCGGAACGGCTGCCCTCACGCAGGCACGCAGTCTGCTGGCCGCCTACGACGACTTGAAGTCGGGCTCGGTGCAGTCCTCAAAGATCGAGGGCCGTTTGCGGTTGGGGGCCGTCGGCAGCGTTTTGACCGGCATCCTCCCGCGTGTGTTAACGGCTTTGCGCGCGCGCCATCCAGCCGTGCATGTCGAGGTCGTCTCGGGTTTCAGCGACACGCTTCTGCATCTGGTTGATCAGCGGCGTCTCGATGCGGCGCTTGTCTCGGATTACGACGGCGCGACGCGGGGCATTGATTGGCGCCCGCTGCTGCGCGAGCCGCTCGTTATGATTGCGCCAGCCAAAGTGAAACATCACGATGTGCGACAGTTGACGGTCGAGTATCCCTTCATCCGCTACAGCCCCAATGCGTCGCTTGGACGCCTGATTGATCGTGCCGTGCGCGAAGCGCGCTTGGAGGTCCGTGAAACGATGCGTCTTGATTGGCTCGATGCGATCGAGGCAATGGTGAGCCACGGCCATGGCATTTCGATCGTGCCGGCGCCTTTGTTTCCACACACGGGCGCAAGCGGCGTAAAGGCGTTTGCCTTCGCGACGAAGACGTTCCATCGGACGGTGGGTCTGATCACGCCGATCGACGGTGCCACGAAAAAACTGACGGATATCCTCGTCGCAGAAATCCGTGGGCTTGTTGCGGAAGTCCGTGGGCCTGTGGCGCACGTCCGCGGGTTGGCGAAGCAGGATCAGAACAATCGCACGCCGTAACGCAATCACCGGATCACCTTGGCACCTGAGCGACACTCACTTGTGACTTAACACGGGTTTTGCCTTAAGTGGTCGCTCAGCAGTGGCCAGCCGTCATGAGCCGCTGTTTCAATCGGGAGAAAATGGCATGCGCCAGTTACGTTTTGTTGGCATCGCGGTGGTCGGACTGGTGGTGGCGTTCAGCGCATCGGCCAGCACTTCGGCCCGGGCGCAGGACAAGTATCCATCGAAACCTGTGACCATCATCGTGCCGTTCGCGGCCGGCGGGCCGACAGATGTCGTCGCGCGCTTTGTCAGCGAGCACATGACGCGCACCCTCGGCCAGACGTTCGTTATCGAGAACGTCGGTGGCGCAGGCGGGACAACGGGCATGACGCGCGTCGCGCAGGCACAGCCCGATGGCTACGTCATCGGCATTGGCAATATGGGTACGCAGTCAGGGGCGCCGGCACTCTATCCCGCCTTGAAATATGATCCAGCCAAGAGCTTCGACCAGATCGGTATCGTAAGCTACACGCCAATGGTGATCACATCGAAGGCGGCGCTGCCGTCGAAGGCACTGAAGGAGTTCCTCGAGCTCGCCAAAGCGGGCAGCGACAAGATGAGCTACGGACATGCGGGCGTCGGCTCGACGTCGCACGTCGCCGGCACGCTGTTCAACGCTCAATTCGGCTTCAAACCTGCGCTTGTTGCCTACCGTGGCACCGGACCTGCCATGAACGATCTCGTTGGGGGGCAGATCGACTACATGATCGATCAAGCACTGAACGTCATCCCGCAGGTCAAAGCCGGCACCATCCGCGCCTATGCAGTCGCCGCTCCCGAACGGCTCGAAAGCTTGCCCGATGTGCCGACGGCAAAAGAGGCTGGTATCGACTTCGTCTTCAGTGCCTGGAACGCCATGGTCGGCCCCAAGGGGCTTCCGACCGAAGCGCGCGACACCTTGGTGAAGGCGCTAAGCGCAGCTCTCGATGACCAAAGTATCCGCACGCGCTTTATCGAACTCGGCACGACAGCGCCGAAGGCGGCTGACCGCGGACCGGATGGCCTCCAGAAACTGGTCGAGAGCGAGGTCGCGCGTGTCACCCCTCCGCTTAAAGCTGCGAGTGGCACCGGTAATTAGCTAAAGGCTTGATGGCAAGTTCTCGGACATCGAGGACGCCGTCCGGGCGCATGGCCCAACCGGGATGCGCACCCTTGAGCCCGATCCCGCGACGGTGGTCGGAGAGGTAAATCCCAGGCGGATCTTGCGTCGGTCTACCGCCGCGTCGATGAGATTTTATGCGATGATCCGCCATGGAAAACGAATGCCGCAATAAATGCCCCGGACGTGCCGATCGCCTAAATCTGCTCAATGCCCAGATGCAGACCAGAGGCTCGCGACACCGGCAAAATAACCGGCACCGTTGGCTCGTTCCTGTTCTAAAACTGCGAGCCCTGAGACAGTGAGCGACGCGATCCGATGCCAATCGCTGCACCGATTCGAACTGACAACTGACCCGCCCTCCGGCGTTCAACCAACCGATTTTGCCCCTTATTTCACCCCTCGCAACCGCAGAGTCTATGGCGTTTCGTGCAGTGATCGACAAATCATTGGATCCAATGGGCCGCGTTACGCGGGCACAAGGCGATGGCAACGGGAACACCGCAAAGCCACAATGCGGCACCGGCTGAACTGCTTGGGCCGCGTTGAAGGACGAGGTCGAAGACTGGCTGTCGGACGGATTGGAGCAGCGGGCGATCGACAAGATCATCTACGCCGTCCACTCGCTCGGTGGAGCCATGGCGCAAGTCGCGGCGTTCGATCACGCGCGCATGGAAGTCGGCGTCGAGCGAGACCGTGGCATTGCTCCCGATCGCGTTGGCGCCGTTGTCACGTTTGGTGCACCGGCCGTCGGCGGTGTCGCCTGGTTTTTCGTCCGCCACAAACTGTTCTCGCACGATATCGAACAGCGTTACGCTCTGTATTTGAGCACGCTTGCCTACCAGCAACTCCGGTCCAAGCATGGTGGCGATCTTGAGTTGGCGAACCGGGAACTTGTCGAGCACCTGCGTTTCGTGCGGGGCGACTTCACGTCGGGCGCCGCCGTTGCGAAGGCCTCCCAGCCGGCGACGGCAAAGCCACGGCTTTTTTTGACTCCGTCCAGGCCCTGCCGGTGCCGATCAAGATTCGCAACGATCCGGCCTTCATCGAATTTCTGAAGCGGAACGAAACGTTTGTTTGAACAGGGTGTTTGTCCCGGGATTTCCTGTTCGGCTGCATCGACAAACCCAAGTTTTTTCCTGAGATTGTCGACGCAGATGCCGACGCCGGCGCGAAAGAGTTCCAACCCAAGCCGATCGCGCAGGCGAAGTTTTCCTGCGGGATCGGGTCATCGGTGATCCAGAGAACTCGAGCCGCGACTTTAAAGCGTTTCCCTATCCCGTCTCAACGCTGACGCACGCGGCTGGCAAGACCTACGCCATCCGGGTTCGTGGCAATTTGCCTGACCAATGGGCGCTTTGGCTCACGAGGTTTGTCGCCAGCCGAGCCGCGACCATCAGGCCGCTTCGGCAGATCCGCGACCGGCGGCAGCCGCGGACGGTCCGGCTTGACGAACGGCGGCGACTTTGGCCGGTCCGGTATGACGACCACCGGCGGGCTGAGTGGACGCGGACGGGTGAAGCCTGGATCGATTGGTTTGCGTGGCGGTTGCGGATCAAACCGTGGCGGTGTCAGGTCCGTACGTCGGTCGGGGGTCCGGATGTCCGGTGATTTCGGACCCGATCCGTTCGGCGGCGCGGGCGGTGGTCGCGAGACGATCGGGATGATCGGCGCTTTTTTCACCAACAGCGCGTCACATTGCGGGCCGGCCACATTGATGTTGATGATCACGTTGTTGATCAACATGTTCCAATTCCAGAACCAAGCGCCAAAAAAGCATGGGTTCCAGGGCTGAACAATGCCGATATCGATGTCGACGATGTTGATCACCAGAGGCGGGGGCAAGACAAACACGGCGATGCCTGAGACGAATTTGACCTCGGTCACCAGACGCGTCTCAAGGAAGATCGTCGCAGGTGGCGTTGAGACGATCGTTGAGCCGCCGCATTGCCGGCCAAACGTCTTGGAGTCCATGAACGTCCAGTGCTTGTCGGTGTTGAATTCGGTTGCCGAAATCTCGCGGATGTCCTGTTCTGGCGGCATGGGGGCCCAGCCGACCCATGTGTCCGAGGTGCGCCAGACAACCCATCCGGGAGAGAACTCGCCGCCTTTGACCCAGACCCAACCCAAATCGCGGTCGTGGGCCCAACGGCCATAGTGGTGGACGATGCTGCCCCACGGGGTTTTGTCGTCGAAATACCAGCCGAGGTCCTTGCTGAAGACCCAGTTGCACGACGGATAGGGATGCCAGCCCTCGGGGACGGTGGTGCGAGCGGGCACCCAGACTTCGCCATACTTGGCGTGCGCTTGGAATGCGCCATGGGCCGACAGGATTGACTTAAACTGACTTGGTTCCTGGGCCTGTGCGGCGGAGACAAAGCCAAGGGCTGACGGCGCGACCAGGGGAGTGGTTATTGTTAAGGCAAAACCGAGTGCGATGGCTCTAAAGCATTTTCCGACGAAGTGGCTTCCCGGTTCGTCGAAGAAAATGCGACCAAACAAGACGCTAGAGCGACGTTCCGATTCAGAAGGATCGGAATTCGCTCTAGAAACCGTTGGCAAGCGGGATGTTTTGGTGCGGGTAAGCATTTGAAGTCTTTCTATCTGGGGGGCTCGGATTGCGTGGTCCGTATCGGGTCTGACGCGGCGTCGCGTGCGATGGTTCAAGACCTGAGTGATTAATTTGCGGGCATTCAGCTTCGGATGCGGCCCGTTTGATTGCGCATGCAACGCACAGTGCGGAAAAGCCGCGCACAACCGCCGGCTTGGGGGCCGGGGCTGTACGCGGCGGCGGCCCTGGGACGGGGGCAGCAGACCAGCAATCCGTTCAGAGTTGAGCTTAACGCGTGAGGCAGGTCTGATAGCGAGCGTGCCAGATCGGCGATCCGGTGTTGTAGGCCTTTACTCCAAGCCAATGGCACGGGCGGACGTAGCTGGCCGCGAGAATTGGTGCGATGTAGAATGGCCGATGAAAGCGCGGATAGTAAGCATGGCGGTGCACGTGACCGATGCGGACGACAATACGGCCTGCTTCGGCCTGGCTTGAGCCGAGCGTGGTTGTTGCTGTGAAGGCTGAGGCTGTCAGCGCAACGGTGGCAAGCGACGTGCGGATGATGCTTTTGACTGACATGGAACTCTCCGATGATGTTTGGTGATGCGAGGGTCTTTGATCGGTGTCGAGGCGGCTTGCTCTCGTCACGTGTCAGGTGAGACGCCGCGTGGGCGACGCAGGTTCAAAGTCGATTTGAAAAACTTTCTGGTCGCATGGAGATCCGTCAATTGCGAGAACAAGATCGAAGCCCCAACCGCCTGCCCCACCGGCTCGATGAACCTTTTGCCTCGCTCACGCGTCTGAGGGTGCGAACCACCGCAAATGCGGGAGCTGAGAGATGAGCCAGATGGCCGACGACCATCAGCTGATTGCGCGGCTTGCCGGTGGCGACGAAGCTGCCTTGCGCGTGATCGTGGCGCGCCATCAGCTGCGTGTTTTCCGCTTCATCGTGCGCCTCGTGAAAAACGAGGCGATGGCCGAGGAGTTGACCAATGAAGTGTTCATGGACGTTTGGCGCCATGCCCACAGTTACGAGGGGCGTTCGCAGCCGGCAACATGGTTACTCTCGATTGCGCATAACCGCGCAATCAGCGCGCTCCGCAAGCGGCGTGAAGAGAGCTGGGATCCTGATAAAGCCGGTGAAATCGCAGATACGGACGACGACCCAGAGGTGGTTGCACTGAAAGGCGATAAGGCGGTCGTCATGCGCAAGTGTCTTGATCAGCTGTCGATCGAGCACAAGCAGATCATCGACCTCGTCTATTATCAGGAGATGTCGATCGCAGAGGTGAGTGCGATCGTTGGCATTCCCGAAGCAACCGTCAAAACCCGCATGTTCTACGCCCGCAAAAAACTTTCTGACATCTTGAAAGCTGGTGGGATCGATCGAGGATGGCCATGAGCACCCCTGAAACTGTTTCGGAACGCGAAGACATCGAGATGCTTCTGCCCTGGTATGTCACGGGCAAACTCGATGCGTCGGATCGGGCCAAGGTCGACGCGTATTTGACGCGAGACCCCGCAATGCGCCACCAGATGGCGCTAATCCAAGATGAACAAACCGCCAGTATCTCGGCGAACGAAGCTATCGTCGCGCCGCGCACGCTGACGGTCGAGCGCAGCATGCAAGCGGTCGCGGCGAAGACATCGCTCGGAACCCGTCAGGCGGCGAGCGGTTTTCTCGGTGTCGTGCGTGCTTGGTTCGACCACCCAAGCGCCCGCGGTGTGCGCTATGCGGCCATCGCCGCGGCTGCGGTGTTTGTACTGCAAAGTGCCACGATCGGAGCGTTGATCTCTCAATCGCAAACGTACACGACAGCCTCCGGTACAAACGCTGCTGAAGGCGCGACGGTGATCGTCAAATTCCGCGACGAGGTGAGCGTTCAATCCATCGCGGCGGCACTGGCGCAACGCGACATGACCATTGTCGACGGGCCAAAAACCGGCGGCACCTTCGTTGTCCGCCTGGGCGCGGGCACAATCAGTCAGGCCGAACGCCAGCAACGGATCAGTGACCTTCGGTCATTATCAGGCGTCATCAGCCTCGTGCTGCCATGACGGATCACCTATACGTCCAGCCACGCTTGTGAGGTGCCTACCATGCGCCTGCGCCAGATTTTCACGGTTACGATGATCCGCGGCACGATGATCGTCGGCGCGATGATCGCGGGGTTGACCGTTACGCCCTGGGATTTTGCCACGGCGCAAACGGGCGCGCGCGATAGCAATGCGTTCAATCGCCAATTACAAGCACAAGCTGCAAGACAGGCCAGCGTGCGGCGCAAGCCGCTTTCGCGTATACTTGCGAATACGGTCAAGACCAATAATACTGGCCAGACCAATCCCGGTCGCAAGCCGCCTCAGTCGTGGAAACCCGAGCCATGGAAAGCGGTCGTCGATGGTCGGCCAAAGGTTCCGCCGAAAGCCGAGCCCAAACGACCCGGCACCCGTCCGACCACAGTCACACCAAACGATAGCGCCAACCCCAACACTCGTCCCGGTCGACGCCCCCCGGTGGTGGTCCTGCCGCTGTCGCCCCCGCCCCCGCCCCCGCCCCCTGTTATTCGCCCGCCTTTGACTGCCGGACCATCCGTGACATCGCCGCCTCTGCCACCGGCTCGATTTGTGCCGCCATTGCAACCGAGACAAGCTGAGCCGCCTCTGCCGGGTTCGCCGCCGCTCGTGCCATCGCAGCAACCTGTACCGCCGGTTCTCGTCACAGCACCGGAGTTTGTGCCAGACGAGGTGCTCATCACGGTTGCGACGACGGCCCTGCCAGAGCTCGAAGTGGATCTGGCGACAGCGTTTAACGTGACAGTGATTGAGCGGATCCCATTGCCGCTGATTGATGCGCGTCTCATTCGGCTGAGGATCCCCGATGGCCGCGCCGTGGCGACGGTTGTCTCAGCCCTCATAGGTGATCCTCGCGTCATGTTCGTTCAACCGAACTACATCTATCGGTTAAACGGCGAACTGACGCCAACGCCAACGCCAACGCCTGCAGCCTCGGCCGCGACGCCAAGCCTGCAGTACGCACTCGCCAAACTCGAAGTGACAGAGCTTCACCGATTAGCCCTCGGGCGCGGTACAACGGTGGCCGTCATCGACAGCGGCGTTGACAGCACACACCCCGACTTCGCTGGCGCGCAGATCGTGCATTTTGATGCCACTGGCGATACGACTACACGTACCGGTGATCTCGATTCCCACGGCACCGGCGTTGCGGGCATCATTGCTGCACGCGGCATCGTGCAAGGACTTGCGCCTGGGGCAGCGATAGTCAGTGCACGCGTGTTTCGCAAAGGTCCATCGGGATCGGTTGCCACCACAGAGGCGATCCTCAAGGGCATCACGTGGTCAGCTGAAAAAGGCGCGCGGGTCCTAAATATGAGCTTCGCCGGTCCGCACGACCCTTTGGTTGAGCGTCACATCAAGGTGACCACAGCGCGCGGCATGGTTGCCATTGCCGCCGCGGGCAACAATGGGGTGCGAGCAGCGCCGGCCTATCCAGCGGCGTACGACGACGTTGTCGCCGTGACAGCCGTCGATGCGAGCGACCGGCTCTTTGTCCAGGCCAATCGTGGCCGATACATCTCGGTTGCGGCGCCTGGCGTAGATGTGATCGTCCCCAGCCTTGGGCACGCCCATCAGTTTCAATCAGGGACGTCGATGGCGGCGGCTCACGTGAGCGCCGTGGTGGCCCTTTTGCTTGAGATAGACCCGCGATTGAGTCCCCAAGACGTCCGCCAGCTCCTCATGTCGTCATCGGAAGACCTGGGCGTCAGTGGCCGCGACGACGAATTTGGCTCAGGCCGCGTGAATGCCATGCGCGCCATTCGCCAACTTAGGCGCCGTTGACACAACACAGCATGTCGAGCGCAAACCGTTTGAGCGTTTGCGAGCATGAAGTCAGCGGCGCGCACTCGCCCGTCGAACATGTCTACAGGCCAATCGCAACCAACCTTTTGTTTTCCACCCCGCGTCAGACATCTAATTCCTTCACGAATGCTGCCCGCTCGGTGATGAAGCGGAAGCGCAATTCGGGTTTGGAGCCCATCAGCGTGTTGACGCTGTCGGCGATGGCGGCCTTTTCGGCGTCGAGTGCCTCGACGCGCAGGAGGGTGCGCGTCTTCGGGTTCATCGTCGTCTCCTTGAGGTCCTTGGCGTTCATTTCGCCGAGGCCTTTGAAGCGTGTGATCTCCGGTGTC
>JANNXS010000164.1:0-2280 GCA_031409695.1 Hyphomicrobiaceae bacterium
CCGAAGCCGCGCGCCTCGCCCTGATCGACCTTGCCCGAAGCGGCCCGGAAGGTCTCGACCCCTATATCCTGCTTGACCGAAGTGACGCCACTTTTACTTTGACTGACGAGGAAGATGCAGGTGTTCTCGCCACGGCTTTCGCGGCGCGTGCGGATTTTCTTGTCACCGACAATCTCGCCGATTTCGCCGCGGCGGGTGGTGACATCACGAATACGTTTGCAGCGCGCCATTCCGATGGCCGCCTGCGGCAGCTGACTCGACAGATTCTTATATCGACTTCCGGCCATCGCCTGACAATCCTCCATCCCGTTGAGGCAGTGGCCAGCTTGAGCAAAGAATTGTTGACTTCGGATCTGTCAGAGTAAGCGTCAGGGAGCGCGAGATCGCTGACATTGAACGCCTCGGCAGCGTGAAACCCTATTTCTCGGAATGCAACAATGGCAAAGGCATCGAAACGGTGTGTAACGGGTTCAACTCACGGTGTCCTCGGCCACAAGCCGACACGCCGGGGCCGTCCCCATGTGACGTGGGAAAAGGAAACGCGCTGGTTCACGATTCAGCTTGCGGTTTTGGCAAAGGAGGCCAAGCTCGTAAACGATGATCTGCCAGAACGAAATCGTACACCGTCACCGCCAAGCCGGGCGCCAAGACGACATACACGGCCCCTTCTCCCTAACCTAGATGCAGCGAAATTCGCGGTTTATTGGGCGCATGGCCTACAGCCTCACGTGAACGTTGATGAACACGGCCGTACCTGGATTTGCTTCAGAAAAGCGGATGTTCCCGACGGTACCGACAACCTTATTGTGAGCGACATCCGCCACGTCCGGCGAGTGCTTGACTCCGAAATTGAATACTTCCTGCCTGGTGACCAGAGTGTCGCTTCTTTTCCAAACTTGCCGGTTCGGATCGAGACCCAGCGGCAGGCTTTCCCTCGGATTTCCCTGATGACTGCATTGAAAGTACTGAACGTTCAACAGGCGCTACTCGGCTACCTGCTGCCGCACGACAAGACATTTCCAGAAGTAGAGAGCTTTGTGCGCCAGCACCTTGAATTTGCAGGCTGGGAGTCATTGGTCAAACCACTCTTTCATGGCCTCGACGCAATGCCTGATATGGCTGAGCGGATTCGCAGAATCGGCACTTTGACGCCAATGACCCGAGGTACTCATCCCCGCGGAAAATAACTCGAATTTTGGCGCGCCTATTTGTTGGACAAGTCAGGGCTCGGGCGACGCCCTTACTCTTCAAGATCACCGGAACGAGGTTCCGGCAAAATTGAGGAGCTATCGATGCCTACGAGACCTGAAGTCCGCATCCCTGTTTCACTGCTGCCATTTCTGCGGCCGATCAGCTCGATCCGGGAGAACCCCGATAACGCCCGTACCCACAACCGGGCACAGCGGCGGGCGCTTGCGAAGATCATCCGGACGGTTGGTTGGGTAAACCCGATCATCGTTGACGCAACGGGAATGATTCTTGCGGGCCATGCGCGATATGCGGCGGCGGTCGAGCTGGAAATGGAAGCCGTCCCGGTAATCGAAGTCACCGAGATGTCGGAAGCCCAAAAGCGAGCGTATGTGCTGGCGGACAACCAGCTCGCGACGCTTGCGGGCTGGGATCGAGGTCTGCTCGCCGGGGAATTCGCTAGACTTGAGCTCGGACTGCCGGAACTCGGGCTCACCATTCCCGACCTCGGATTTGCCGTGGGCGAGATCAACAGCGCGCTAGAGGATCGGGGCAAGGCCGTTGGCGACCCGGCCGACGCGTTACCAAAGCCGCGGAAGTTCATCGTGTCACGCCGTGGCTCGCGCTGGTGGTGTGGGCCTCTTGGTCACGTCATCCTGTGCGGCGACGCGCGGTCAGAAGAGGATGTAGCAGCCCTCTGCGGATCGACCCGATGCGCCATGGCCTTCATAGACAAGCCGTACAATGTGCGCGTCCGCGGCCATGTCGGTGGGCGCGGCAAGGTCCAGCACGACGAATTCGCCTGCGCCTCGGGCGAAATGTCGGACGAGGAGTTCGCGGGGTTCGCCCGCCAGACCGATCGCATCATCCTCTCCACGATGCGCGAAGGAGGCCTGGTCTACTCTTGCATCGACTGGCGCAGCGTCGACATGTTCATCGCCATCGGACGCGAGGTCCTGGGCGAACTCCTCAACCTCATCGTCTGGAACAAGACGAACGCCGGCCAGGGCTCGTTCTACCGGTCCCAGCATGAGATTATCCTGCTGTTCAAGGTTGGCTCTGCGCCGCACTGCAATGGCGTCGAACTGGGCA
>JANNXS010000165.1:0-1595 GCA_031409695.1 Hyphomicrobiaceae bacterium
CCGGCGGCACAAAGTGCTATCTCGGGCCGTCCCGTCTCCCCGCCCAAGTCCGCGTCTGGCCGGGCAGGTAGCGAGGTCCCAGGGAATGCCATTGATGGTTGGTGAATGCTCCCGAGCGCGTGCGTCTGAAAAGTGGGTGGATTCACACACGGGTGGCCAGTTTGACTTTTTGCAACGTCTGCGAAGACTGAATAGAGAATTCAGTCTGAATCCCCGGCCTGGAGACGGGGGAGTGGCTTGTGGAAGGAGCGAATTGTGAGCGAGCAGCCCGTTCGGGGGCTGTTGGAGGTACTCCAGCAGATCCCCGACCCACGCGGGCGAGAGGGACTTCGTCATCCAATGTCCGCCATGCTGGCGGCGATTATTTGTGCGACGTTGTGCGGGTTCCGAGGGTTGCGGGCGACCGGTCGGTGGCTTGAAATTCATGGCGTTGCGATGTGGCACTTGTTGGGGTTTCGAAGGAAGCCTCCGGTGCGGCAGACGTATGCGGATCTGCTGAAGGAGATCGATGTCGAGGTCCTCGAACGGACGCTCCTCGAATTCTCTCAGCGATGCGTTCCGGAGTCGGAGCGAGCAGCGATGACGGGCTTGGTCGTCGAGGTTTGGGATGGCAAGACCTTGCGCGGCACGCGCGATGGCCAGCAGCGCGCTGAGGCGATCCTGGTGCGGATGCAGGCGATCATTGGACAGATCATTGCCAGCGTGCGGATTCCACTCGATACGAATGAGTCGAAGGCCGCGTTCGAACTGGCGAAAAGCTTGGTTCTGACGGGCCGGCTGGTCGTCGGTGATGCCGCCTATTGCCAGCGCGATACGTGCCAGCAGATCGTCGATTCGGGCGGTGATTACCTTGTCACGGTGAAGGGCAATCAGCCCCAACTGCTGCGTGATATTGAGCTCGCCTTTGCCATCCCCGAGGGCTTTTCCCCCCGATGCAGTTAAGGAAGAACTGGCGATTCGGCAGACCGCCACGACGACCGAAAAGAGCCGTGGCCGCATCGAAACACGAACCGTCACCACGACCACCAACGTGATCGATACCGGCTATCTCGACTGGCCCGGTGCGAAGCAAATTATCCGCTTCGAACGCCGGACGATCGCGAAGGGCAAGACCCGCTCGACGACGACCGATGCGATCACCAGCCTCCCGCGCGACAAAGCCGATGCTGCGTTCCTGCTGAAGCATCTGCGCGGCCGCTGGCTCATCGAAAGCCGCTTCCACATCCTCGATACCCAGCTCGGCGAAGACCTCTGCCGCGCTCGCACCGGCGGCACGGCTCATGGACTGTCCGCCATCCGCCACTTCGCCGTCAACATGGCCGGAAACCACCACCAATCGACCACCCACATGTGCCAAGAACACGCCGCCAAAACCCACCTCCTCCTGCAAAGACTACGCATTATGAAAAACTAGCCAGCCGTGGAACATCTGGACCTGGGAATTGACCCTGCCCGAAAATGCGGCTACCATTCCATTTCGCTGTTCAACACCTCGGTGGTATTCAGCGAATTGACGTTCGGGCTGTAGCGCAGCCTGGCTAGCGCACTTGCTTGGGGTGCAAGAGGTCGCAGGTTCAAATCCTGTCAGCCCGACT
>JANNXS010000166.1:0-4260 GCA_031409695.1 Hyphomicrobiaceae bacterium
ATGGCCATCAAGCAGCATCTGGCCAAGCCCGCCGCCGCGTTCAATATCTTGAAATGTTGCCCAGGCCGTGGCGGCGAGTTCCCCAGTAAGACGCTCCAGATACCAACTGCCGCCGGCCGGATCCTGCACACGCCCAAGCGCTGACTCCTCCTGCAGTACAATTTGCATGTTGCGTGCAATCCGCCGCGCAAACGCATCGGGCCGTCCCGCGGCCCACGTGTATGGCAACACGGTGACAGCATCGGCCCCACCCATGCCGGCCGACGCACACGCCATCGTCCCGCGCAGCATGTTCACATAAGGGTCCCGGCGGCTCATCATGCGCTGCGATGTGATGGCCGTCACAAACATCCCGTCGCGACCACTGCCGCAGGCCTCGGCAACCCGCGCGAGACAGAGACGTAAAGCGCGGATTTTTGCCATTCCGAGGAACTGATCAGCGTCGATGGCGAGCCGCGCCGCGATCTTGGCCCAGGCCTGATCCGGTGCAATACCGGCCGCCTCGCAACCGCGCAGATAGGCGACGACGCTGGCCAACACGAGGGCGATTTCCTGCCCTTCGGTTGCCCCGCCTTCGTGCCAGATCGCACCGTCAGCCAGGAGCGCCGACACATAAGGATAGGAAACCGCGACGCGCACCAGTTCAGCCGCAATCGCAAGCGTCCTGTCGAGCGGATGATAGAGCGCGCCCGTGAGAGCAAGCGTGCCAAGCGGATCGTAATTGAACGCCCCATGAGCCTGTTCCGGCGCCAACCCAGCCTTGCGCCACAACGCCATCAGCCCACCCGCCGCATCAGGTGTGTACTCGCCAGCAACCAACGAGACCGGGCAAACATCGAGTAACACGCCCGCCAAGGCGCGATCGAAAACAGCCTCCCGGTAGTCAAGACCAAACCAACCCGGCGCCGCAATCTGCACTGTGATAGACGATACGCCGCCCGCGAGATCCTCAAGAATGGCTGCATTCGTCGCGACGGGGTCATGGTCGGCGTGAAGTTGGCGAATGTCCCACGCATCGCTGCGGCGGTTGGTCAGGCGAGCCGCGTCAGCCGTCGGCACCGCATTTCCGCGCGTGTAAAGCGGGTGGACCGCGACACCGTCAGACGTCTTCGTCACCAGCCTTTTGTCGAAGTCGGCGCCCTTGAGCACCCGGCCAACCAGGGCGCGCCAGTGCGCCTCCGTTGCGACGGGAAAATCGGCGTTGAGATGCAAGGTGGTATCGGTCATCGACGTCTCGCTACATGTCGCTCGGCACTTAGCGGATCGGGCGTCGGCCTACAAAGGCTTTAGATAAGGGCCTCAGATCAAAACGGCTCACTGAAAGAAAAATGAGATATATTCGCCTTTCTGGATCACCTCGAATTTTCGACCGGCAATGGCGGAAAACAGCGTGCGGCTGGTGCCTTGGCCCGGAAACAACCAATCGTGGGTCTCACAGATCAGCAGATCCGTATAGTCGAGCCAGCCTATATTCGAGCGAAACAGAGCCGCCTCGCCACCTTCGATGTCGACCTTAACGATCAGATTGCGCCGGGCGCCATGCTGCCGCATGAGCGTGTCGATGGTGACAGCCTCGACCAGCGGCACGCGACTGTCCGTGGTTTCCCAGACCTGAAAGGCCCACTTATCGGCGTCGGGATTGGTCAACGCCAGCTTGGCTGTATGATCGTGCACGGCCGCTTCGACAATCTCGATCAGCGGATTGGCGGCAGTGTTCCGCCGCGCAAGTGCTGCGTTGTCCCGCGCCGGCTCGATGCCGATGATTTTCGCCTTCGGCAGATGTTTGGCAAAGTAGAGGGAGCTGAGCCCAATGTTGGCGCCGCAATCAATGACGAGTGGCGTCTCGCCGGCGCTCAGAGCCGCGTCATAGGCCGCCCGGACCCAGGCGAACTGCGGCGCCGTGCTGATATTGAATTCCTCGGTCTGGAATATTTGCTGCAGCACGTAGGGATCACTTGTGCCGTCTCGCAACCAGACACGGCCGACTTGCTCGATATCGGCTGAGCTCAGGCCTTGGGATGCGTCTGACATGGGTCGTTCTCCGTGCCCTTACAGGTTACGGGCTCGGCCACCCGAGCGCGCAAGTGCATCCTCCCTAACACAGCACGCGCCGACGTCATTGGGATGAGGAGTAGATAGCGGCGGATGCGATGGTTACGGATCGACAGTGCGCTGAAGGCTGATCTGAGCTCCGCGCACAGTGCCCGCATCCGTGCTGATGATGAACGACTGTGTGGCACCAACGACCGTGACGGCCACGCTTGCCGTCAGTCCCCCGCCATCCATCGACAAGACAAGTTTGCCACCTGCCTGTGTGCCAGACATGGAGCCCGTCGCATTGAATTGCCGCTCTTCCCACGTGCCAGCGACCCGCTGTCCATCGCTGGTCAATTGAACGCGCAGGTCGATTTTGCTGCCACTGCTTGCACAACGCAGGGCGAGCCCCATGCCGGGAAGGCGCTCCACAAAGTAGGCTTTGCATTTGATCTGTTCGCTGCGCCCATTTTCAAGGCGCACCTGACCCGTGCCGGACCAACTGCCGATGAACGGCGAAAACGGCGCTTGTGCCGACACCGCTGAAGCAGCAAACGCCGTTAAGATGATCGTCGCCACTAAAGCCGAGGCTGCTATAGGTGACATGACGATCCTCGTCGCGCGCCAAAATTTCCGGTGAGCCAAAACTAATAGGCTCGACACAACCGACCATGCAAAAACAGTGCGGGATCAGAAATGTGAGCTGAATTACCAGGCACAGCCGAGCGGGGCGAGCTGGGCTTTCAACTGGTCGGCTGTTTGCTTGCAAACGCCATCGAGCGCCTTTTTGCCTTCATCTGTTTTTGCAACCGCAATCCAATTGGTCTTCACCTGATCGATAACCGAACGCATTTTATCGCGCTGCTCCGCCGGTGCCTTAGCCCCGATGCAGGTCTCGTATACCTTGATAAAGCTGTCGCATGCCGGAACTCCGATATCCTGGGCGATGGCCGGCGGCAGGCTGATGGCTGCGCCAAAAGCAGCAGCCGCGACGTAAGAGAAAATGCGCATGCTGGCGATCCCATCATGGCCTCACGCGAAGACACGCCGCGTCCGAGAGCCGAAGCACATGGCAACGCCTACATGATTCACGTCCACCATGGAATCGCAAGTATTCAACAACCGCACTTGGGCGAGCGTCGGGCGCACGTTTGTGCATGCGGGAGCTGTTCTATGTCGGCGAGACAAGCCCTCACAAGCTCGTCATTGACCAAGCCAGTTCTTGATCTTGCAGCCCTTGGGCAGCTACACGACTGGCAGCGGGGAGCGTCATCGTCGGAGAGGTCCATGACATACGCATCCACCACATCGGTCTGTCGCTCAGGCCTTGCGGCCTGTGCAGGCATCGCGTTGATGATCGGCCATGCGCCAGCGTTCTCTCAGGGATCCCAGCGCGCACCCACCGCGCCGGCCAGGGCCGAAATCCCTACAACACCCACCATACCAGAGCGGATCGATCCGATCGTTGCGCCTTTGCCACCTTCTCCGAGCCCGGCATTGCCAGGGCAGAGGGCGGCTTTAGCAAGGTTGGGTGCGTCGAAGACAGGCACCCCGCGGGCGGCTCAGCCCACGTCTGAACCGACTGCGCTTGGAACGCGGCTGCCAAGTTGCCAGCCGGGTGAACGCTTGGTGCGCAAGACAGGCGTGTGCCAGACCGTCGCCGGTGCGCGGTCGGCTTTGTCGAAGTCAGCGGCCACGAAACGGGCACAAGCCGCGACGCTAAAATTAATCACGCCCAAATCCAAGTCCGCAGCTAAAAAACGGGCGTAATCAATGATGGCTAACCGTTAAACATGACCGTCTGTCGGACCGGCCCACTGTCTGTCGGACCGGCCCACTGTCGCGAGCACAACGGCATGTGGCAGGCCCGCACAAAGGCCTGCCGCCAAACGCAAGTCCATTGACGGCATGTGCCAACATTTGACTGTGCCATGCCGGCCAGCGTTATTGCATGTGTTATTGCCAGCGTTATTGCATGTGCTGTCCGCCGTTGATGGCAATATTGGCGCCAGTGAGAAATGCCGCCTCATCCGACGACAGGTAGGCAACGAGGCCAGCGACTTCGTCCGGTTTACCAAGACGACCCATGGGAATTTGCGGCAATATTTTGGTTTCGAGCACGGTCTTGTCGATGGCGGTCACCATTTTGGTGCCGATGTAGCCCGGCGAGATGGTGTTCACCGTGACGCCACGACGCGCCACTTCCAGCGCCAAGGCCTTGGTAAA
>JANNXS010000167.1:0-4981 GCA_031409695.1 Hyphomicrobiaceae bacterium
CGCCGCCGGATTTGCCAGCGAGCACGCGCCCTTCGACGCCGCGGCGCGTTTTTTCACCGAGCGCCTTCAAGTACAGCTCGCCCATCAGGCCGCTGATTGAGACATGCACCTCAGAGATCGGCCCCTCGCTGACCGTGTGGATGCCAACGCCGACGAAGTTGAGCCGCTTGTAGAGCCGCGCCGACTCCTCGAGATCGCGGTTGAAACGATCGAGGCTTTCGGCGACAACGAGGTCGAACTTGCCACCGATCGCGTCGGCGACGAGGCTCAGGTAGCCCTTCCGACCCTTGAGCGCGCCGCTCATGGCGTCGTCCTCGTAGACCATGACGACATCCCAGCCGTTGCGCTCGGCCAGCGCGCGGCAGAGCCGTAGCTGGTCGTCGAGCGACGAGGCCGACTGTTTGTCGGTGCTCTTGCGGCGGTAGATAGCGATGCGTTTTTTCATGGTCGAGCCCCGCCTTCATACAACATGGCGCCCACCGACGGCGATACGGTGGGCGCCATCAATGTGGCGGAAAAATCAATCCCGTTCGATCATCTCGCAGGCCGAAGCCCGCCAGATGATTTCAACGCCATGTCATTCACCGTCGCCGCGATCCAAATTTTTGCGGCGTTTACGGAGCAGAGGTGCGAGTTCCCGTCGTTTCTGAGCCACGAACTCACTCACCTTCTTGCTGGCCGACCGCATATCCATCGAGGCATAGAATAGCATCGTCGTGGTGATGTCGCGATGCCCGAGCAGCTGCCTGACCGTTTCGTAATCGCCCGGATGCGACTTCAGGTAGAGGTAGCCGATCACATGACGGAACTGCTGACGTGACATGCGGATGCCAAGTCGGTCTTCGATGAAACGGGCCATCTGAGGACCGAGTGTCCCCCGCGCCTTCAGGTCCAATCCCGGTCCTGGATACATGTACGGATTGCCTTCGGCGCAGATCAATTTGTGGATATCAGCCACGTAGGTGTCGTAAAGTCCTACAACAGCTCCCGAAAGTTCGAAGTCGAGATCAACCTTGGTCTTCTGGGACACGAGCCGAATGGCCAGTATCTGCTTTTTCCCCTCCGTCACCCTGAAGATCTGCCGCCCGACGATCATGTTTGCTTGATCCTCTGGCCGCAGCGGTGCCTCAATCGATTGCGCCACGCCCATGGCCATCATGTACTGCACGCCATCGACGCGGCGAATTGTGTCACGCTTCAGCACCTCCGCCGCCACTTCGAAGGGCAGTGCCAGAAAGCGCGCCAACAGCATTTCGTCGTCGAATTTTTTGAGTAGCTCGCGGTTCTTCGCGGTCATGCCCTTACGGATCGGCGCGCGAACCCGCGCCATCTTCTGCAGCCGCAGCACCGTTTCGGCTGGCATTCGCGGCTGATAACAGCGGTCGGCGATGGTGGCCAGAAGCTTGGCTGCTCCGTGCACTGCCGACGAGCGTAAGACATTCGGATTAGTCCGCTGGAACCATTTCAGCTGGAAATCCAAAGCAACTTTCGCAGCATCCGGGTTGAGCACTTCGGCAACCCTCGTGATCGTCCCGGGGTCGATTTTGCGCGCGACCACGTAGGCCGACAGAATCCTGAGCAGAAGTTCCTCATACGTGTCTGCTGTACGCTCCGAGATTGGCTCAAATGCTTGCTCCTCGTCCGGATCAGGCTGGCGCAGGGCCTCCAGGATGCGTGCGATGTCGGCGCGCAGTGCCGGCGACCAGAGCTCGGCTGCAACGGAATAGTGGCTGCTCAGGCGCGTAACCACCGTGACCGGCCGTCCCGGCCAATCCGGCTGATTGCGCGCGCCCTTGTTCCAATCGCCGAGCGCGGCGAAATAGCATTTTAGCGCGTTGGTGCGAACTTTCCACGTCAGCAGCCAATCGAGAAACAGAGGCAAGTGCACGTCGGTGAACTGACTTGGCTGGATGCCACACAGCATTGCCCAATGGCCCAGCAATCGGACGGGGGAGAGCCTCGGCGATCGATCCGCGATGGCCTGCCACTCCGGAGTGAGTTTGATGCGTTCGACTTTGTACAGGGCCCAAGTCCCTGTGAGTTTGAGCCCCTTTCTTACGAGTGACGGAATATTGCGCCACGCGGCACGGCTGTATCCGAGCCGGGCACCGGTGCGTCGGTCGAACAAGGGCGTGAGATGACGGGCATGGACGCTGGTACGGGCGAGAGCCGCATCAATGGCTTCCTGGCTGGGCTTATTCTTGTCGCTCGGCAAGGTCGCGCGGCCAATCGTGTTGATGGCCGAGACGATGTCGTTGATCAGGCTCGGCTTGATTTTGAGAACCTTGATGTCGAGCAATTTCACCTTGCGTTTGACGTCGAGCAGATTGCGCAACGCGGGCGGTACTGTGTGATCACTCGCTGTTTCGATCAGTTCGATCGGCATTTCGGTCACTCGTGATAGATACTGCGCTGTCATGTTGTGTCTCCTGATGTCAGGTGCTGCCAAAGGCTCATTTTCGTGACGAGAGGTATGCGAGAAACCAGATCCAGGTGCGAACGCCTCGTCACGAGAGGCGAGAAATGACTGTCTTTTCAATGCCAAGCGGTGCCAGTCGGTGCCGATCAGCTTTCGTCCGAAAAATCGTCGATGTCCTTGCGCTTTATGCGCGTGGCACCGAGGATCTTGCGTTTGCGCAATGCCTTCGCGCGCAGCAGGCGCCAGACAGAACGTGGCGAGACGCCGAGCACTTCGGCTGCCTCTTTCACGCTCAGCAACTGGTCGGGGTCGGTGGCGTCATTGTTCATCGCCGTCCTTTTTGATGGGCTGATCGGTTTCGTTGGTGAGATCGGTCACGGCGCGATTCCAGTCGCGGGTTGCCGTGGCGCGCGCGAGCGCACGCACGAACTCCCGCAGCGCGATGTTGATCTCAACGTGAGGCGTGGTAGTTGACGCTGGCTCGGTGGATGGCGTTGCCACTGCCCCGGCCGTGCCGACCGGATGAACCGCCGGATTGTCCGGCGACCTTTCCGTGGTCGGGGTTGGCTTGGAAGGCGATGTCATTGCTGGCTACCGATGGGCATCGGTAGGCAATGATCACGAAATCGCCGGTGAAAACAAAGGACAACTCAGGGCGGCAGGGCCGAGCGAAATGTCCATTGACGGAGTTCTTGCATGATCGAAGGGGGCGCCAAAAAGTGCGCGCGGCTCGACCGGTGACACTCCTGCAACGTCCTCAGCTTGTTGCTGCGGTGCCACGAACCGTCTTGGCGATGCGCGTGCAGGTTTTTGCCAGTGCCTCGCTGCTTTGCATGGGAGCGCCGATCTGAGCGAGGCAGGCCTGCGTCAGGGCTACGAAGGCTGACCGCGTTTCGCCGCCGAGGAACGTCGCGGGCACTTCGAAACAAGCGTCCCAAGCGATGATCAGCGCTTTGATGAGCCCGTTCACGGCGTGTCGGCCACGCCCCACGCGAACATAGGGTATCGCCCCGAAGTCGAGTTGCCGAGCGGCACGCGCGGCGTTCGAAGCCTTCAGCGCAACCGCTTCAAACACGAGCCCTGCAAACGGACCAACGTGCAGTGGCGCAGGCGCGAATTGCCATGGGCGCACCGCGCGTACCATGGCATCTTCGGCCTCTCGCGAGTTGGTCAGAAGGTCTGCAAGTTGGCGGGCTGCAGTCTCAATCTTACCGAGGTCGGCCAACAAGGCGCCTGGCTTGATTTGATTGCGCTCGTTGCCGATGTCGGTGACGTATTGGGTCAGCGCGATTTCGACGGCGTCGCGAAACGCATGGATCTGTCCCTGCCGCGGACGCTTGCCGGCAATGCGCAGGAGGGACCGCAGTCTCTTGGCATCGATGACCGCATCACCACAGGGGGCCGGCGGCGGGAGTTTACCCAGCCGAGCCTTCACTTTATTCAGCGCATCGATACAACTGTCGGGCTCCATGCATCGGCTGGCTCGGCTCGAGCCGGAAGCCGAGACCGAGTTGCCAATCGGATCTTTGGAGAGCGGCATGTCGAACGACCCTACCCGCGAGACGCGGTGCTTGAGTGCGGTCGATCATTTTTCTTTCGTGATGCAGGGCCAGAGCCCGGCATGACGGACGAACCGAGGATAAGGAATGTGATTCGCAGCTATTGCGCAAGCACGTGATGCGCCATCAACAACGCGCCGACGCTTGTCACATGGTGCCTGACCGTCTCACTCGGGCGCTCGGTGGTGCGGTGAGGATAGCCTGTGCCGAGCGTTCAGCGTGGCCGACCGCTGAAGATGGCCATGTGGCCGCCGTTGACGCCCTTTCGCCTTCACCACCCGCGACTTCAGGTCGGTGATCTCGACCTGCCGCTTTGCCCTTGGCAGTTGAGGCGATCTTCCTCGGCATTCGGCTTACGTCCGGCGACCGTCACGTATGAGACGTCCGATGCCGACCAACAGGTCCAGGTTGCTGTCGCCCAGTTGCTCGCCCAACTTTTCGAGGTCTTCCTCAAGTCGACGCCGCCTTGCCGTCACTTTGCGTCGCGCCGTGACGGGAGGGACGTCCACAATCTCCGCGATGGCGAGATCCAGCGCACCGGCCAGCCTGAGGAACACCGGCAGCGAAACAAGGCTCTCGGCCCTTTCGCTGTTGCTGATGGTCTCTGTCGTTACGCCGACCTGTTCGGCCAAGGCCTCCTGCGTCAGCCCCTTGCGCAGGCGCGCGGCACGAAACGTCTCGGCCAGATGTTCTTTCAAGTCCTCCATGCCCCCGGATTGAGGTCCGGGTAGGCTTTGCACCATCGACTGCAGTGCGTTTTGCGCTTGCAGCCCGAACCGTGGTTATGGTTTATCGACCTTGGCGAACCAGACTATGGGGACTTGCTGGGGACTAAGGGGGCACCGTGACGATTGAAGACGTAATTAAATTGATCGGCCACGCCGCGTGGCCGATTGTAGCCCTCATCGCGTTGTTTGTGCTGAGGCCCTACATCGCGCTGGTCTCACGTGCCGCCGCGGATTTACGGGCTCTTCTCGATCGAAGTGGTGAAGTTGTTGATCTG
>JANNXS010000168.1:0-2132 GCA_031409695.1 Hyphomicrobiaceae bacterium
GGCTTCGCGCTCATGCCGCCGGGGTTGACAGCCTCGCAGATCCTGGTCGCGATGCGAGGGATGGAGGACGAGCGTGCCTTCCGGCAGAGGAGCGTCGATGTCGCGGCTGTCGGTCGACACACACGGCTACACTCCGCAGTAACAAGTAACCCCGCCAAGGATTCTGGACAAAGCCCGTGCTCTGGCGGATTTCACGCCTTCGGTGACGAGCAATGCGGCGTGAGCGCCAAGCGAGTCGTGCCGAACTCAAGTCGGCAATGCCGACCTAAGTTTTCGATTCGCACGATTCACAGCAGAGCGCATCGGCTCAACGTATCGACTGCTCACGCACCGCGACGACTTCACCATCTTCCTTGATAAACGGCCGATCGATGGGCGGCAGAATTTCCAGCACGATCTCCGACGGCCGACACAAACGAACCCCCAGCGGCGTGTCCACAAAGGGGCGATTGAGCAGGATCGGCGCGCGCATGATCGCATCGAGCAGGTCGTCGTCGCCGAGCACAGGATTTTTCAAACCCCATTCTTCGAAGGGCGTTCCCTTCTCGCGCAAGGCCTGCCGAACTGTCAGCCCGGCGTCCCGGATCAGGCCGATTACACGCCCGCGTGACGGCGGCGTTTGGAGGTAGAGCACGACGTGCGGTTCAGCACCGGCATGGCGGATGAGAGCCAGCGTGTTGCGCGAGGTGCCGCATTCTGGGTTGTGGTAGATCGTCGCGGAGAACACCGAGGCGGTCATGCGCGAGCCCCCGCAGCCGTTGCGGTCGCCGGTCCAAGTAGGCGATCGATCGCGACGCCGATCCCGGCGCCGACCAGTTGCGCCAGCACGAAGCCCATCACGCTCGCCGGCGCGATGCCCGCGAAACTGTCGCTGAACATGCGCCCAAAGGCTGCTGCCGGATTCGCGAACGACGTGGATGCAGTGAACCAGTACGCTGCACCGATGTAGGCCGCGACCATCGCGGCGGTGCGGCCAGCGGGCGCCCGAAGGATGACCAGCAGCAACCCCGCGGTGGCTACGGCTTCAGCGATCCACTGGCCTTGCCCGGTGCGAAGCTTCGTCGACCACTGCAGGACTGGCAGGTCGAACATCGCGTGTGCAAGCCACGCCCCGCACGCAGCACCCGCCAATTGAGCGATCACATACCCCGGCAGGATCGGCCACGGCAGTTCGCGTCGGGTAGCGATCACCAGGCTCACCGCCGGATTCATATGCGCGCTGACGGGTCCGAAAACCTCGATAAGGATGTACAGGCCGCCGACCGTCGCGAGCGTGTTGGCGAGCAACGCGATGGCCACGTTCCCATCGGCTAGGCGCTCGCCCATGATGCCGGAGCCGATCACCACTGCGAGCAACAACCCCGTACTGATGAACTCGGATGCCAGACGGTGCCGAAGCGTCATGACGCGCCCTCCCGTCCGATCTCGCGCAGGTCGGTTTGCATCGTCAGCTTGTCCACCTTGTCCAACGGCAGCGCGAGCAACAGTTCGACCCGGCGGCGCAGCGTCGCATACGCATCGCGAAAGGCGCGGCGGCGATCATCTTCCGACCCTTGGACGCCCACTGGATCCGGCACGCCCCAATGCGCCACCGCGGGATGTCCCAACCATACCGGGCACGCTTCGCCTGCGGCGTTGTCGCAGACGGTGATGATGATGTCCATCACCGGTGCGCCTGGTGCGGCGAATTCGTCCCAGCTCTTGCTACGCATCTTCTCGGCCGGATAGCCGAGCGATTTCGCAATGTCGGCGGCCATGGGTTGGACCTTGCCACTGGGAAAGCTGCCGGCGCTGAAGGCGTGAAAGCGACCCGCGCCGAGCACCGCGAGTGTGGCCTCGGCGAGGATGCTACGAGCAGAGTTTCCGGTGCAAAGGAACAGCACGTTGTAGACGCGATCGGTCACGGGGCACCTGAACGAGTTGGGGAAAGGGAGCTTGCGGACAGACGATATTCTACTATTCTATAAACATGGAAATGAAAGAGGCACTCAGAGTCCTGGCCGCCTTGGGACATGCGAAGCGACTGGCCATCTTCCGCCGACTGATTGAAGCCGGGCCCGAGGGGCGGATGGCGGGCGACTTGGCGGTGGACCTGGGCATGCCGGCTCCGACGTTGTCGTTTCACCTAAAGG
>JANNXS010000169.1:0-1676 GCA_031409695.1 Hyphomicrobiaceae bacterium
CAAAACAAGGTTTGCGAAAAGGCCTCTTTCTTTTGGACTTAGCTCCAAATTAGCTCGAGGACCTTGGCTGGAAGCCGCAAATACATGAGCCATTTCAGCTACATGAATCCGCTTTGAACCGGTATCGACAAAGAGTGCTCGTCTGCAATTTGGATTTTGGCAGTAGCCCCCCGAAGCTGCGAACAGCTCAAGTTTGGTAGTTTCGTTAGGTGTAGCTGGACCTCTTGTGCATGCCATAACCTCACCCCACCCGAACAAAACTGTCCATCACCCGCTTCCGCCCAGCAGTCTCAAACTCAATCTCCAGCTTATTGCCTTCAATGTCCTCAATCACGCCATAGCCGAATTTTTCGTGAAACACGCGCATTCCGACGGCCAAGTCGCTGCGGCCTTTTGCGCCAAAACCGACCGCTGGCTTGTCTGCCTCGGCTACTCTTGACGGCACGGCGTTGAACCCGCCGCTAGTTGCTGCGCGCTGCCAGCCCGGGCCTCTCGCGCCAGCTCGCGTTGCATTGGAGGCCGCCAAATGCGCAAACGGGTCTTCGCGTTCAGACCAGTTCGCGCGCCACATGCTGGCGCCGCCGGTCATCGTTTGCTCGTTTTCGATGTGTTCGTCGGGCAGGTCCAGGATGAAGCGGCTGGGGATGCTGCTTGTCCATTGACCGTAAATGCGCCGGTTCGCGGCGTGGGTGATCGTGCATTTTTCGCGGGCGCGGGTGATGGCGACATAGGCTAGCCGCCGTTCTTCCTCGACGCTCGCTAGCCCGCCTTCGTCCATTGCGCGTTGTGATGGGAACACGCCATCCTCCCATCCCGCACAAAACACGTGGTGGAACTCCAGCCCCTTGGCGGCGTGGATCGTCATGATCGTTACGCTTTCGGCGCTGTCGCGGCTTTCATTGTCCATCACCAGGCTGACATGTTCGAGGAAGTCGCCGAGCGTTTCATATTCCTCCATCGCGCGGGTCAACTCTTTTAGGTTCTCCAGCCGTCCCGATGCCTCCACGCTACGCTCTGCCTGCAGTGCGGCAGTATAGCCGCTATCCTCCAACACCAATTCGGCGAGTGCGGACGGCGGCAACGTCGCTGCGCTGTCGCGCCAACGCGCAATGTCGATGACCAGATCGGCGAGCGACTTACGCGCTTTGCCGGTCAGTTCGTCGGTGCCGACCATTTGCGCAGCGGCCAATGACAAAGGCACACGTCCGGCGCGGGCGATGCGGTGGATTTTTTCCACAGCCTTATCCCCAATGCCGCGTTTGGGCACGTTGACGATCCGTTCAAAGGCGAGGTCGTCGGCGGGCTGGTTGATGATGCGCAGATAAGCGATGGCATCGCGGATTTCGGCGCGTTCGTAAAAGCGGAAACCGCCAACGATTTTATAGTTCAGCCCGATGGAGATGAAGCGATCCTCCAACTCGCGCGTTTGAAACTGCGCCCGGACGAGGATGGCGATGTCGGACAGCGACACTTGCTTATATTGCAGCGCCTCTATCTCTTCGCCAATCCGGCGCGCTTCCTCTGGCCCATCCCACACGCCAATGACGCGGACCTTTTCTCCTGCATCCAGCTCGGTCCACAATGTCTTGCCCAGCCGTCCGCTGTTTGAATCGATCAGGCCCGATGCTGCGGCAAGAATATGCGGAGTTGAACGATAATTTTGTTCCAGCTTGATG
>JANNXS010000170.1:0-2364 GCA_031409695.1 Hyphomicrobiaceae bacterium
CGCATGGTGGGTGCATGGCGCGGCGTACGCGCCAACTGTTCATGCGCCTGATCGAGATGATTCAAATACAAATGCGCGTCGCCGAGCGTATGCACGAAATCGCCCGGCTTCAGATTCGTCGCTTGCGCGACCATCAGCGTCAGCAACGCGTAGGACGCAATGTTGAACGGCACGCCAAGAAAAATGTCGGCGCTGCGCTGGTAGAGCTGGCACGAGAGTTTGCCGTCGGCGACGTAGAACTGGAACAGGCAGTGGCAGGGCGCGAGTGCCATGTCTGGGATAGCGGCCGGGTTCCAGGCCGAGACGATGATGCGGCGCGAGTCGGGGTTGGTCTTGATGGTTTCGACGGCCTCTTGAATCTGGTCGATCGTTCGACCGTCAGGAGCTGCCCAGGAGCGCCACTGCTTGCCATAGACCGGGCCGAGATCGCCGCGCTCGTCGGCCCAATCATCCCAGATAGAAACGCCATTTCGCTTCAGATAGGCGATGTTGGTGTCGCCGGCGAGAAACCACAGCAGCTCATGCAGGATCGATTTCATGTGCAGCTTTTTGGTCGTCACGAGCGGGAAGCCTTGCGACAGATCAAACCGCATCTGATGGCCGAACACCGAGCGCGTGCCAGTGCCCGTGCGATCGGACTTTAACGTGCCATGGTCGCGCACGCGGCGCATCAGATCGAGATAAGGTTGCATGAGCAGGTGCTTAGCGCGATTCCGCAACGGCTGCCACACCCGCCGCACCGTCATCCACTGTTGCACTGACAGTGGATGACAGCGTCAAAGCATTCATGATAGGTCAATAATGCTGTCCTATATGACTGGAAGTACCCATGACGATCGAACTACTCCTCGCTCTCCTAGCGTTTGCCTTCGTGTCATCGTTCACGCCGGGGCCAAACAACATGATGCTGTTGGCGTCGGGGGTGAATTTTGGCTTCCGTCCGACCATCCCGCACATGCTTGGGATCGGCATCGGCTTCGGCTTTATGCTGTTGATGGTTGGTCTCGGCGTTGGGCAATTGTTTGTGCAATTCCCACAGGCCTACACCGTCTTGAAGGCTGCCAGCGTCGTCTACATGCTCTGGCTCGCGTGGAAGATCGCCAATGCCGGGCCAATCAAGGCTGCCAGTGGCAACACCGCTGGCCGACCGATGACATTTCTGCAAGCAGCAGCCTTCCAGTGGGTCAATCCCAAGGCCTGGACCATGTGTTTGACGGCGATGTCGGCCTACACGGTGCCGCAGCACTACACCTGGAGCGTGCTGATCGTCGCCTTCGTATTCATGGTGATCAATCTGCCGACTGTGTCGGTATGGACCTTGTTTGGCGTCGCACTTCGCGGCTTGCTCAGCGACGCGCGCCGCGTCAGGGTATTCAATGTCTGCATGGCTTTGTTGCTGGTAGCCTCGTTGTGGCCGATCATCGCCGAATATGTGAGATTTGCCGCATGATCCTCGTTGGCCAATACGACAGCCCCTATGTGCGCCGCGTTGCGATATCGCTCACGCACCTTGGCTTGCCCTTCGAGCGAAGCCCGCTCAGCGTGTTCGGCGATGCCGACGCCATGCGCGAGATCAACCCGCTGGGACGGGTGCCATCGCTGGTGCTTGACGATGGCGAGGCGCTGGCCGACAGCGCCGCTATCTTAGATCATCTCGACGAGGCGGTCGGCGCGGCCCGCGCTCTGTTGCCGACCATAGGTCCGGAGCGGCGGCATGCGCTGCAAATCGTGGCGCTGGCGACCGGCGCCATCGATAAGGCCGGTGCCATCGCCTACGAGCGGCTGCTGCGGCCAGCGGATAAGGTGCATGAACCCTGGATCGCCCGCAACAAGCTCCAATTGGAGACCACGCTGCAGGCGCTTGAAGCGCTGGTGCCGGATCATGGCTGGTTCGGCGGTGACCGGCTGATGCAGCCCGACATTACTGTCGCAGCAGCTTTGGGCTACATCCGGTTCCGGTCCAACATTGCAGGCACCGTGCCCAACCTTCCGAAACTTGCGAGATTGTCGAAAGAGGCCGAAGCACTGCCAGCGTTCAGCCAGTGTTTGCCGAGCGTCGCTGAGATTGGTGGCACAGCGATTGAGGCCGAGGCTGGCCTTCGGCGCTTCCAGGGGCTCGGCTGAAACCTAGGGAATTGGTAGCTGCATACCAGCCCGGATACGAATTTTCCTTGGCAGAGTGAGCCCTTATTGGCTAGGCGTTCGCTTAAGAACACTCTCATTCAGCGAAAACACAGCTCTTAGCCGAGGAACAGCCCCATGCGCGTATATTATGATCGTGATGCCGACATCAACTTGATCAAAGGTAAGAAAGTCGTTGTCATCGGCTACGGCAGCCAGGGCCACGCCCACGCGCAGAACATG
>JANNXS010000171.1:0-2157 GCA_031409695.1 Hyphomicrobiaceae bacterium
CTGGCAACCGGCGGCACGTCGGCCCAGTCGCCTGTGAAATCAAAGTGGTCGCGCTAAAAGGCTTCGACGCCGATGTCTCGGTTTGCACACGCGCCTATCGCAAGCTCGCCGGCCTCTATGATTTCAGCGTGCGCATCACAAGCGTCAGCGGCACATCACACGGCGTTGTCTCGAGCCTCGACATGAACGGCATGGACTTCGAGGCTGGCATGTCCTTCATTCGCCGTTTTGTTGATGCCATGGAGCGCAAATCGTGAGTGCTCCGTTAGAAGCGCACCCGAAGTGGCCCGAGCTGTTGGGCAAGACCATCATTGACGTGTTGGATGCGTCGGGTGTTGTGATCGAACGCTACCGATTTCCGCAAACGAAATCACCGATCACGATCGGCCGCAGCATCACCTGCGATGTGACAATCGATGATCCCTATGTCGCACCGATGCACGCTATTCTTGAAATAACGCCATCAGGAACGGCGCGCGTGAGCGATACGGGTTCGGCCAACGGCATCGTCATTGACGGCAAGCGCCATCGGAGTGCCTCGGGGGTTGTGCTTCCCGATGAGCGTTTGCAGATTGGGCGCAGCACGGTGCGTGTGCGCACAAGCGAAGGCGTGCTTGAGGCAGAGAGACGCGACGACGAACCCGCTCCATCACGTTCTGCCGATCCGGTGACACTTGCAGTGGTGTTCGCTTTTGCCGTCGCCGGACATGCTGTTTACGAGCGCTGGCTCGGTGCGCCGCAGGATCTGCTGGCTGAGGCCGCGACCGGCGTCTTGTATCCGTTTTCGCTGCTTGGCGGTTGGATTGCGGGCTGGTCGCTCCTGACGCGTATCATCAGGTCTGAGTGGCGGTTTGCACAACACGCGGCCACAGCGCTCGGCGTAACCCTACTCTACGATCTGCTGAAGGAGGTTTCGGCTCTCGGCTTTTTCGCCAGCGGTACGCGGGCGCCGGTGCTGGTCGGTATGGCAATCGTATTGGTTTGTGGCAGCCTTTTGATTTGGCTGCATCTGGGCCAAGCCTCAAGGCTCGCCGCGCGTAAAGTCATCATCGCGGCGGTGCTCGTACCGCTCTTGTTTGGCGGCGGCTTTGCTTGGGTTGCCAATCGGATCGACCAGCAGGCTCTGACCCGGACAGAAACCGCACTTCGGCTTTTTCCGCCGCAGTTGCGCTTGCGTCCTGCCGAACCCGTCAGCGACTACTTCAAGCGGGCCATTGATTTGCGCAACCAAGCGGACCGAAGCACGGGCGAAACGGCCAAAGACGTCGAAGAGTGATACCGGCGGTCGGAATAATGGACCGCCCTCTCACTGTCATGACCGTTGCGGCAACCGCGCCCGGTACTGGTCATCGGGCCCTTGGATGGCAACGGCCACCCAAGTTCCGTTCGGTGTCAGTTATAGAGTACCGTCGGTCCTGGTCGAACTGTCGGCGCCGCTTGGACCGCACCAGCCTGGCAGATAACTCGCTTGCTTGGTGCGTGCGAGATCGGCTGCCTTTGCGACCGCGGCTGCAAAGTCTGCTTTGATCAGGGACATAGCAATATGATCACGAAAAAAATCGGCCCACAGGAACTCGCTGAATGGGGTCGAATCCTTGGCGAAACCGCCCTTTCGCCGCGCTGCGCCTGCGAGGCTGCGATAGGGGTCGTCGACCAGGTCTGCGACAGAACAGGGAATGTCTGTGAAAGCGCGGCGCGTGCCCGCTTCGTCGTAGGGATAAGCCCACCCCTTGTGATCCATAAACGACCAGAACCGCGACGTTTCCAGGTGTGATAGATCGGCGAGCGTTACGGCAAACACGCCGGTCTCGTTGTCCTCGATCAACGCGCGGCAAAGATGATGGTTATCAACGATGTAGCGGTTGCTACTCGGTCCAATAACGGTTGGGACCATGCGGTTGGCTAAGAAAGTGTGTCGGCGCGCCGCCTCGAGGCCGCGCCATTTCGAGCGTCGGCGTTCGACCTCGATCAAGCCGACCGTCATCTGCGTTGGCCTGAGCTCCGCCAGCATGACGGTGCGCAAAACGAGATCAGTGTGCGGACCTATCACGGGATATCCCTCGGCGGCGTTGGATAGGGGCCTGGAGCAGAAGTGGATCTGGAGCAGAAGTGGGCCTGCCCGCTTGGCTCCATACCAGCCACATGTTCGCCCGAAAA
>JANNXS010000172.1:0-4426 GCA_031409695.1 Hyphomicrobiaceae bacterium
CCCCCGCGGCGATGTTCGCTCACGGTGATGTCACGTGCCTGAAATGCCTGACGCAGAACGTCGACGACCCGTTGGGCCTCAACGCCACCGCGTACGACCATATCAAACGCCGCATACCCGGCGTGTGGCCAGCTGTGAAAGGAAACATGGCTCCCCTCCAACACGGCAACTCCGGACATGCCGCCTTTCGGCGCATGCTTGTGGACATGAACATGGAGGAGCTTTGCCCCTGCCACCTTGACACACTTCCGTAGTGTGTCCTCGACGTGCCCCAGATCATCAAGCCGGCTTGCGCCAGCGATATCGACGATCAAGTGCACTCCCGCGAAACTCAAACGATCCTGCTCGGGTGACCCGTCCTTGCGGACATCTTCCAGAGCAAGCGGCGCGATAAGGTCTTCCGTTTGGGTGGTGCTTGAACGAGCCAAGTCCATCCCCAATTGGAAGAGGGAATCATTAAAGGCCATATGACCCTCCCCAACCAGCAGATGAAGTCTCAACCCGAAGCTCCTTACCTTGGTGGTTTCAGGATGATCCTTGACCTTTGGGGCAGGTGGACTGTCGGACGGGGGGTCCTATGATGCATCATCCCCCCCCGCGCAAGAGAAAAACAGGGTGAGATTAAAATTTGTTGTTCGAGGGGGGACCTGGGGGCACATCCGCGTCAAAAAGCGGGGCTAAGGAATGCCATTCCGAGACCCAGGGAGGGCAAAGCAATAGATCTGCGACCAGGGTACGAATGGTTTGTGTAAGTGATGATGCTTCGCTGCGTGTGACGTGACGCGTGTCCAGTGGCGCGTTCATCCGCCAGTGGCGCGCCGCGCGTAAATTGGCCCCCGTCAACTGGGCTGGCTCTCCAACGCAGGCCGAAGTAGAGTTAGGGTATCTTTTGGCAAGCCGAGCCCCGCCATGTTCGTCACCTTCTTCCAGGAACTGAAGTCGGCCAAGGTGCCGGTGACGGTCAAAGAATATCTTATGCTGATGGACGCCTTGACGGCGGATCTGGCGGACATGCGGGTCGAGAATTTCTACTACCTCTCACGCTGTGCGCTGGTGAAAGACGAGCGCCACATCGACAAATTCGACCAAGTTTTCGGGCACGTCTTCAAGGGCCTCGAGTTGATGAGCGAAAAATCGCTCATGGCCGAAATCCCCGACGAATGGTTACAAAAGCTGAACGAATTGCACCTGTCCGACGAGGACAAGAAGAAGATCGAGGAACTCGGCGGCTGGGAAAAGATCATGGAGGAGCTGAAAAAGCGCCTCGAGGAGCAAAAGGGTCGCCACCAGGGCGGCAACAAATGGATCGGCACGGCCGGCAAGTCGCCATTTGGCGCCTATGGATTTAACCCAGCTGGTGTGCGGATTGGCCAGAAAGAGGGGCGACAGGGCCGCGCCGTAAAGGTCTGGGACCAGCGCAACTTCAAGGATTTCGCCGACGACGTTGAACTCGGCACGCGCAACATCAAGATTGCACTTCGCCGCCTGCGCAAGTTTGCCCGCACCGGCTCACCCGACGAACTCGATCTCGACGGCACCATCAAGGGCACAGCGCACAAGGGCTATCTCGACATCCAGATGCGGGCCGAGAGGCGCAACTCCGTGAAGGTGCTGATGTTTTTTGACGTCGGCGGCTCCATGGATGGGTACATCAAGGGCGTCGAGGAGCTGTTCTCGGCGGCTCGTACCGAGTTTAAGCACCTGGAGTTTTTCTACTTCCACAACTGCCCCTATGAGCGCGTCTGGAAGGACAACAACCGCCGCTGGAGCGAGACGACGCCCATGTGGCAGGTGCTGCACACTTATCCGCACGACTACAAGGTTGTGTTCGTCGGTGATGCCTCCATGAGCCCCTACGAGATCACGCAACCCGGCGGTTCCGTCGAGCATATGAACCCGGAGGCCGGTTCGCTCTGGATGAAGCGCATCACGGATGTCTATTCGCATGCCGTCTGGCTGAACCCGACGGCCGAAGACCAATGGAGCTGGACGCCGTCGGTGCAGCTCATGAAACAGCTGATGGACGGCCGCATGTTTCCACTCACGCTTGAGGGGCTGGACGGGGCGATGCGGGAGTTGATGCGGTGACGAGCTCTGGAGCGAGTGTCGGCTTGGGCCAACCCCTGGACTCGCAACCGACCATCATGCTCCGTGTCGAAATTGTTCCCGCGCGCCGACTATGGCAGCGTCAATCGGCTAGTCGACGCACATGAGGGGACAACACAGAATGGTAAAAATGTTTCTGACTGCCGTGGCAGTGCTTTACTCTGTTTTCGGTTTGGTGTTCGTTTTGCTGCCCGAGACCTTGATGGGGTTACATGGCGCATCGCTCAACGGAGCCGGTTCTCTTATCGGTCGCGTTCTTGGCGCATCGCTGCTCGCAATGGCTGTAACCTTCTGGGGACTGAAAGACTTGAGCCGTGAAGCGCAAAACCCTGCGATTTATGGCGGCATCGTCTACAACGCGATCGACATCGTGGTCGGCTACCAGGCTGTCACCAACGGCGTCATGAACGCCATGGGTTGGGGTTTGGTTGGGTTCCACGTCGTTCTCCTGGCTGGCTTTATTGCCTTGGCCGTCGCCGACAAGCGGTGAACACTGGGGGCACTGGTTTGGGCCAGAAAATCAAGTCAAAATAGGCCTGCTGGATTGATATCGGCGTCTCCAACGAGGTGCTTTCATTTGATCTGACGGCACGGGAGTGGTTCGGTGGTATCCCCTTTCACGCGGCTCTGGTCGCAACCGATCCTGCTGCTCACAGCTGTCGCCCTCATGTGGGCTGGTAACACCATCGCTGGGCGCATGGCGGTCGGGCACATCTCACCGTTCGCGCTGACGTTTCTGCGCTGGTCGATCGTCATCGCGGTACTGTGGCCGCTCTATGGGCATGAGATCGGTGAACGCTGGGGTGACATCCGCCCGAAATTGCTGCGCATTTCCGCCATGGCCGCGCTCGGCTTCACCGGATTCAACGCGCTCTACTATGTGGCCGCCCACCACACGAGCGCAATCAATATGGGCATTTTGCAGGGCACAGTTCCCGTTTTCGTGCTGGTGCTTGCGTTTCTGATGCAGGGCACCCGGGCAAGCATCCTGCAGATCATCGGCGTTTTCGTCACCACCATGGGCGTCGCCGTGGTCGCGACGCAGGGCGAACCGATGCGACTGGTCACACTCGCCTTCAATCAAGGCGACCTCGCACTGATCGTCGCGTGCCTGCTGTATGCTTTCTACACCGTCGGTCTGAAAGATCGGCCGACACTATCGGGTGTTGGGTTTTTCACGCTCCTGGCCCTCGTCGCGGCGCTCACGTCCATACCGTTACTCACCTATGAGGTGCTCAGCGGCGCGTTCTTTTGGCCGAGCCTTCAGGGCTGGCTGGTGGCGCTGTGGGTTGCGATTTTCCCGTCCTGCCTGTCCCAGCTGTTTTTTATGCGCGGCGTTGACCTGATCGGGCCGAGCAAAGCCGGTGTGTTCGTCAATCTCGTGCCGATCTTTGCCGCCATTCTGGCCGTTGGGCTCATTAACGAACCGTTCGGGCTGTTTCACGCCGTCGCCCTGGTCCTGGTGCTTGGTGGCATCTGGCTCACGCAACTCCGGCGCTAGAGAAAATTCCGAGCCGACGGCGCGTCGCTTTAAGCTCGAACAGCTCCCGCTTGGCTTTGGCCGAGTGCTGCAAGCGCAGTTTTGACGATACCTGCCGCGTCGAGGCCGGCCTGGGCGTACATGCGGTCCGGCTTGTCGTGATCGATGAAGACGTCGGGCAGCATCATCGGGCGAACCTTCAAACCGCGGTCGAGTTGTCCTGTCAGTGCCAGGTGTTGGAGCACGAAGGTGCCGAAACCGCCGGTCGAGCCTTCCTCAACCGTGATCAGCACTTCGTGGTGGTCGACGAGTTGCTTGATCAGATGCGTGTCGAGGGGCTTGGCGAAGCGGGCGTCGGCAACGGTGGTTGAGAGGCCCATGGCGGTCAACTGATCGGCGGCCTTGAGGCACTCCTGTAGGCGCGTGCCCAGTGAAAGCAGGGCAATCTTAGAGCCTTCACGGACTATGCGGCCTTTACCGATTTCCAAGGGTATGCCGACGGGTGGCATGTCGATGCCGACGCCTTCGCCGCGCGGATAGCGGAACGCACACGGCCGGTCGTCGATGGCAACGGCGGTTGCAACCATGTGCTTCAATTCGGCTTCGTCGGAGGCCGCCATGATGACGAAGTCCGGCAAGCAGCCGAGATAGGCCAAGTCGAACGACCCTGCGTGCGTTGGCCCATCGGCGCCGACGAGACCCGCGCGGTCGAGCGCAAAGCGGACGGGTAAGCGTTGGATGGCGACGTCATGCACGACTTGGTCATAGGCGCGCTGTAAGAAAGTCGAATAGATCGCACAGAACGGCTTGTAACCCTCGGTGGCAAGGCCGGCGGCGAAC
>JANNXS010000173.1:0-3466 GCA_031409695.1 Hyphomicrobiaceae bacterium
GAAGCTCGATCGGATCGCGCGGGGCATGGCAAAGGCCATACAGCGCAATGCAGGCGAAATGTTCCTGATCGAAGGACATACCGATGCGATGGGCTCGGCCGAGGACAATGTCAGCCTTTCGGATCGTCGGGCTGAGGCCATCCAACGCGTCCTTGTCGAGTATTACCAGATTCCCATGGAGAACCTGACCACGCAAGGGTACGGCGAGCAGTACCTTAAGGTCCCGACCCAGGAGGCCGAGCGCGCCAACCGTCGCGTCGCCGTCCGCCGCATCACGCCCCTGCTCGGGGGCAAGGAATGAACTCCCGCTTGACTACACTAGTACAGGGAACCACGGATCACTGATACGTCGACCTTTGACGCGGCGCTGGTGGACTTCGTCCACACGAAAGGTTCTGCAGTCTCGTTGTGGGCGGCGATATCGGCGTCGATGTGGGCCTTCAGGTCGTCGACCGATGTGAACGACGCGCCGGGCAGCGACTGGCCCTGCAGGAGCGAGAACCAGCACGCGACTTGATTGAGCTATGACGCACGTGTCGGTGTGTGGTGGAACGTCACGAGCGGATGCTTCGCAACCCTGACGGGGGCGTCATCCGAAATGACGGCGAATGCCTTGAGGCGCGCAGTGATCCGGTCGGTTACAGGATCGCCTTTGGCCGTGTTGAGCGCCAGTAGCTCGACCGACGACACGGGCACTTCTGGCCACGATCCCATGCGCCGTCCAACGTCGCAGCTGCGTTGCCATTTCGGGCTTGGCGCCACCCGACAAGATTGGGTGCGATGTCCGCAGCTGGTCGGAACGAAAGTCGCTTGGCTTCGCTGGATAGCGCTACCTTCACCGCGGCGTGCGAACCTGACCGGAATCCGGCCCTGCTTGCAGGTTCGACACGTCTACGGCCTCGAAGTCGGTGCCCTTGATGCGGCGCAGCTCTCTCAGCTCGTCATCATTCCAGTTCCCATGTGGCGCTCCGCTGAGGAACCACGGGGAACCGTTGTCGGCGAGCATCATGCCGTACGTCTTGAGTGCGCGTAGGATCACCTGGTTACGGGGCGAGAAGCGCGAGATATCGACGTCGGCCCGCAGCCGGAAGCGCTGGCCGAGCGGCGGCAGCGCTGGCTCCGTCGCACGCGACGCGAAGTGCCGCGCCGGCCAGACGTAGGCCCGCTGTGTGCGCGGCGCCGTGAAGCGCAGCGCATGGCGAATCTCTCCGGCAGCTACCTCCTCGAAGCGGACGAGGCCCGGGAAGATCGGCAGACCGGCCGCGTCGGCGCTGGTCCGGCCATCGATCCTCAGTTCGTGGCCTTCGAGGTCGAACTTTGCCGCCGAGACGGCATTCCAGCTCCCGTCCGCATTGGGGACAGCCTTGTAAATTTCGAACAATGTACAACTCCCCTCTTGCACCACGATCACATGCCGATCGTCCTTGCTGTTTGGACCGCCTTCGATGGGGGCATTTCGCGGGATCGGGTAAGGTCCGGAATCACTCTCGTCGGCAATATGCGCTTCGTCGCCGAAGTTGCGGAAGTGGATCGGCACTTTGGGTTGCCTGAAGGGCACGACCACGTATGGAATACCGATGGGTGCGCCTTCGTGGAGGCCAGAACCGAAGTCCGTCCGGAGTGGCTGGTCGCTGCCAATGCTCGCGACATATTGGGCCGAACGCGGGTCGACCGGCAGCTTGTCCACCGGCGTGTTCCAGATGTTGTCGAGTTGGAATACGGGACACCCTGCGATCGTCCGAACTTGGCTTGGCCGGCTCGGTGGGCTCGCAGGCGTGGAAGGGCTCGGCAGCGTGGGTGGTGTCGGTGGGCTGGAAACGCGCACCGGCGCGGGCGTGCCAATTGGGGCCCCGGCCTCGACGCTTCGACCGTAGGCACCGAGTTCGCTGCGCTGGCCGCGCAGCGGACCTGCTCCGGCCACAGAGCCGACGCCTATGACCGGACTCGTGACCGAATCCTTGACGCGCCCGGACGGGGTCCACCGGCCCGCAGCGGAGCGCACGTGGTAGTCACCCTTGGCGACGTCAGCAAACAGCGGATCGGCGGGTGCGACGATGCCCTCGCCGAAGCGAACCTTGATGTCACCGCTTGAGGCGTAAGCGGTCTGTAGCATGCTGTAGGCGATCTCAATTTTAGCCGCGTCGCAGCCCGCATCGCAGAAGGCCGCGATATCGCCGTCCCGCTTGTTGCCCCAGAATATTGAATTGATGATCGTGTAGCGCTCTGGCGCAATGATCCCTCTCGAAATGTGAACACCGTATCCGGGCGCCCCGCAGCTCACGTCGCGGGCATTGATGTTGGTCATTTGGTCAAAGCGCGCGCTGGTGGCACCGATCTTCTCGGGGCCGCTGTCGAGGAGAATGTTACCGCCACAATTGCCGTCGTAGATCTCGTGCGCGCTGGTGCACTGGGCACCGTCATCGCAGAAGAAGCCGCCGCCCGAGTTGCCGGCCCGGTTACCGCGATAGACGTTCCAATTGAGGATGGCCGTTGTCTTCTGGCCACTGCCGGTATCGGCACCGACATAGAGGCCGCCGCCCCACTGTGTCACTCGGTTGGCGACGAACATGTTGGCTGTGATGCGCAGGCGTGTCACGAACAAATAGAGGCCGCCGCCGTGGGACGAGCCGGGCTCTGTGCCGGCATTGCCATTGATCAGGTTACCTTCTATGACCAAATCGCTGTTGCCGATGCCGTCGTTGACGAACCCACCACCGCCGCGGCCGCAAAAGTTGTTCTGAATAACATTTCCTTGGATGCGACCCGAGATGTTTTCCAACGCGAAGCCGGCGCCGGCCAGTTTGTCGTTGGCACAGCGGTTGTCGTGGATGTGGTTGTTGGTGATGTCGAAGCGTTGCGGCTCGTAGTACTCGCGCACGATCGCCTGCGAATAGCCCGAGATGTCGAAGCCATCGATCACGGTTAGGCTGGTGCCTGTGAGGGCCGGTTCTACAATGCGGACGAACGATCCCTTGCCGCCGCCGACAGCCCTGGAAACATAGGCGGCGCTGTCGCGGACTTTGAAGTCCCGACCACGCTGGAACCCGCCCGCAAGCGTAACGTGCTTTGTGCCAGGCGCGAGTTGCTCGGCATAGGTACCTTCGGCAACGCAGATCACGGCGCCAGGCCCTGCCCTGGCGACCGCTGCGGCAATGGTCTTATGCGGCGTCTGCGCTGCGCCGGCACCGCCCGGTGCGGCGACTGCGTCGACGAACATGGTGCAGGCTGGTATCTCCGTGGTGCGCGCGACGGTGACAGCGCGCGGCACGCTTTCCGGCGCTTGGGCGGCGACCGGTCCGATCGGCAATGTGACCAGAGCTACAGCACAGAACCCAAGTTGCAGCGCGGTGGAGGCGAGCCCAGTCCCTTTTGTGTAGCGCACGGTTGACCCCGATCCGATTGTTGATGCCCGGCGCAGAGCGCGATCACGTTACAAGAAAACTGCCGCCTAGCGCATTTGTGCGCC
>JANNXS010000174.1:0-4286 GCA_031409695.1 Hyphomicrobiaceae bacterium
GGACTTGTTAGGGGCACGGACTTGTTAGGGGCACAGGACTTGGTTGTGGCAGAAACCTGGGGCTATGCGAGATGGCGTGTTCGACCTGAGGCGACCGGCGCTCTATACATATAGCGCACCTATGGCAAAAATCGAGTGGCCTCACTTCGACCCATCGGTCGTCCCGTGGCACGGATAGGCGTATGGACGACTTGATGGATGATCTTTGACCTCAGCGGACCACCACCCTAATCCGATTCGGCGACACTTCGTGATCGCTCGGTCCAATTGCATCTTTTACGAGCAGGACTGTTATCCCCGGGGAACAGGGGACTTCAAAGCAACAAACGTTTGCAGCTGAATGATGGTGTGCCACATGCCGCGCTAGGCCGGACCGCGACGAAAACTTCAACGTCCCGGTCGCAATGGGGATCTGGGGCCGCGCCGTTGACTGAGTCGGCACACCAAGGGAGAGCGCCGCATGAGCATGATGAGTGAATTTAAAGAATTTGCCCTCAAGGGCAACGTGATGGACCTTGCCGTCGCCGTAATTATCGGCGGCGCATTCGGTAAGATCATCGACTCATTGGTGAAGAACATTATTATGCCGGTCATCTCGCTGGCGGGCGGCGCGCCGAATTTCGATGCCTACAAGCTTGGCCCCATTGCGTGGGGCTCATTCTTGACCACAGTCGTTGACTTCCTCATCCTCGCGTTTTGCATTTTCATGATGGTCAAAGCCATGAACACCGCGCGCAAACGCTTCGAAAAACCGGCCGTACCAGCAGCAGCACCCGTCGAACCAGCAAGTGAGAAGTATCTGCGCGAAATCCGCGATTCTCTTGCCAAGCGCTGAGTGGCACACCGGACACGCAACGTTAGGCTGCCGGATCATCGTCCGGCAGCCAACGCGCATGGCTAGCCGCCAGGCTGCCTGCACGCCAGCGGGCGAGATCGATCCGGCGAACCTGGCGAAACCACCATCTGCGACTTAGGTTGAGGACGAATTGAAGAGCCATTTGGCGGCACGTTCTCTGAGCCGACTTCTGTGCTGGCGTGGGTGCGTGTGGCCCCCGAGACGAGGCTACCACTGTGTCCGTTGCATTTCAGCATCAACAGCTTCGAAAAACCCGCTGAACATCGTTCGCTTCCTTGCTAACATGAAGCGCGACACGTACCCAGTTCTAGCGATTGCCGATGAACGAGTCTTGGGGAGGGTACGGAGATGCAAACTCAACGCACTCCCCTCCGGACGACGGTCATCGCGGCGGCGGCGCTTCGCGTCTGCCGTCAAGGAATCCCGCACAAGCCGATGACGCTCGGCGGGGATGTGGCGGCTACAGAGCAGGTGAAGCGTATAGCGCTCGGGCCAATGACTAACCTGATGGAGAGAAGCCTATGAAGAAACTCCTCGTTCTCGCAGCTGTCGTCTCGGCCGTTGCTCTCGGCGCATGCCGCAAAGAAGTTGCGCATAAGCCAATGAAGCTCGGCGCTGAAGTTGCTCAGCAGCAGTAAGCCTTTGACCTACCGTCTGGTGGGTTTTAATTAAAAGGTCGTGTCATCGTCGAGATGGTACGGCCTTTTTCCATTTTGCCCGCAGACACACTCAATAGTGACACGCTTAACAGTGACACGCTCAGTAGTCCCCTCCGATGGTTCAGCGCTCACCTGTGCCGCCCTGACCATGAGGCGCAACTCGCGAGCACAGAATTGCTAGTGGATGGTTGGCCAGTTGGCCATATTTCCGTACGATCCATGACCTATGGCCATTTCATAACCCGTCGTGCGGCGTTGAATGGTGTCAAAAATGCGGGTCGAAAAATACGCGCCGAGTTGGCTATGTGTCGGCACACCCAGCGATATTGGCAGTGACCTAGCCGCCCGTTGGGCTGACGGAAGGAATGCAGGATGCTTATGACCAGGATGCTTATGGCATTGAAAAGCGCCGGGAAAAGCGACAATAAAAGCGCCGGGAAAGCCGCCCAGTTGACTGCCAGCCGGGCTACATCGCTGACCGGCGCTTGCTTCAATGGTGGTCGTCTCGTGCGCATGGTCGCACTTGCTGGTGTTGTACTTGCCGTCGGGGCCTGCTCAAACACACCAAAACCGGGCGAGGACGGTAACCCACTGACCGGCCAAGGTGCCTTGGGCGCCAACGGTCGCGGCGGCCCGGCGACTCCTGGGTCACAGAAAGACTTCACCACCAATGTCGGCGATATCGTCTACTTTTCGACGGACTCCTGGGACCTGACACCCGAAGCCCAGCAAACGCTATCGAATCAAGCCCGCTGGCTAAACCAGTATGGCCAATACACCATCACCCTTGAAGGCCATGCCGACGAGCGCGGCACGCGCGAATACAACATCGGCCTTGGACAGAAACGTGCCGAAACCGTACGCGCGTTCTTCGCTAAGAATGGCGTTAACGCCAGCCGCGTTCGCACCACTTCGTTTGGCAAGGAGCGCCCCGTCGCTGTCTGCAATGATATCTCATGTTGGTCTCAAAACCGCCGGTCACAGACTGTTCTGAACAACCGCGGCGACCGCACAAGCGCGGCCCCTTCACAATAGCTCTGTCGTCTCAACGGTCGCCGTGGCGCATCTTACCCGTTGGTCAACGTTGGACTTGCGTTGTGACCGCGTCGCCGGTGCGAACCGCCAACAATACCACGGTTGCGACGTTGGTCGTCATATAGCGCCAGAACAGCCGCCGTGGCTCCAGCCAGAGCCGGTAGGCCCACTCGAGGGCCGAATCCTGCATCCATTGCGGGGCGCGGGTATTTTTCCCCGCCACGAAGTCAAACAGTCCACCACAGGTTTTCACGACACCGACGCCAGTCAGCCGTTGGATGTTCCGCACCACGAAAGCTTGTTCGTTGGGGACCCCAAGACCAACCCAGAGCACGTCTGGCCGCGCTCGGTTAATCTCTTCCGCAAGTGCGATCTCGTCTTCGATACCGAAATAGCCGTTGCGCCGGCCGGCCAGCACGACGCCTGGATAGCAGCGGACCACATGCTCGGCGGCGGCGGCATTAATCTCCTCGTGCCCCCCCAGCAGATAAACCCGCAAGCCGACGCCCGCGCCGGCGCCTGCCACATCAAGAAACATGTCCGTTGTGGCACTCCGCTCGGGGATCGGTCGAGACGTTAACCAGCGTGAGGCGACGACAAGCGGTTGGCCGTCAGCGTCTATGCCATCGGCTCGGTCGAGCAAATCGCGGAACTGTGGATCACGGGCATGACGCGCAATGACGTTGCCGTTGGCCGACGTCAAAAAGATGGGCGGGCTCTTGCCCCCCCGTCGCGCCAGGGCTTGCGCCACAATGAGACGGGCACCTTCCGCACGTGACAACACCAACAATGGTAGTCCACCGACACGCACACGCGGGACATCGGCAAATAATTGCGCGGTCGGAGTGATAGTCGGGGGCATGGGGGCTCGACGCTCGTGAGACACGGTGTCGAGGTTTCAAGTTTCATGCCCAAAACCCGATGCCTTTTGGGTCCACCCCGTCGCGGAGAGGACGGCTAGAGTGGGGGCCAAACCTGGATCTTTGGTAGGGATTTCTGGCCCGGATCCTGGCCCGGATCCTGGCCCGGATCATCGGACCGCATCCTTGGCCCGAATTATCGGAGTTCGCGGCACATTTGACGCATTGGGGCTTACCCCACAATTGTGTCCCCCAGCCCCCACCCGCATGTGCGATCTTCAAGTCAAGAGGATTGATCCGCTTCACCAATCACTGGGCGCCGTGACCAACCGTCAAGGCATAGGGACGTGGGATAACAGACGGTATCAAACGGGGCGCAATGCATCGCGGTGGTAGGCGGGCTGAGACCAAGGTACCACAAGGACGCTGTCGAAGCCGCGTTCATGGTCGCGGTAGTAGGGACGTGCGCCGACCCAGTGGTCGGCAGCGCGATGCAGGCGGGCTGTCTGACGCTGACGCAATGCGATGCCGGCTGCAGCCCAACTGGCGCGCTGTTTGACTTCAACAAAGGCGAGGCGACGGCCGCGGACCGCGACCAGATCAATTTCACCGGCGCTCGTCTCGACGCGGCGTGCCAGGACCCGATAGCCGAGTGCCATCAACACAGCCGCCGCAACGAATTCGGCGATGCGTCCGTGGCGCTCGGCGGCGGCGCGCCGGTGGTATTGGTCTAAGCTTGCGGGCGACCGCCTGACCGCAGCAGGCAGGCGCAGCTCCAGGAACGTCCACCCCATCCTCATACTCCTCCGGCCTGATGTTCTTACCCACACGGGGCCAGCAGCTCAGTTGGCCACTAGAGCGCATTCCGATTCTATG
>JANNXS010000175.1:0-10412 GCA_031409695.1 Hyphomicrobiaceae bacterium
GCGCCACGTCCCAAACTCGATCACCACAATGCGGCGCAGGCTGACAGCAGCTCTCGCGCAGACACTACCGAGATGTCCTTGCTGTCTTGCAGCCGCCGTGGTTTCGTCAGTGCTGCGAAGTTCATGACACAGTAAAACTAGTTGGCTCACTGGACAAGTCGAGCACGCTTACGTACCTCAACAGCGAGAGACACCGGCAAAGAGCACCGATGCAGCCCACCTCCCACGCCTTTAAATCCAATGCGACGGCGGCCCTTGCCGACGCGCAACTCCAAAAGGCGCTCGGCAGCCTGAAGGGTGGGCTCGTCGCCAACCGTGCCAAGGCGCGATCCAATCTGCCCGAGTTTGAGGCCCTGCGCGAAACAGCCAAAGGCATCAAAGACCACACGCTGGCTCATCTCGATCTGTATCTTGAGACGTACGAAAAAAACGCCATCGCCGCAGGTGCAACCGTACACTTTGCCGCCACTGCAGATGATGCCTGCGCTGCCATCCTCAAGATCTGCCGGGAGCAGAACGCCAAAATTGTCACCAAGGGCAAATCCATGGTGTCTGAAGAGATTGCCCTTAACGCCTATCTCGAAGCGGCTGGCGGCATCGAAGTCGTCGAAACTGACCTTGGCGAGTACCTCGTGCAGATTCGCAAGGAAACGCCGAGCCACATCATTGCGCCCGCGATCCATCTCACGCAGGAGCAGGTGGCCGAAGATTTTCGCCGCGTTCACACTCACTTGCCTAAAGACCGCGACATGACGGACGCCGCGACCATGGTCAGCGAAGCGCGTTCCGTGTTGCGTGAAAAGTTCATTCAGGCCGATGTTGGCATTACCGGCGCTAATTTCCTTGTGGCCGAAACGGGCTCATCGATCATCGTTACCAACGAGGGCAATGGTGACCTGACCCAGTCTCTGGCCAAGACACACATCGTTATCACCTCGATCGAAAAGTTGGTGCCAACACTCGAGGATGTGTCGACAATCCTGCGTCTGCTCGCGCGCTCAGCGACGGGCCAGGAGTTCTCCACCTATTGCACATTCTCGACCGGCGCCCGGCGCGTTGGCGATCCCGATGGTCCCGAAAACTATCATGTCGTGATCCTCGACAACGGGCGCTCGGAATTGCTCGCGTCCGAGTTCCGCGAGGTGTTGCGCTGCATTCGTTGCGGCGCGTGTATGAACCACTGCCCTGTCTACGCAGCTGTCGGAGGACATGCCTACGGCTGGGTTTACCCAGGCCCGATCGGCTCGGTGATCACGCCGGCGTTGATTGGCGTCAAGGAGGCCGGCAACTTGCCCAATGCATCCACCTTCTGTGGCCGCTGCGAGCAGGTCTGCCCGATGAAGATCCCTCTGCCGAAACTGATGCGCAAACACCGCGAAGCCGAGTTTAACGGTGCCGGCCCGGTCAGCCGCGGATATCGCACGGGGCTTGGGCTCTGGGCTTTTGTCGCCAAGCGGCCGAAACTGTACACCTTCGCCTCACGCCTCGGCATCGCGGCACTGGGCGCCATTGGCCGACGCAAAGGACGTTTCTCATCGCTACCGTTTGCCGGCGGGTGGACCAAGCATCGCGACCTGCCGGCGCCCCAGGGTCGCACGTTCCAGCAGCTGTGGGCTGAAAGCAAAGCAAACGTTGGACGCTAACAATACACTGTTTCTTGAACGGCCCTGACTTTCATCGGAATCACACGCACGGGCGGCTCAAAAGGCACAGATCTCTTTCTGGCGCTCGTCGCAGCAATTGCCTAGTGTTGAACGCGGAAGGACGCCGGGAGGGTTAGGGCATGCGGTCTCGCACACGACAACTGCTACAACTTGCTATCGTCGTCTGCTTTGGCTGCTGGACCATGGCAGTTGCCGCCGTCGCGGCCGTGGATCGGTGTCTGGCTGTATCGTCGGTTCCGGGCGTTCATAGATTTGCTGGCCCACGCATGATGCCGTTCGCTGTGCGCGATCTGCCATCGCGACCGATTGTGCGGGTTGCAACCAAACTTGAGCCCTATGAGGCCCGAATCACCTTCGTTGGTCATTCTACGTTTGTCATCGAAAGCCCCGACGGCGTCCGTATGGCGACAGACTATAACGACTATCATCGCCCCATCGAATTGCCACACATCGTGACGATGAACCGAACGCACGACGGCCACTACACGAACTTCCCAAGCCCGACCATCAAACACGTTCTACGCGGCTGGAACCCGGCTGGCGGGGCAGCCAAGCACGACATCGAATACAAAGACGTGCACGTGCGCAACGTGCCGACCAACATCCGCTTTGGCGATACCGGTCAAAGCTACGGCGCCTATGGCAATTCGATTTTTATCTTCCAGTTGGCCGGCATGTGCATCGGCCATCTCGGCCACCTGCATCACACACTGTCACCGGAACAATTGGCTGTCATTGGCCAGTTGGACATTGTGCTCGTGCCGGTCGATGGCGCTTATACGATGGATCTCGCCGGCATGACTGAAGTGGTTCGGGCGCTGCGTGCGCGCCTCATTATCCCTATGCACTATTTCAACCGCTATACGCTCGAACGCTTCATCGAGCGGGTGCGTGGCGAGTGGCCGATCGAGCTAAGCGACACGTCAAGTGTCGTGGTCAGTCAACGCACGATGCCCAGTGAGCCTAAGGTGCTTGTCCTGCCGGGGCCGTGAAGGTGAGCCGTGAAGCCGTGGCGGTCTTTACAGAGTGCAACCGCCACCGAAAAATCAGTTACCACGTTGCCAATGACCATGTCCGCGGATGAATTTACCAGGGTTGTAGAGCTGTTGCGACAGCTTGATGGTGCTGAGAAGTCCGGGTCCGCGTGGCGTGAAGCGTACCACACTTGCAAAGCGGCGTTGGAGCTCCGCGATACACCCACGGTGTTCGCAACACTTGAGGCGTTGACCAACCCGCTGCAGGATGACGGATACTGGCTCTGCGTGTCCTGCTTGCGGAACCGGCCAGATGAGGTTGTTTTCGACACGTGCCGCACGTGGGCCTTAGACGCGCGCGACGGGCGACGAAGAGCGGCCGCCGATATACTAGCACAACTCGGTGTCGGTGTCGGTCACGGTTCCTCGTTCGCAGGTCGGACGTGGGGCGTTCTTGAGCCGCTGATCGAAGATGATTGCGAGTTTGTCATCTCAGCGGCGCTCTATGCCTGCGGTCATCTTAAAATTGGAGCGCCGTCTAAAATCAGCCGACATGCGGCGCACACGTCCACAGCCGTCCGCAGTTCCACTGTCCATGCCTTATCCGGTCGGGACGATCCAGTCTCAATCAGCCGACTGATTGCCTTGTCACGAGACGTGGACGCCGACATTCGCAACTGGGCGACTTTCGGCCTTGGACAGCAAACCGACGTCGATACATCGGAACTCCGAACTGCACTGCTCGAGCGGATTGGTGATACCGATGACGAACTGGCGGCTGAAATCCGCGGGGAAGCACTCATCGGCCTTGCCCGGCGCCACGATAGCCGCGTCTTGCCCCACATCGAAGCCGAAATCGCCCGACCGTTTAACGGCGCTTGGTGCATCGAAGCTGCGGCGACCATGCCGGCTCCCCAATATGCCGCACTGCTGATCGCACTTAAGGCGCGTCTGATGCCTCAGGATCTAAGTGCCTTCGGACGCGAGTGCGATGATGCCATCGCCGCTTGCGCCGCGGCAGGCGGGTAAGTCCAGTGCTGGACAAACGGGCGCTTGCCATTCGCGGCCAGCGCTTCGATATGTGTGGCAGGAGCCGCTTATGATCACCGCCGACATCCGCCAAGTCAGTTCCGGCCTGCCGTTTGACAACACCTACGCGCGATTGCCGGATCGTTTTTATGTGAAGCTGGCACCGAACCCCGTGGCGCGGCCGCGGCTGATTGTGCTGAATACGGCGTTGGCGCACGACCTTGGGCTTGGTGCGGCGTGGCTCGCCTCCGAAGATGGCGTTGCGATGCTGGCGGGCAACCGCATGCCTGACGGGGCTGATCCGCTGGCGCAGGCCTATGCGGGGCATCAGTTCGGCGGATTTTCCCCGCAGCTTGGCGATGGCCGTGCCATGCTGCTCGGCGAAGTCATTGGGCGCGACGGCCAGCGGCGCGACATCCAGTTGAAGGGGTCCGGGCCAACGCCCTTCTCACGCCGTGGCGATGGCCGGGCGGCCCTTGGGCCGGTGTTGCGCGAGTACATCGTGGCCGAGGCGATGCACGCGCTCGGCGTTCCGACCACGCGCGCGCTCGCAGCTGTTGCAACGGGCGAGCATGTGTTCCGCGACACCGTGCTGCCGGGCGGTGTGCTGACCCGTATCGCGGCGAGCCACATCCGGGTTGGCACGTTTCAGTATTTTGCGGCGCGGGGTGACACGGACGGCGTGCGCGATCTCGCTGATTACGTCATTGCGCGCCACTACCCTGAGGTCGCTACGGCGGCGAACCGGTATCTCGCTTTGCTTGAGGCCGTCATCGCGCGTCAGGCGGCGTTGATCGCGCAGTGGCTGAATGTCGGGTTCATCCATGGCGTCATGAACACGGACAACATGGCGATCTCCGGCGAGACGATCGACTACGGCCCCTGCGCGTTTATGGACGCCTACAATCCCGCGCAGGTGTTTTCGTCCATCGATGCCCAGGGCCGTTATGCCTATGCAAATCAGCCGAGCATCGGCATGTGGAACCTGACGCGGTTGGCTGAAACGCTGCTCCCGCTGATCAACGATGACCAGGACGCAGCCATTGCCGCCGCGCAGGGCGCCATAAACACCTACCCGCGCTTGTTCAATGCTGCGCATACGGAGAGCTTGCGGCGTAAGGTCGGCGCGTTTGACGCTGACAGTGAAGCAGACACAGGCGGCGCCAAAGACCTGCTCGAGATCATGGCGCGCAACGGCGCGGATTTCACGCTGACGTTCCGCGGTCTGACGGACGGAGTTACGGATCGGCGTGCTCTGGAGGCAGTGCGTGCGCTGTTTTCAAAACCGGAGGAGTTCGACGCTTGGGCGCAAGGTTGGCTTGCGCGGATCGCCGATGATGACAATGAGCGCCGCGCCATGCTGATGCGTGCGGCCAATCCGGCCGTCATTCCGCGCAATCACCGCATCGAGGAAGTCATTGCCGCAGCGGTGACGGATGCGGACTTTGGTCCGTTCGAGACGCTGGTTGCAGCGCTGGCCCGCCCTTACGAGGACGTGCCGGAATTTGCAGACTTTCGCCAGCCGCCGAGGGCCGAGGAAATCGTGCGAGCAACGTTCTGCGGGACTTAGCCCGCTCCGCACAATACGTGCTCCACAATGCGGTACTGGAACATTTGTGCGCACACTTATCTGTCGTCATCCCCGCGAAGGCGGGGAGCCAAGCAAACTGCAGCACATCGTGAGGTACTTGGGTTCCCGTCTTCGCGGGAATGACGTTGGGGGAGAGTGGGTACAAACCGACCCGAAATAATCACTCCTACAACAGATCGCGATTCACTTGTTACTCGGAGCAGCCTTTGGTTTTCTCCGGCAATCTGCACGCGACGATGCTCGCGCCCTTGCCGAATCAAAGGACCTCCGTCATCTTTTCACGGATGGGCCTGCTAAATTACACTGTGTTCATTTCATATTCCCGACGCGACCAAGGCGTCGCGCTGGCCTTCCATAAATGCGTGCATCTCATGGGCGGTATCCCTTTTGTCGCGGAAACGGACATGGAAGGCGGCCGCGTGTTGCGGGACGAACTCGTCGAAAAGATCAAGTCATCGGATGAGATACTGCTGTTGGTTTCAGATGCATTTTTGCAGAGCACCTGGACCGGTTGGGAACTCGGTGTTGTCGATGCCCTGAACAAAGTTGACGGCCGAGGTAGAAAACTGACCGCGCTTTATTGCTCGGTTGAGCGCGCAACCGTCGAATCACATAAGATGTGGAATGCGCATCTGGCGCATCTAACGCCTGTCGAGATGCACTCCGTAACCGTGTTTCTCGATCAACTGCGAAGCCGGATTAACGCAAAGGTAGGAAATCCAGGCGAGGCTGACGAGATGACAGCGTGGATGGTCGATGAATTGAAAGAACTCCGTGCTCTGATGGTGCACAAGCTCACAGCGTTTGAAACGAGCTTTAAAGCGAGGCATCGTGGCTTCAAATGAAACGCACTTACTTGCTTTGCTTGCCGACACTCGATCGCGCCGCCGTGCATCAATTGGCCGGGGTTCTCAATGGACACAACTTGCTGTTCGTGGACCGAGAAGCTCCGCCGCTTTCTGGTGCAAAGAGCGCTTTGCAGCAGTGCGTCGTTGATGCAGACATTATCCTTTTGATTGCGGAGCCAGACGATATCGTAACTGATCCGCTTGCACTTTATACTGTCGGTCTTGCAAACGCACTCGGAAAACCTGTCTGGGCCGTCTCACGGTCCCCGAAATCAGCATGGCCGGCTGATGTTCTCGCACAACTTGATGCCATCATGCCTTGGCCAAGTGTAACTGAAGCTGGCAGGCTTGATGCGAGGCATAGCCGAGAGGCACCTTTCCGGCAACTTGTTGACGCTTGAAATCAGCTTTTACGCGGTCGTTTTGCCCCGACTAAACCCGCGGCGACGAGTACCTTACGCATGGCTGTCGGTAGGGCTTCATTGTCGAGCTCTGCGCGTGGCACGAAGCGGCCGGCCGCCACCGGCAGTTTGCGCGCGACCGACGCTGATACCGTTGCGCGCCGAACGGCAAGTTCGAGCCGGAAGTGCGTGAACACGTGCACGACTGTTGCGTCGATATCGGCATAAGTTGCGTCAACGGGTGCCGCCGAGCGAATGACATTGTCACCAGGCATTTCGGCAAGCCATTCCGTTGAAGGCACTTCGATCATGCCGCCAAGCAGGCCCGTTGGCGCCCGACGGCGGAGCAACACCGCGCCATCATCGCGCTCGACCACGAACGCGACGCCAAAGCGGATGGGACGCTCCGCCTTGGCGTCCTTGGCGGGCAGCTCGTTAGCAATCCCAAGCGCGTTTGCGCGACACGGCCCAACGAGCGGGCAGATCAGGCATGACGGGCTTTTCGGCGTGCAGATGGTGGCACCGAGGTCCATCATCGCCTGGACAAAATCCCCGGCGCGCTGGTCTGGCGTCAACGTTGCTGCGTGTGCACGCAGCTTCGGCTTTGAACCCGGCAGCGTTTCGCGCACGGCAAACAACCGCGACACGACACGTTCGACATTGCCATCAACCGGCGTTGCCTTGAGGCCATGCCCGATGCAGATCACCGCCGCGGCCGTGTAAGGGCCGATGCCTGGCAACTCTAACAACGCCGCCTCTGACGCCGGAAAAACACCGCCGTGCATCCGTGTAACCACGACCGCGCAAGCGTGCATATTACGCGCCCGAGCATAGTAGCCAAGCCCAGCCCAGGCTGCCAGTACGTCATCGAGCGGCGCTGCCGCGAGGTCACCAACTTTTGGCCATTGGCGGGTAAACGCCTCAAAATACGGGACAACAGCTTTCACCGTTGTCTGCTGCAACATGATCTCGGAAAGCCAGACCCGATACGGGTCCGCGGTCATCCCGGGTGCATACCGCCAGGGCAGATCGCGTCGCGACCGGTCGTACCAGGCGAGCAGCAGGTCTGACACCGCCCGCAGGTTCGTTTTGTCGATTGTCATGAGACCGCCGGCTTAGGCAGAAGTCGATAAGCGACCCACGCCGCGAGCGGCCCAAAGACAAGGCCACCGGCAGCACTGCCAAAAAACGCGCCCTCTGCGCCAGCTAGGTGACCGCCGAGCCAGACCAGCGGCACAGTGCCAAGTGTTGCGCGTGCCCAGTTGAGCGCGGTTGCGTAATGCGCTCGGCCGAGCACGTTGAAGGCGGCGTTAGCGACAAACATCAGCCCGATGAAGTGAAACTGCGGCGCGACGTAGAAACAATAAAATCGCACAAGACGTTCAGCCTGCGGCGTAATCGAGAAGGCGCGGATAATGAGCGGCTCAAATGCGATGAGCGCCACGGTTGCGATCGCACACAGCAGGAAGTTAGTCTTCAGCGCCGCGATGTAGCTTGCCTGAACTCGTTGATAGTCGCGCGCGCCGTAGTTCTGTCCGATAATCGGCCCGACGGCACCCGAAAGCGCGAACACCACCCCGAACGCCACTGGCATCATGCGGGCGGCAATCGCCCAAGCTGCGACCGCATCGTCCCCAAACCGAGAGATCATCGCCGTTGCAAACACATTGGCGAACGGGGTCGCAAGGTTGGTCGCAACGGCTGGCACAGCGACGCTGGCAAGGATAGGCACATCGGCCAGGAACAGCCGCGGCGTTGTGCGCATGTACATGCGGTGCACGAAAAATGCGCCCCACACGCCTGCGGCGACCATCGCGATGCGTCCGAGCATCAGAGCAATGGCGCCACCTGTGATGCCGAGCGCCAAGGTAAAGATCAACAGCGGCTCAACGATCAGCTGAAAGAGTGACGAGATAACAGGCACATTCATGGCGCGACGCGCATCACCAAGCGAACGCATGATGGCCATCAACGTCATGCCCATGGCAGTTAGCGGCATCACGGGGAGCGCAATTTGAAGGTAGTGTAACGCCAAAGCGTGAGTTCGCCCTTTGGCCCCCATGGCGGTCAACATAAAGTCAAGTGCCGGCCACATGAGCGCCAGCAGAACCGACCCCATCACGCACGCAAACAGCACCGAGTGGGTCGCGAGCCGCCTTGCCCTTGCCATGTCGCCCGCACCCACTGCAGGCGCGACCGCCGCCGTGGTTGCAATGCTGAGACCGATGCCAATCGAATTCGGAAAAAAGATGATCGAGATAGCATAGCCGATGGCTGCGAGAATCTCGACGTCGCCGAGACGGCCTAGGAAGTAGACGCTGGCCAACTCGCCTAAGAACACGCACATCAAGCCAAGCGCACTCGTCCCGGTCATGACCAAGATGTGGCGCATCGGTGAGCCGGTCAGAAATCGCCCTTGTGGCGAGACAGCTGCGCGCACTCCCCCGACCTTGCTGCCAACGGCCTCCGTGCCGGCTGCGCCAGCAACGGCCGTCTCCGAAAGCCTTGTGGCATCAGCGGCGCGGCTGCGTTGTGTTCGCCTGCGCTGGCGCCGTTTCATGGGATTCCGGTTACCGCTCGCCGCTCTCGGATCAGGAGCCAACTGTGTTTGCCCATACCTGAACCCTTGAGGCAATGCGGTTTGCAGATCCAGCCATGGGCCATGTCTGCGCACATCCGCCTACAATCACAAATCGTTCCGTGATCATAAATAGAACTTTACAGAAACATAAGGTGCTGATACATAATGAAGGATGCAACACGTATGGAGAGTTCGATGCTTAGACGACTTGCATTAAGTCTTGGATTTTGCGCGGTCGGGCTTGTGTTGCTGCTTGCGACACCAAGTATTGCCCAGCCCAATATCGTTGACGAGGTGCCGGCTGGCGCACATCTTCAGCCAGAAGCGGGCGAGATCCAACCCGTCGCATACGACGTCATTATTGTGCCGCGGTCATCGGGAGCTAGGTCATCGGAGATTGGCCGCACCCGGATGTTAACCAGCCAAGGGTGGGTGACTTTGCCCGGGCCCGCACCGCGCCCGCCTCGCGACTTGCGCCAGCCACGGGACCGCCGCCCGCAGGCACAATGGTCTGGCGGTCAGGCGCGCTGGCAACAGAGCTGGCAACCTCGCTGGAGCAGGCTCGGGGACGCGGGGCGCGACTACGGGCCACCACAATACGCCGCGCGCAACGACCGGCTGCAAGCGCAAAGATCTCTGCCGGAAAAGTATTACTCTGACAGGCCCGGCGCGGCCCAATACGGGTCGGCGAGATATGGGGCAGACTGGTACGGTCGCCATCGGTGGTAGTTCGCCAGAGCCGACCAGTCCTGTCCCCATATGCAGTCGCGTGCGGCAGGAGTGGTGCGCGCAGCCAAGAGCCCTCGTCCAAAACCCTGGTATCAAAAACCTGGCACAGGGAACTCTTGTACCGATGGGGCAATCGTTGGATCGTTGGTACAAATGCGGTCAGGTGTATGTGCGATCGTCCGCGATGACCTTGCCATCATTTGCAAGCGTGCCTGGCGTGACGAGGGCGACCTCACCCTTAAGTTTGGTCAAGGACTGCAAGCTCTCGCCTACTGCTGCTCGGAGTGCAGGGTCAACCAGTGCCGTTTCCGCATGCAAAGTCATTGTGTCTTGTTCGCCCTGTCGGGAAATAACGAGACGGACACGACCAAGTTCCGGGTGTCGCTTGGCAACGGCTGCGACCTGTTCGGGGTGGACAAACATGCCTTTCACCTTGGCTGTCTGGTCGGCGCGGCCAAGCCAGCCCTTGATGCGCGTGTTTGTGCGACCGCACGGAGAGGGGCCGGCTAAGACAGCTGAAAGATCACCCGTCGCAAGGCGGATCATCGGGTAGTCGCGGTTGAACGCGGTGACCACCACTTCGCCGTCTTCGGCG
>JANNXS010000176.1:0-6152 GCA_031409695.1 Hyphomicrobiaceae bacterium
CTTACACTGGATGGCAAGCGCCGCTCCTCAACGGGGATCACCCGTGTCTCGGCAAGTGGAAATGTGTGCAGCGCCCGCTGTGATCTTGGCTCGCGGCTCCATTCGTCATAGCGTTCCGCCAGCGCTTTGCGCGTGATCGTACCTTCACGCCCGACCATAGCTTCGATGCGTTCGATCAGCCGGTCAATCGACCGTGAGTTCGGATCGCCATCCCAGGCGGATACGTCAACGAACTGATCCTGTCGGTAGCCGAGCGGCGGCTCGCAGCCCTCGATTTTGACAGGGATGAATTTGACAAGCGTCTTGGCGAGCCCGGCCTCCTCAAGCACCCAGTCCGAACTGACGGAATGCGTGCACCACAGCACCAGCACCACTTTGGCTGCCCGCAACTCGCGCTCGATCTGGCGACCAAAGTTTGCGCCCGGGATCAGTTCATAGTCGAACCAGACGTCAAAGCCGTAGGCCCGCAACAGATCCGCCAAATGCCGCGCCGCCCGCCGCCGTTCGCTTTTGTAGGAAATAAAAACGTCGGCCATGGGCGCCTGGGCTGAAATGAGTGCACGGCGACAGTAGCGCAGACCGGCGGCGTCGTGAAGTCAGACCCTGCGACCTCCCGTCCCACGGCTTGCCCGTGTGCTGTGCGCGGCCAGCCGTTGCTGAGCCGAGGGCACCATGCTACCGCGCACTCACTTTTGAGGAGCGTTGGCGGGGGCGGCGCTCTTTTAGTGTGCGTGCCCCTGAACCACGGGATGCAGCTGGCCTCTGGGATGCAGCTCGCGTCCCATCGCATTGTTCCACCGGGCGTTGGTCGGTTTTTGCTGACCTCGCCGCGCAACCGATTGAGAACACGACGTGGCATCGGACGACCCAAATTCGCAAGATGGCACCCAAAGCGTGCCGGGGCGCTATGCGTCAGCGCTGTTCGACTTGGCCAAGGACAGCAAGCAAATCGCAGCAGTTGAGGGCGACCTCAATCGTTTTGCCACCATGCTTGCCGGCAGCGAGGACCTGGTGCGTCTTGTGAAAAGCCCCGCGTTCTCCGCCGCCGAGCAGGGCAAAGCGCTAGGTGCTATCCTCGCAAAGGCCGGAATTGGTGGCCTCGCCGGAAATTTCCTACAGTTGCTGGCCCGCAATCGCCGCCTGTTCGCCGTCGGCGACATGATCAAGATTTATCGCGCCATTGCCGCGCGAGACCGCGGTGAGGTGTCGGCCGAAGTGACGTCGGCCCAACCGCTCTCGGCCGACCAGATGAACGCCCTGCGCGATCAATTGAAGGGCACCGTCGGCAAAGACGTGTCGATCGCCGCCAAAGTTGACCCGAGCCTGCTCGGCGGATTGGTCGTCAAGATCGGTAGCCGCATGATCGACAGCTCACTCAAAACCAAACTCTCAATGCTCACAGTTGCCATGAAGGGAACGGGATGATGGACATCCGCGCCGCAGAAATCTCCTCGATTCTCAAAGATCAAATTAAGAATTTTGGGCAGGAAGCCCAGGTTTCGGAAATTGGTCAGGTTCTATCCGTTGGGGACGGCATCGCTCGCGTCTATGGCCTTGACAAAGTCCAGGCTGGCGAAATGGTTGAGTTTCCCGGCAACATCCGCGGCATGGCCTTGAACCTGGAAGCCGACAACGTCGGCGTCGTGATCTTCGGCGATGACAGTTCGATCAAGGAAGGCGACACTGTCAAGCGCACCGGCGCCATCGTCGAAGTGCCAGTCGGCAAAGGCCTGCTTGGCCGCGTGGTCGATGGCCTTGGCAATCCGATTGACGGCAAAGGTCCGATCAAGGCTGAAAAACTTTCTCGCGTGGATGTCAAAGCCCCGGGCATTATTCCGCGCAAGTCCGTGCACGAACCGATGGCAACGGGCTTGAAGTCGGTCGACGCCCTGATCCCCATCGGCCGCGGCCAGCGCGAATTGATCATCGGCGACCGTCAGACCGGCAAGACCGCTGTCGCCCTCGACACGATCCTGAACCAGAAGGCGATCAACAAGGGCACCGACGAGGGTTCCAAGTTGTATTGCGTTTATGTCGCCATTGGCCAGAAGCGCTCGACAGTTGCACAGTTCGTGAAGGTGCTCGAGGACAACGGCGCGATGGAATACTCCATTGTTGTTGCCGCCACCGCCTCGGACCCGGCGCCGATGCAGTTCCTGGCCCCGTTCACCGGCTGCGCCATGGGCGAATACTTCCGCGATAACGGTATGCACGCCGTGATTATTTATGACGACTTGTCCAAGCAGGCCGTCGCCTATCGCCAGATGTCGCTTTTGCTCCGCCGCCCGCCCGGCCGCGAAGCGTATCCAGGCGACGTGTTCTATCTCCACTCCCGCCTTCTGGAGCGTGCCGCCAAGATGGGCGACAAGGCCGGCAAGGGCTCGCTGACAGCACTCCCCGTCATCGAGACCCAGGGCAATGACGTGTCGGCGTTCATTCCGACCAACGTCATCTCGATCACCGACGGTCAGATCTTTCTTGAAACCGACCTGTTCTACCAGGGCATCCGGCCGGCCGTGAACGTTGGTCTGTCCGTGTCGCGCGTGGGCTCCTCTGCGCAAACCAAAGCCATGAAAAAAGTCGCGGGCAAGATCAAGGGCGAACTCGCCCAGTACCGCGAAATGGCGGCCTTTGCTCAGTTCGGCTCGGACCTCGATGCCGCCACACAGCGCCTGCTGAACCGCGGCTCGCGCCTGACAGAACTTTTGAAGCAGGCCCAATTCTCGCCGCTCAAGATGGAAGAACAAGTCTGCGTGATCTGGTCCGGCACCAACGGCTATTTGGACCCGCTGCCGCTCAACAAGGTCAAAGACTTCGAGACAGCCCTGCTGACCAGCCTGCGCGGCCCCAACATTGCCGTCCTCGACGACATCCGCACGACCAAGGATCTCTCGAGCGCGACCGAAGGCAAACTCAAGGACGTGGTCATCGCGACGCAGAAGACATTTATGTGATTGTGGCGGCGCTCAACTTTTGGGCGCCCGGCATTGGGCGCCTATCTTCCAGGCCGCCGCCCGCGACTGAGACGCCCACGACTGAGACGCCCGCGACTGAGACGAAAGACGACTGACCCATGGCCTCACTCAAAGATATGCGGAACCGAATTGCTTCGGTGAAGTCGACCCGCAAGATCACCAAGGCCATGCAGATGGTGGCGGCGGCGAAGCTCCGTCGTGCTCAGGAAGCGGCTGCCGCGGGTCGCCCCTATGCACAACGCATGGACAAGGTGCTTGCCAATCTCGGTGCGGGCATCACCGACAAGGCAACAGCCTCGCCATTGCTGGTCGGCAACGGACGCGACCAGGTGCACCTACTGGTCGTCATGACAGCCGAACGCGGGTTGTGCGGCGGCTTCAACTCCAACATTGCAAAACTTGCGCGCGCCGACGCGAACCGACTGATCGGGGATGGCAAAACGGTAAAAATCCTGACCGTCGGCAAGAAGGGAGCGGACAACCTGCGCCGCGATCTCGCCAAAAGCATCGTGGAGCGGATTGAATTTCGCGGTTTGAAACAGGTCGGCTTTGCCCAAGCCGAAGAGGTCGGAAGCAAAATTCTGTCGATGTTTGAGGCCGGCGAGTACGACGTCTGCACGTTGTACTTTTCGGAATTCAAGTCGGTCATCGCGCAAAAGCCAACGGCGCTGCAGCTGATCCCCACCAAGCTGCCAGAGCAAAAGGCTGCCGGTGACAAAGTTGCGACCAAAGCCAGTGCAATGACCGAGTACGAGCCGAGTGAGGAAGAAGTCCTCAGCGTGCTGCTGAAGCGCAATATCACAACGCAGGTGTTTCGCGGGCTCCTCGAGAACGGGGCGTCCGAGCAGGGCGCACGCATGTCCGCCATGGACAACGCCACCCGCAACGCCGGCGACATGATCAACAAGCTGACCATCAAGTACAACCGTCAGCGCCAAGCGAACATCACGCGCGAACTGATCGAGATCATCTCAGGTGCCGAAGCGCTGTAACCTTCATCCACTTGGGTTGCCCCTGCGTGTTTGAGCACAGCTCGCTTGACACCGCATAGAACTTGCGGTTGAACCGGAACACTTGATCAACCAAGGTGGTCCCGATGTCGAACGGCGGTTTTCAAGAAGCCCAAGCTCAGTTTCAGCACGCCGAACCGGCCGCGTTTGTCGGTCAGGTGCGGCGGTTCGGACCCCATGGCCCTACCTACGAAGTCATGGCCGTGCGACGGACAGGCGATGTGGCCATCACCGTCATCGAATCGGGCGAACACTTGGTCTACGCCTTAGCGGCGTTTCTGGCTGACCCCATCGCTGAAACGGTTCCATAAGGGCGTGCCATGTTTGCAATCGCCTTCGACATGCCGGTTGCCGACATCCGCCAGCATTACCCAAAGGGTATCTCGTCTGCCTATACCGAGATAGCCCGTGTCCTGACCCCCTTCGGCTTTGAGCGCGTTCAGGGCAGTGTTTACCTCTCTCCAAAGCCAGATCTAGCAAACCTGATGGCGGCGATCCTGGTACTCAAGGCGCAGGCCTCGTTTCCCCATTGCGCACGCGATATCCGGGGCTTTGCTGTCGCGCATTGGTCGGATTTTACACCGATCGTCAAAGGCTGAGTTTCAACCGTTCTCCGGGGCGTTGGCGGTGTAAACCAGCGGATAGCGGACAATCGCGACATCTAGGCCCTTGACTGCGGTCGCCCGTAATGGCCGTAGAGGGCTGCTTTCACTCCGGCGCTTTTGCTCAGTGAGCGCGGCCCAAACTGCATGTCTAAATCCTGCATGTCTTAATCCGGGCCGCTTGTCTAAATCCGGGCATACGCCGCCAAGTCCACCATTCGACACTTCCACCGATCGACAGCTCAGAGACGGACACGAAACGACATGGCAAATTCAATCGGTAAAATCCGTCAGGTTATGGGCGCCGTTGTGGACGTTCAGTTCGATGGCGCATTGCCGGCCATCTTGAACGCGCTGGAGACGCAAAATCAGGGGCAGCGCCTCGTCCTTGAAGTGGCTCAGCACTTGGGCGAGAACACCGTTCGCACCATCGCCATGGATAGCTCTGAGGGCCTGACACGCGGCCAGACTGTCACTGACACGGGCGCGCCGATCTCAGTCCCGGTCGGAGATGAAACGCTTGGTCGCATCATCAACGTCATCGGGGAACCGATCGACGAACTCGGCCCTATCAAGTCCTCCAGCCGCCGCGCCATTCACCAGCAGGCGCCGTCATTCTCCGACCAGTCGACCGCCGCTGAGATCCTCGTCACAGGCATTAAGGTCGTTGACCTGCTCGCGCCCTACGCAAAAGGCGGCAAGATCGGCCTGTTCGGCGGTGCCGGCGTTGGCAAGACCGTCCTGATCATGGAATTGATCAACAACATCGCCAAGGTCCATGGTGGCTATTCCGTGTTTGCCGGCGTTGGAGAGCGCACGCGCGAGGGCAACGATCTCTACCACGAAATGATCGAGTCCAAGGTCAACGTCGACCCGAAGGAAAATGGCGGCTCGGCCAAAGGGTCCAAGTGTGCGCTTGTGTACGGCCAGATGAACGAGCCTCCGGGTGCCCGCATGCGCGTCGCGCTCTCGGGGTTGACCATTGCTGAAGATTTCCGCGACAAGGGCCAGGACGTGTTGTTCTTCGTCGACAACATCTTCCGCTTTACCCAGGCAGGCTCGGAAGTGTCGGCACTGCTCGGCCGCATCCCGTCGGCGGTGGGCTATCAGCCAACACTGGCAACCGACATGGGCGCCCTTCAAGAACGCATCACCTCGACGCAGAAGGGCTCGATCACCTCGGTGCAGGCCATCTACGTGCCGGCCGACGACTTGACCGACCCGGCGCCCGCAACCTCGTTTGCCCACTTGGACGCAACCACCGTGTTGTCGCGCTCGATCGCTGAAAAGGGCATCTACCCGGCCGTTGACCCGCTCGATAGCACGTCGCGCATGCTCGATCCGCGCATCGTCGGCGAAGAGCACTACGCCATTGCGCGGCGCGTGCAGCAGATCCTGCAGCGCTACAAGGCCCTTCAGGACATCATTGCCATTCTGGGCATGGACGAGCTGTCGGAAGAGGACAAGACGACGGTGGCGCGCGCCCGCAAGATCGAGCGCTTTCTGTCCCAACCCTTCCACGTCGCCGAGGTGTTCACGGGATCGCCGGGTAAACTCGTCGCGAT
>JANNXS010000177.1:0-4752 GCA_031409695.1 Hyphomicrobiaceae bacterium
TTGCCAAGCAAGCGTCGTGGGGCGCTATGCGTGACAACATGGCGCTTGGGCTGAAGGCTAACGGCATCGACGGTGGCCATATTCTGCGCCCGAAGACGCATCTTTATGCGACCGGCAAGGTGATGCAGAACAGCCAGCCACTGCCGATGTACACGCTGCTGAACCTCAACGAGGATTGCCAAGGGATTTCGGTTTCGAACGAGTTCAAGGACCTCGCCGTCGCCAAGGATTCAGGGCCGTTGAAAGAGGCGCTGGCGAAGAAAAAGGCGTCCGGCAAAGAGGTGAAGGTCGCCATGACTTTCCCCGGCGGCACACACGATCTGTGGATCCGCTATTGGCTGGCGGCCGGCGGGATCGATCCAGACAAGGATGTTGCCACCATCGTCGTGCCACCGCCGCAGATGGTCGCCAACATGAAGGTCGGCACCATGGACGCTTTTTGCGTCGGCGAACCTTGGAATGAACAGCTTGTCAATCAAGACATCGGCTACACGGCGATCACCACGGGCGAGCTTTGGGCCAAACATCCGGAAAAAATTCTTGGCATGCGCGCCGACTGGGTCGACGCCAACCCGAAAACCACGCAGGCTATTCTGATGGCCACCATGGAAGCACAGCAGTGGTGCGAAAAGGCCGAAAACAAAGCCGAAATGGCTGAAATCATCGGCCGTCGCCAGTGGTTCAACGTGCCCGTCGCCGACATCATCGGCCGCATCAAAGGTGAGATCAATTATGGTCTTGGCCGGAAAGCAAATGATCCGAAGCTCGCAATGAAATTCTGGGGCGAGAACGGGGCCGCTTCCTACCCGTGGAAGAGCCTCGATACCTGGTTCATCACGGAAAACATCCGCTGGGGAAAGTTCGACGCAAAGATCGACATCAAGGCACTCGTCGACAAAACCAATCGTTCGGATCTGTGGATCGATGCCGCCAAAACCCTCGGCCTGAGCGGATACCCGACCGGAGACAGCCGCGGCATCGAGACGTTCTTCGATGGCAAGACCTTCGATCCGTCAAACCCGGGCGCGTACCTCAAATCGCTCGCCATCTCTCGCGCTCAGGTCTGATTGCCAGGCCCTCTGATTGCCAGGCCCTCTGGTTGCTAGCCCGGCCGTTGCGCCCTTCGATGAGGTCAAGTCATGACGACGACTGCAAGCCAACTGCGCCTCGTTCAATCGGACGCAACCGCCGCGACGAAAGTGGCCGTTGCGGCGGTTGCCGCGGCGAGCGATACGCCCCGATCCGTTTTACCGCAGCCATCCCAGATCGAAAAACTGGTCGCCAAAGCCGCAGCCGTCGTTGGGCGCTTGGTTGGCCAAGTGTTGCCCTCGCTGATCGTGGTCGCGCTCCTGCTTTTGGTGTGGGAGTTGGTGGCCTCGGGGCCCAAGTCGTCGCTGCCTTCGCCGTCCAAAATCTGGTTCGAGGCGAAGGACCTCATCATCAACCCGTTCTTTGTCAACGGCACGCAGGACATCGGCCTCGGCTGGCGTGTGCTGACATCGCTGCAGCGCGTCGCCGTGGGTTTTGCGCTCGCGGCGACCGTCGGCATCATGCTCGGCTGCCTCGTTGGCCAAAGCGAATGGGCGACTCGTGCACTCGACCCGATCTTTCAAGTGCTGCGCACTGTGCCGCCGTTGGCTTGGTTGCCGATTTCACTGGCAGCCTTTCGCGATAGTGCACCGTCAGCAATCTTTGTTATTTTCATCACCGCCATTTGGCCGATCATCATCAACACCGCCGTCGGCATCCGAAACATTCCGCAGGACTACCGCAACGTCGCGGCAGTGTTGAACCTGAACGCGTTTGAATTTTTCCGGCGGATCATGATCCCGGCCGCCGCGCCCTACATCTTTACCGGGCTTCGCATCGGTATCGGGCTGTCCTGGCTCGCGATTGTTGCCGCGGAAATGCTGACCGGCGGCGTCGGTATCGGCTTCTTCATCTGGGATGCTTGGAACTCGTCAAAGCTATCCGACATTGTTGTGGCGCTCGTCTACATCGGCCTCGTCGGCTTCATCCTTGATCGCGCCATTGCAGCACTCGCCAACGTCGCCACGCGTGGCGTGCAGGCCGCTTGAAAGAGACATCATGATCGCGCCTGTGAAACCTAAGCTGCATACAGATCCCGTGTCCGCGTATCGGCGCGGTCCACTTCTGCGGATCGATCACGTCGACAAATCGTTTGAGCGCGGCGGCGTCACGACCGAAGTGCTGAAGGACGTCAACTTATCGATCGAGACCGGCGAGTACATCTCCATCATCGGCCACTCCGGCTGCGGGAAATCTACGTTACTCAACCTCGTCGCAGGGCTGACACAAGTGAGCTCGGGCGCCATTTTGCTCGAAGACCGCGAAGTCAACTCGCCAGGGCCCGACCGTGCGGTAGTGTTTCAAAACCACTCGTTGCTGCCGTGGCTGACGGTGTACGAGAACGTCAAACTTGCGGTCGATAAAGTTTTCCGCGGCTCGAAGTCGAAGGCAGAACGTCACGACTGGGTGATGCGAAACCTCGATATCGTGCAGATGGGGCACGCCAAAGACAAGCGCCCCGGCGAAATCTCCGGCGGCATGAAGCAGCGCGTCGGCATTGCCCGTGCTCTCGCCATGGAGCCGAAGGTGCTTCTGATGGATGAACCCTTTGGTGCGCTCGACGCGCTGACGCGTGCGCACCTCCAAGAAACCGTGATGCAAATCCACACCCGTCTCGGCAACACAGCGATCATGATCACGCACGACGTCGATGAAGCCGTGTTGTTGTCGGACCGCATTGTCATGATGACCAACGGACCATCTGCGCGCATCGGCGAGATTCTCGATGTTGATCTGCCGCGCCCGCGTGACCGGGTCGGGCTTGCCAAGGTGCCAGCGTACCTTGCAGCCCGCGAGTCCGTGCTGAAATTCCTCTACGAGCGCCATCGTTATGTGGAGGCTGTGGCATGACGACGAAAACTCTGCCGCGCGCAGATCACCTAACGTTCGGCGACAATAGTGGCGCAACCCGCAAACAAAGGCTTGTCGTCATCGGTAACGGCATGGCGCCAGGCCGCGCGCTTGAGAAGCTGTTCGAGCACGCGCCCGATGCGTTTGAAGTCACGATCTTCAACGCCGAGCCACGCGTCAACTACGACCGCATCATGTTATCGCCGCTGCTGACGGGCGAGAAAACCTTCGAGCAAATCGTCATCCATGGTGACGGTTGGTACGTGAAGCACGGGGTCACGCTCTACAAAGGCGCGAGCGTCACCGAGATCGATCGCCAAGCGAAGACCGTGACGACGGCGCGCGGGATTAAGGCTGCCTACGACAAGTTGCTGATTGCGACCGGCTCGCTGCCGATCATCATTCCCGTGCCCGGACACAAGCTTGCGGGTGTGCTGAGTTATCGCGATCTCGACGACGTTCAGGCTATGTTGATCGCCGCGAAGTCTCGCGGCAAAGCCGTGGTCATCGGCGGTGGTCTGCTTGGGCTTGAGGCCGCCGTTGGCCTCAAGGAACAGGGCATGGACGTCACCGTCGTGCACCTCGCGCCAACGCTCATGGAGCGCCAACTTGACCAGCCGGCCGGACACCTGTTGCAACGCGCCATCGAGCAACGCGGCATCAAGGTTCTGACGAAGGCGAACACGAAAGCCATCCTCGGAGAAAAATCCGTTGAGGCTGTCCTACTGGAAGACGGCACGCGGCTGGTCGCCGATCTCGTCATCATGGCCGTTGGTATCAAGCCGAACGCGCAGATCGCCAAGGACGCCGGCATAAGCTGCAACCGCGGCATCGTCGTCGACGCCAGCATGCGCACGTCGGACAGAGACATCTACGCCGTCGGAGAATGCGCGGAAGCCCACGGACAGGTGTTCGGTCTCGTCGCGCCTCTTTATGAGATGGCAGGTGTTATTGCAGCGCAGCTTGCAGGTGATCCTACGGCCGCGTTCAAGCCAAGCGCCGTTGCAACAAAGCTGAAGGTCACCGGCATCAACCTGTTCTCCGTGGGTGACTTCGCCGAAGGCCGCGACCGAGAGGAAATCGTGCTGCGGGACGCAACGCGTGGCGTCTACAAACGCCTCGTGATCCAGAACGACAAACTTGTCGGTGCCGTGCTGTACGGTGATACGGGCGACGGCGCTTGGTTCTTCGATTTGGTCAAGAAGGCGACGTCCATCACAGCGATGCGCGAGACGCTCATCTTTGGACCGAGCTACGCTGGAGGGTCCCCGCTGGACCCTATGGCGGCCGTTGCAGCGTTGCCGGATGAGGCAGAAATTTGCGGCTGCAACGGCGTCTGCAAAGGCAAAATCACAGGCGCCATTGATCAGATGGGCCTTAAGACGCTCGATGATGTCCGCGCTCACACCAAGGCGTCGGCCTCGTGTGGCTCGTGCACGGGCCTCGTCGAGCAACTGATCAAGAGCAAACTCGGCGACGCCTACAATCCCGCAGCCGTTCAGCCCATGTGCGGCTGCACGACCTACGGTCATGACGACGTGCGCCGCCTGATCGTCGCCAAGACCCTCAAGACGATCCCTGATCTGATGCAGGCACTGGAGTGGACGTCCTCGTGTGGCTGCGCGAAATGCCGCCCCGCCTTGAACTACTATCTCATCTCCACTTGGCCAGGCGTGTACAAGGACGACAGCCAATCGCGCTACATCAACGAACGTGTGCACGCCAACATCCAAAAGGACGGCACGTACTCAGTCGTTCCGCGCATGTGGGGCGGCATGACGACCGCCAGCGAGCTGCGGGCGATTGCGGACG
>JANNXS010000178.1:0-8959 GCA_031409695.1 Hyphomicrobiaceae bacterium
GGGCGGGGGGGGGGGGTGGGGGTGGGGGTGGGGGTGGGGGTGGGGGTCGGGGTCGGGGTCGGCAATTTGGGGGACGTCGATGTTGCGCCCTATGTCTGCCGTCAGTTAGAGTGACAAGGCTTGCACCAACCGGTGCAGGCACGTTCTCAGGGCGGGGTGGAAATCCCCACCGGCGGTAACGGTTTGCCCTGCGCGGGCCGACCGAAGCCCGCGAGCGCTCCGGGTGCCACAAGCACCTGGAGGTCAGCAGATCCGGTGCAACTCCGGGGCCGACGGTTACAGTCCGGATGAAAGAGAACGGCACACGTATTTTGCGCTGGTGGCCGTGCGCCGCCAGCAACGATGCGTGTGCCAAGCGCCCTGATTCTGGTCTCACCCAAGAGGACACCATGAATCAGACCACAAAAACTGCAGCAGCACCTAAGGCGGGCGGGCCTCACTCAGGCGGGCGCGTCGCGTTCGTCGAGGCTTCCTGGCATGCCGATATCGTCGGGGAGGGACGAAAATCTTTCCTTGCCGAGATGATCCGACAAAAAGGGCCGGACATCGATGTGATAGCTGTACCGGGCTCGTTTGAGTTGCCGTTACAGGCAAAATTGCTCGCCAGGAGCGGGCGTTACACGGCGATTGTCGCCGCCGGTTTCGTCGTCAACGGCGGCATCTACCGGCACGACTTTGTGGCATCGACTGTCGTCGATGCGCTGATGCGTGTGCAGCTCGACACCGAGGTGCCGGTGCTGTCGATGGTTCTGACACCGCTGCACTTCCATGAGCACGCCGAGCACCAGCGCTTCTTCCACGATCACTTCGTGGTCAAAGGCCGCGAGGCCGCTGACGCGTGCTTACGCACGATTGCGGCTGTGCGTGAGCGAATGGCCGCATAGGCATCCCTCTCCCGGCGCGCGTGTGCGTACGCCGGGAGGGCCGGAGGCGATGACTGAGATGCGTTACAGCTGTCGATCTGGGCCACGCATTTGACGCCGCGCATTTCACCTTGAGACCTATGGCACGACGTGGCCGGGATTTTGCGTGCGTGATACTGCGGTACTATCAGGTGGTGCGCGCCTCGAAATCTTCCGGATCCTTGTCCCAGTGCGGACCACAAAGCCAAGCGAGGACGTAGGCGGTCACGATGACATCGCCGATGTAATAGGTCTTGTTTGTGAACAAGGCCAGTGCGGCAGCGCCTAATACGATCCGCACCAAGAATGCCGGCCAACCCAGGGCATAGGCGAGCCCTCCAGCCACACCGAAAATCCTTACGGCGGTCTGCATCACCTTAAACGGCTTACGCTCTTTCATGACATTTTCCCCGATGTCAGTATTGCGGTTTCATGGACGTTGGCGGGCGACATCACACTTTCTGTGTCGGCACATCGAGCAGGCCGCGACCGGCTTCCTGACGGGCGTGCTTTTCGCTCACGCCGATGTCGAGGAGCTGGCGTGAGTCAAGTTCTGCCAGGGCCTGGCGTTGACGGCGCACGGCAAGTGCGTGGCGGACGCGTGCAAGCAGCGTGACGCGGGGGCTGGGTGCCAGGGTTGCGGCGGAGGCGGCGGAGGCGGCGCTGGCTGAAACAATGGTGATGGCAATTGGACAGTACATGGTGGATCTCCTGGTTCGGTTCGGCTGGCGCCGATCTCCAGGTGAAAGTGCCGTTGTTCCGCCTACGCCGCTGTTCCCGAGGGAACGGGCGCCATAAACTCAATGGAGAGATCGCCAAGCTCGGCTGCGATCTCATCGAGGGTCAAGAGCCCGAGGCACGGCATCGCACCTCGTTCGAAGATGCGGCCTGCCAGCAGTTTGCGCACCAAGGCCGTTGCGGGAGCTTGCGGCACAAAGGGGCCATGGTTGTTGCGCGCGATCAGATGCCACGCGAGATGCAGCGGCTTTCCGTTCGGCCCAATGCCATCCATGGCGACCACCATGCCACTCGCGTCCGAGCCAAGGCGGGTCATCCACGTCTTGGCCCACAGCAGCACCCCGGCCAGACGTTTGGCCCGCGGCAAGACGCCCGCACGTACCAGCCACGACAGGCCCCACATGCCAAAGAACTGCAGCGAGACCTCCAATCCCGCCGTGAAATGCAAGCTGCGGAGTGTCGGGTATCGGGCCGGAAACAGTGCGAGATCCGGGATATCGCAATGGGCGAGCCAGCGGGGGCCGATCTTGGGAAACGTGTAGCGTGAGATGCCCTGCCAGCCGTGCACGGTCGCGGGAGCGCCGTCCCGCAGCGTGGCGAAGGGCTTGCCGACATAGCTCAGGATCGAGGCCGTCGTTGCAAGTCCGGGATCAAAGCCGTTGCCCGGCACGATGCCGTAGAAGACGCGCTCAAGCTGTGTGAACTGGCCGAGGTGCGCATCGAGCACAGCCGACGACAGGGCGGGCACGGAACTCGCGCCTGAGACAACCAGCAGGCCCGCGGCTTTGGCCTCGGCATCCAGTGCACTGATGCCAACGACGAATGCCCGCGCATCGGCAAGATCGACATAGTGCGCGCCGGCCGCAATGGCCGCACGGGCCAACGTGTAATCCTGGGCCTGGAAGGGGCCTGAGGCATTGTAGATAACAGTGGGAGCCAGACGCGCGAGCGCCGCCATATCCGGCCGCATGGCGTCGAGTGCTAGCGCGGACAGTTTAGCGGCCACTCTTGGCTGCAATTCGGCGACCGCGCGCTCAGCCTGATCGAGATTGCGGCCAGCCAGAATGATCTCAACCGCTCCGTCCGCACCGAGCCGTTCAGCCGCGCGGCGTCCGAAGGCACCGTAGCCACCACAAACAAGTATACGTTTCGCGGTCATGCGCCAAAGTTCCCTGTCCACGTCGCCGCGTTGCCCATATTCGACGGTCGGCATACACCCTTGGCCAGGAACCGCACGAGGCCGCATGACGTTTCGCTTCACTTTTCTTGGGACCGGGTCTTCGGCGGGTGTGCCGCGCATCGGCAACCACTGGGGTAATGCCGATCGCCGTAACCCGAAAAACCGCCGCCGCCGTTGTGCGGCGCTGATCGAACGGTACGGCCCAAGGGGCAAGACCGTCGTGCTGATCGACACGCCGCCTGACATCCGCGAGCAGTGCCTCGACAACGAGATTTTAGCCGTCGATGCCGTCATCTACACCCACGACCACGCCGACCACACGCACGGCATCGACGATCTGCGGGCATTTTTCATAAACACCCACAAGCGCGTGTCAGTCTACATGGACGCGCCGACGACAGAGAGCCTGGTCTCGCGGTTTCGCTACTGCTTCGAGGGAAAAGCTGGGTCCAGCTATCCCGCCATCCTTGATCGCCATCTGATTGCGCCGGGTGAGCCCGTGACCATTGTCGGCAACGGCGGGCCGGTTACGCTGCTGCCAATCCTGCAGGAGCACGGCGAGTTTGCGTCACTGGGTTTTCGTGTCGGAAGGCTGTGCTATTCGCCCGATATCGTCGGCATTCCCGAGGTATCGCGACGCGCTTTTGACAATCTTGATATTTGGATTGTCGATGCCCTCCGCCCTCTGCCACATCCTGCGCACTGGAGCCAGAAGCAAGCGCTGCGCGCCATCGCCGAGTATGCCCCGGCGCGCGCCTACCTGACCCACATGCACATCGACATGGACTATGAGACGCTCTGCCGCGAACTGCCAGAGCACGTGCGGCCGGCGTATGACGGACTGGCGTTTGAGTTTGAGTGCTAGGCTGGATCCACCACATGAACCTACGCCCCACCGACCCTATGCCGGTCGCCGTCGTCTCACTCGGGATCACGCAGATCATCGCCTGGGGCACGACGCTGTATTGTCTGGGCGTGCTCGGCAAGCCGATCGCTGTGGACACGGGTTGGAGCCAGACGCTGGTGTTTGGTGGGCTGACGGTCGGGCTGCTGGTCTCGAGCGTGGTGTCGGCTTGGATTGGACGGCTGATTGACCGACATGGCGCACGACCGGTCATGTGCATCGGCTCCGTTTTGGTCGCAGTCGGTCTTGCCGGCTTGAGCGCTGCATGGTCGGAGGCAACCTATCTCGCGGCTTGGGCGCTGATCGGCCTCGCCATGCGCATGACGCTGTACGACGCGGCATTTGCAGCCTTGGTGCAAGTCACGCCGTCGCGCGGGCGGCGCGCCATTTCATACCTGACGCTGTTCGGCGGTGTTGCGTCGACCGTGTTCTGGCCCATCGGCTTCGCACTTGAGGCGGCCTACGGTTGGCGGACGACGGTGCTTGTGTTTGCGGCTGTCAACCTTTTGATCTGCTTGCCACTGAACGCGATTGGGCTCGCGCGCCGCGATGCCGAGCCAGCGCCGGGCGAGACGACCACCGCCGGGACCGCCTCCAGCGGCCCGGTGCTCGACGGCCCCCAACGGCGCGCCGCCATGATCCTGTTCAGTGTTGTGATGGCCGCCAGCGCGTTCTGCTACGGCGCACTGGCCGCCCATCTGGTTACCGTTCTCGCTGGCGTCGGTCTCAGCGCTGTGGTTGCTGTGACGCTGGCCTCGGCAAAAGGCGTGATGCAGACACTCGCGCGCTTGCTTGACCTCGTATTCGGCCGAAACCTGCACGCCCTCGATCTCGGCCGCATCACGCTCGCCTTCCTGCCGTTGTCGTTTGCAGCCCTGCTGTTTGGCGGCGCGAACTTGACCACCGCCGTTGCCTTTACCGTCCTGTTCGGCATCGCCAACGGTCTAACCACAATCGTGCGCGGCGCGGTCCCGTTGGCCCTGTTCGGCGCCAAGGGTTATGGCGAAATCCTCGGTATTCTGGCCACGCCCTACCTGTTCATCAATGCGCTGGCCCCGATGGTCTTTGCGCTTATCGTCGAGCATTTCGGCGCAACGGCCGCGATTGCAACCCTGCTTGCCGTCGGGCTGTTGGCGTGGGTTAGCATCGAGGTGATGGCGTATTGGTACCGGCACCTGGGGCGTTGAGGATTGGGATTGTGGTGCACTCAATTGGATTGACGGTCTCGCCGCAAATGGTGTCCTCTCGAGGGCGTTACGCGGCACACTGACTTTCGCTGCAGCAATGCAGTTCACGCGATAGGTTGGACGCCGAGCGGTTCGATTGCAGAACCAACTCGCGGCGTATCCATACCGCGTGGCCCTGATTGTAGAGGTTGCAAAGATCAGTTTGTCTGCCGCGCTCCCAACGATCGATTGGGACAACCGCGCGTTTGTTTCTGATTGCTCAAGTATCGGCAAAAATTCGGCGGATTGCGCGTGGTTAGCTACAAAGCCAAGGGTTGGTGGAAGTGAATGAGTAACACCTGATCCGTTGGCATTGCCGACTGGGGTACATCTCACCACACGACATTGGTGGGGTCCAGCCGATTGCGATCGGCACGCTTGTGGACGATGAAGACGACCCTTACTTCGGCCTCGTCGAACTCGTAGACGAGCACGAACGGCGTCTTGGCGACTTGATACGTGTAGAGGTTGAGCCCCGCATCGTGGCGACCGCGGCGGGGGTCTTGGGCGAGTTGGCTTCGCAGGCAGTCGAGCACCAGAGTGAGTTTTGCCTCGACGACATCGGTGCCAAATCTATCAGTTCCCTGTGCCAGCATGACATAGAACGCGCGCTCGGCCGATTGGGAGAGGCGCACGGATCTCATGTGGTCCTTTGTTTGGAACGCAGGTTGGCCATGAATGCAGCCGAATTGACCTCGAACTGATCGAGAGACAATGTGCGTCCGTGTTTGAAGTCTTCACGGCCGCGTTCGATCGCGGCTACGTCTTCGGCCTTGAGCTGTAGCGGCTCGGTAATGGCAGCCACGGTCTCCACGCGCCTCAAAAGATCTGCCTGCGTGGCCTCTGGCAGAAGCGGCCACAGCTCGATGATGCGATCCAGTTCTTTTGCGCTCATAGTGTCCTCGTAGCTCAGCGCTTCTCATTTTGACAGTCGTCATGCGACGCGCCGGCATTCCGCCCCGCCTTGAACTCGCGGATCAAGCGTCTATAAGCCGCCCAACTTCAGTAGCTTTCATCTTCGGAGCGGGTCCATGGCCGTCGAACGTACATTTTCTATTCTCAAGCCTGACGCCACCAAGCGTAACCTGACCGGGGCCATCAATGCCGTGATCGAGACGGCCGGATTGCGCATCGTTGCCCAGAAGCGCGTGCATTGGACCAAAGCACAGGCGCAGGCGTTCTATGAGGAACACGCGGCTCGGCCGTTCTACGGCGAACTGTGCGCGTTCATGACATCCGGCCCAATCGTCCTGCAGGTTCTTGAAGGCGAAGGTGCGATCACCAAGTACCGCGACGTCATGGGCGCAACTGACCCGAAAGAAGCCAAGGACGGCACCATCCGCAAGCTGTTCGCACTCTCCAAGGGTGAGAACTCCTCGCACGGGTCAGATAGCCCAGCCGCCGCCGCCCGCGAGATCGCCATGAACTTCCGCCTCGACGAAATCGTCGGCTGAAAGGTGGTCGGCAAACAGTCTGCCGGCTCAATGTGCTGAACCTATAGGCCCGCGGCCGTCATCGTCGCGGGCCTTTTCGTTTGTGGTTTGCCGCACCGAGACTCACCACACAAAACGTTACCGCGCAAAGACTTACCGGACCAAGACTGGCACACGTTGCGCCATGTTGTTGCCAAAACCGTTGCGGTCCCAGCGTTGCTCAACGGGCTGTACGCAGCCGTTGGCGTCGGTCGCCCGGCATTGCAAATTGTGCTCGCCGCGCACGGCGTCCCACATGCATGACCAACCGCGCCACGCATAGGGCGAGGAGGCCTGCGCCTCAAGGGTTGCGTCCTGCCAAACGCCATCGCACGCGAATTCAACCCGACGGATCGGGACGCCGTTGCCCGACCACGCACGGCCGTGGACCTTAACCGGACCGGCCGTGACGGCCCGCTTGCGCGTGTACCAGTCGGGCAAGCCCGGCGGCACCATCAACGATTTAACGCGGATCGCGGTCACCGGCGTGCCTGGATCATCCGACGTCTGCTTGTAGACGTATGTGCCGGTCTGTTGGTGGCCCGCGAAGGCGTGGTCGATGGCGTCAATACGCGTCAACCATTTCACGCTCGCCATGCCGTACCAGCCGGGCATGACCAGACGCAGCGGCGCGCCGTGTTGAGGCAGCAGCGGCTGGCCGTTCATGGCCGTGACGAGTAATATGTCGTCCGACTGCGCGCCGGTGAGCGCCGCAGCCGGTGTCAGACTGCGCGCGTAGTCGTGCTCGACGCCGTCAAAGCCACGATCGGCGCCAGTGAAAACGAGATCGCGCGCTGACGGCAAAACGCCCGCACGCGCGAGCAGCGGTTTCAACGCAGTCCCGGTCCACTCCGATGTGCCGACGGCACAATCGCCCCACGGCATACTCGGCCAGCGCGGGGACCCAAACGAGCGGCCGTTGCCCGCGCATTCGAGCGTCACACGCAGCGTGCGCTGGGGCAGCGCGCGGATATCAGCGAGGCTGAGCGCGTGCGGTGTTTGCACCTGCCCGCCGAAGTTCAGCGTCCATGTCTCGGGATCGGGCACATAGGGCACGTCGAAGTGGGTCAGCAGATAATGCATGCCAGCCGGCGTCACATCGTGACGCAGGGTCTCGAGAAGAATACCGTGGTTTCGGTTGGCGAGCCGCGTCTCATCGGGCGAAAAATCGCCATCGGTATGAACCTTCGACGGCAGTGAAGGGAAGAGATGGGGGCGATCCATGGGGCTCACGCGGGTTTGTGACGGTCCCCCGTAGCAGAGTAGTCCGCCGCTGAAAATGTGCCGCAGCCTCGACCGGCGCGCCTCGCCTCTGGTAAAAGTCAGTTGCCTTCACGGCCGACGAACCGGAAGGCAACCGACATTCAATCGGCCTTGATTTTGAGTTCAGAGATGAGCCCGCCCCAACGCTTGCGTTCAGCAGCAATCCAAACGTCAAATTCGGACTTCGTAGAGCCAACGGTTTCCATGCCGGCGACCGCCAGACGCTTCTGCACCGTCTCGGTCTTGCAGACGGCAACCACGTCGGTCTCGATCCTTTTCATGATTTCGGCCGAGACACCCGCGCGCACGCCGATGCCGAACCACGACTGCACGTCAAAGCCTGGGACCGTCTCGGCAACAGTTGGTAGCTCCGGCGCGAAGCGGGATTTGGTGGCTTGCGTGACCGCGAGGCCCTTGACCGTGCCGCCCTGGATCTGCGGATAAATCGACGGCAGGTTGTCAAACATCACGTCGACCTGACCGCCGACGAAGTCTTGGACGGCAGGTGCCGAGCCGCGATAAGCGACGTGTACCATATCGACCCCGGCCATGCGCTTGAACAACTCAGCAGACAGATGGATCGTCGTGCCAACGCCGGATGAGGCATAGTTCAATTTGCCGGGATTTTTCTTGGCGTAATCGATCAGGTTTTGGACCGTTTTGATCTCTTCGCCGAGCGCCTTCTTCACGCAGGCGATGTTGCAGAACTTCGACACCTGGGCGAGGGGCACAAGGTCTTTTTCCATGTCGAAGGCGATCTTACTGTAGAGGTACTGGTTGGTGGCAAGGTTTGGCGGCACGACAAACATGACGGAGCCATCGGTTGGCCCCTTGGCTGTGCGGTCCATGCCGACGTTAGCACCGGCTCCAGCGACGTTCTCAACGACGACGGTGACTTTCCAAAGCTCCGAGAGTGCGTCGGCGATGGTGCGGCCGACGATATCGGTTGCCCCACCGGCCGGATAAGGCACGATCATCTTCAGCTGAAGTCCAGCGGGATATGTCCCCTGGGCGCGCACGAGTGCCGGTGCGAACACGGGGGCTATGGTGAGGCCACCAACAACAGCACGACGAGACAGTTTGCGAGACATGTAAGGTCCTCCCTGAGGCGCCGGTATATTCGGCGTTCTTTATCCGCGGAGGTTAGCAGGAAGTGCGACAGCCTGTCGACAGGATCGCTGGGCTAGGATCGCTGGCAAGGCCATTCAATTCTCGGCTTCGACACCACCCCAACTGTCATCCTGCCCCACTCGTGGACAGGATCCATGGTGAGG
>JANNXS010000179.1:0-11686 GCA_031409695.1 Hyphomicrobiaceae bacterium
GTTTTCTCGGCAGGGCCGTTCATCCTGTCGATACATACTGATAAAATGAAAACTGCGGTGCCGCTGTGCTTTCTAGCACAGGTCTTCACTCGCGGAACACCAGCATACTCGTAGGTTAACGAGGCGGCCACAAAGGGCACACGCCGTCGTATCATTCGTGCTGGCCTGTGGCGCTATGGGCCGCAGCTGCCATTAAATCGAGGGCTCAGCCGCTGGAACTTCTGGCCCATCAGCCACGTCGCGTTTCGACGCTTTTCACAGCATGCCTTTGGTCGATGGCACACGGCCGGCTTGGCGCGGGTCGAGCGCAACGGCTTCGCGCAACGCGCGGGCGAGGCCCTTGAAGCACGTCTCGGCAATGTGGTGGTTGTTGTCGCCATAAAGGTTTTCGACATGCAGCGTGATGCCCGCGTTCTGGGCGAATGCCTGGAACCACTCGCGAAACAGCTCCGTGTCCATCTCGCCGAGTTTGTCGCGGGTGAACGTGACTTTCCAGATCAGATAGGGACGCCCAGACACGTCGACGGCGACGCGCGTCAGCGTCTCGTCCATCGGCAAATGCAGCGAGGCGTACCGGGTGATGCCGGCCTTGTCGCCGAGCGCCTTGGCGAACGCCTGTCCCAGCGCGATGCCCGTGTCTTCGACGGTGTGGTGATCGTCAATGTGCAGGTCGCCCTTTGCCCGCAGCGTGATGTCCATCAGGCTGTGCCGGGCGAGTTGCTCCAGCATGTGATCGAGGAAGCCGACGCCGGTCTTGATGTCAAAAGCGCCCGTGCCGTCGAGATTGATGCTCGCCTGGATCTCGGTTTCTTTGGTGCGGCGGTCGATCGATGCGGTGCGTGTCACGGCGAGGCCTCAAGGCTGGCGGCAGTGCCGCAGGGCAGGCGGCGGAGGTATGAGCCGGATCGCGCCTTGTCAAATGCGCGGTCAGCCGTAAACTTGCTTGAACCGGATGCTCGACTTTGCTGGCGGGAGGCAAACCATGGCTGACGTTCGCTATATTGTGCATGATGTCGATGCAGCCGTTGGTTTTTACACGGGCCATCTTGGCTTCAAACTCGCCCAACAATTCGGCCCGGCCATGGCCATCGTCAAGCGCGGCGACCTCTCGCTTTGGCTTGCTGGACCGCTGGCATCGGCCTCAAAACCGATGCCGGACGGGGCAACGCCGACACCTGCCGGCGGGTGGGCGAGGATCGTGCTGACAGTGGCGGACCTACCGGAACTCGTTACGCGCCTCAGGGCCGCCGGCGGTACGTTCCGAAACGACATCGTATCGGGACCTGGCGGCCACCAAGTTCTAGCCACTGATCCGTCCGGCAACCTGATCGAACTGTTTGAAGCCAAAATCTAGGTTTGGAGATCAACCATCTCGACCAAGTTTCACTCCGCGGCCCGGAGTGCTGGCGTTGTGCTTGGATTGCGCAGCTGTGCCAGCAGTGTCTTCTCGCGCTCTTTGGCGAGTTCGTGGTTGCGCAGTTTGACGTGCCCGAAACCTTTGATGTCGAGCGCCAGCTTGGCGAGGTTGACGGCCGTTGCGTGGCTTGCAGGCGTCAGCCGCTCGCCAATTTCACCGAGCACGCCCTCATAGTTGACGATCATCTCGCGTTCGAGGCGGCGCTCGGCCGTGTAGCCAAACAGGTCGAACTTTCCGCCACGCAGCGACTTGGCCTTGGCCAGCCAGCCAAACACCGGCAACACCCAGGCGCCGAACGCCATCTTCTTTGGCTCGCCGGTTTCCTTGTTGCGGCGCGCAATCAATGGCGGCGCCAAGTGGAACTCGAGTTTGCCGTGCTCCGAGAACTGCGCATCCAGCTGCGCCTTGAAACTTGGCGATGAATACAGCCGACCAACCTCGTATTCGTCTTTGTAGGACATGAGTTTGTAGAGACCCTTGGCTGCCGTTTCGGCAAGCCCCTTCATGCCCGGTGTCTTGGTTTTCTCAAGGTCGGCGATTCGACGTGCGGTCGCTTCGTAACGCGCGGCATACGCGGCGTCCTGATAGTCGGTCAGCAGGCCCATACGGTGGGCGAGAATGCTTTCGAAGGTTTCGAGGACGGCAACACCTGATGGCGTTGCATCGACAGCCACAAGCTTATCGAGGGCCGCGCGATCATGGGCCGCGAGACGCCCCATGCGGAAGGCATTGCGGCTCATGTCAACCGAGGCGCCATTGAGTTCGATGGCCTGCTCCATCGATTCAATCGAGACTGGGATGTAGCCAAGCTGGGCCGCGTAGCCGACCATAAACATGTTCGATGCGATGCTGTCGCCAAACAGCTTCACGGCATAAGTCTGGGCGTCGATGGCGGCAACTGGCCCTTTGCGCACACGGTCTTCAATGGCGCGTGCGAGCGCGCCGCCGGGAAGTTTGTAGTCCGCGTTGAGCGTGAACATCGCAACGTTGGTTTCGTGCGGTGAGTAGACGACGGCCGTATGGTCCGGGCGAATGGTTTCGAGCACCTTGGCCGAACCCGTCACGACGAGATCACAACCGAGCACGAGGTCGGCTGTCCCTGAACCGGCACGGATGGCGTGGATATCCTCCGAGCGCTTGGCAATGCGCATGTGGCACGCAACGGCGCCGCCCTTTTGCGCGAGGCCGGCCATTTCAATACCACCGAAACCCTTGCCGTCGAGGTGTGCCGCCTGGCCGAGGACGGCCGCAATCGTGACGACACCCGTGCCGCCAACGCCAGTGACGAGCATTGTGTAGGGTTTGTCATGCGGCGGTTGCTTCGGTGTCGGCAGGCTCGCGAACAGAGCCGCGGTGGCCGCGTCGGGCGTCATACCGGTTTTAGACTTGCGGATCTTTGGCCCATGCACGGTGACGAACGATGGGCAGAAGCCGTTGACGCACGAGAAGTCTTTGTTACACGCGGATTGGTCAATCGCGCGCTTGGTGCCGAGAACCGTCTCCTTCGGTGAGACAGCCACGCAGTTCGACTTCTTCGAGCAGTCGCCGCAGCCTTCACAAACGTCGGTGTTGATCAGCACGCGCTTGTCGGGATCGGGGAACGTGCCACGCTTGCGGCGGCGGCGCTTTTCGGCCGCACACGTCTGATCATAAACCAATACCGTCACGCCCTCGATGTCGCGCAGACGCTTCTGTACTGTTTGCAGTTCGTCGCGATGGAAGATCTCCACGTTGGTTGGAATGCCGCTGTCGATGGGATATTTGTGCGGCTCGTCACTGACGACGACGACTTTCGCAACATTCTCCGCGATCACCTGATTGACGATCATCGGCACGCTCAGGCCACCGTCGAGATGCTGTCCGCCGGTCATGGCGACGGCATCGTTGTAGAGGATCTTATAGGTGATGTTGACGCCGGCATTCACCGCCGCGCGGATGGCGAGCGAGCCTGAGTGCGTGTACGTGCCATCGCCGAGGTTCTGGAACACGTGCTTCGGCGTCACGAACGGCGCTTCACCGAGCCAGTTTGAGCCCTCGCCACCCATCTGCGTGAAGCCCTCGGTCGAGCGGTTCATCCAGTGAGCCATGAAGTGGCAGCCGATGCCTGCGTAGGCGCGCGAGCCCTCAGGCACGACGGTCGATGAGTTGTGCGGGCAGCCTGGGCAGAAGTACGGCAGGCGGGAGGCCGCCTCGGGTTTGACGGGTTCGTTGCCTTGCTGCTGTTTGAGACGGGCAATATTCTGCTTCACGCCCTCGACGCGCGGGCCGTGGCAATGGGTGATCAGGCGCTCGCCGACTTTCAGTGCAATGTCAGTTGCGTCCAGAGAGCCCATGGCTGGGAAAAGCCAGTTCTTTTCGCCTTCGTCTTTCTTGCCAACCACGAAAGCGCGGAAATGGGCGTTGAACAGCTCCTCTTTGACCTGCACTTCGATGAGTGAGCGTTTCTCCTCAACAACGATAATCAGATCAAGGCCTTCGGCGAAGGTTTTCAACCCCTCCGTTTCCATCGGATACGGTACGGCAACTTTGTAGAGCCTGATGCCGAGTTCGTTGGCTGCGACCTCGTCGATGCCAAGTTCTTCAAAGGCCTGTCTGACGTCGAGATAGCTCTTGCCGGTTGTGATGATGCCAATCTTCGGGTTATCGCCGCCAGAGCAGACGATGCGGTCGAGCTTGTTGGCCTTCGTGTAGGCGACGATCGCATCGCGCTTGTGGCGATGCAGACGTTCTTCGCGTAGCAAGGCTGGATCGCCCAAGCGGATGTTTAGGCCGCCAAGGGGCATGTCGAAGTCACTGGGAATGATCGGCTTGACGCGATCCAGTCGACCGTCAACTGTCGCCGTGCTCTCAATGTTGTCCTTCACACATTTCAGCGCGACCCAGACGCCAGCAAAACGCGACATCGCGAAGCCGTGAATGCCATAGTCCAGCATCTCCTGAACGCCGGCCGGATTGAACACCGGGATCATGAAATCGATCATGGCGAATTCGGATTGGTGCGCAATCGTCGAACTTTCAGCGACGTGGTCATCGCCGAGAAGCGCGAGTACACCGCCGTGCTTGGCTGTGCCGGCTTGGTTGGCGTGGCGGAAGACATCGCCGGTGCGGTCGACGCCTGGGCCTTTGCCGTACCAGAGCCCGAAAACACCGTCGTACTTGGCCTCTTTTGGATACAGGCCGACCTGCTGCGAGCCCCAGACGGCCGTTGCTGCGAGATCCTCATTCAAACCGGACTTGAATTTGATGTGGTTCTTTTCGAGCAAAGGTTGCAGCCGTTCAAGCTGACCTTCGAGACCAGCGATGGGCGAGCCGCGATAGCCGCTGACGTAACCGGCCGTGTTCAATCCCGCAGCTTGGTCCTTGGCGCGTTGCATGAGCAGCAACCGTGCAATCGCCTGGCTACCGTTGAGCAGCTGGTGATCAATCGTGAGATCGAACTTGTCTGCTAGGCTGACCTTGGACGATTTCGCCATGGAGGTCCTCTCGGGCGCCTAAGGTGATTGATGCACTTTGGCGGGCGTCTCGGGATATGGGCATTCACCGAAGGTTTTCACCGCCGGCAACTTACGACAGTATCGCTGCACTATTGTGGTGACGTGTGCAATATACCTTACGTGAACCCACTCAAGGCGCCATGAACGCAAGATTGATATCAGCAAAAATTTAATTGCTGCAGATGCGAACGCGGATCATGCTCGTGTTTGTGATTGACGACGCTATCTGATTGAATGGACCGTGATGCGATGTAGCAGTTCTGAGCCAGTCAGGTGTGTGTTGATCGGACTGGTGTTGGCCAGCCGTATCTCGCGGGCGCCTCGATCTCGCGGGCGACAGGGGCGTCACGACAGACAGGGGCGTCACGACAGACAGGGGCGTCACGACAGACAGGGGCGTCACGACAGACAGGGGCGGGTGATCTGCGTATGACCGATCAAGCATCAACAGCCGCCACTTCGGCCCATCGCGATCTGTCAGCGAGTATTGCCATAACCGGATCGGCTACGGACGTTGCCGCATTCATGTATAGGTGTGGCAGCTCTTCCCAGACACATGGTATCGCGTGACTTTACCCAAGACATTAACGGTTGGCTGGCAGGAATGGGTGTCTCTGCCTGGACTAGGATTGCCGGCCGTGAAGGTGAAAATCGACACCGGCGCCCGGACCTCGGCACTACACGCCTTTGATATCGAACCTGGTGATCAGGGGCTGATCACGTTCAAAATTCATCCAATCCCTCGCAACGCTGATGTCGTGGTGCAATGTCAGGCGCGCCTCATCGATAGCCGGGACGTCACGAGCTCAAATGGTGAGCGAGAACGGCGCGTTGTCATCGAAACGGATATTGCCATAGCCGGCCAGCGTTGGCCCATTGAGATCACTTTGACCAATCGCGCGCTGATGCGCACCCGCATGTTGCTCGGGCGACAGGCGCTGGCTGGCCGTGTGCTGATTGATCCGGCGGCAGCCCTTCTGCAACCGCGTCTGAGCTACAAAGCCTATCGCGCGGGACGCCACCTGAAGGCTACCTTCTAATACCAACGGCCAAAAAGATTGACCGTTGGTCTTTTGATTCTTCTCTTGCGCGCGGCCGCCCCACCAACCCCGCGCGCGGATACCATCGGTCAGAAAATATGACCGCTGGTTTAAGACCAGCGATCAAAGGTCCATTCGATTGTGCACTTGCGCACAAACCCTGCTATGCTGCGCTGCATCACTGTCCGGGAGCGCCGAGCATGACACCATCAGATCATGTCCTCATTGTTGTCGATGTGCAGATCGATTTTTGCTCCGGCGGCGCTTTGGCGGTTCCCGATGCCGATGCCATCGTGCCGGTGATCAATCAGCTCGCGACCAACTTCGATGTGGTCGTCTTGACGCAAGACTGGCACCCGGCCGGCCATTCGTCGTTTGCGACGTCTCATGTCGGCCGCAAGCCTTTTGACCTGATTGAACTGCCCTATGGGCCTCAAGTGCTCTGGCCCGATCATTGCATGCAAGGTACGCGTGGCGCTGAACTGCATCCGGGCCTCAAAATCCCCCATGCGCAGATGATCGTGCGCAAGGGTTTTCGGGCGGCAATTGATAGCTATTCAGCCTTCCTTGAGGCGGACCGCCGGTCCCCGACCGGGCTCGCTGGCTACCTGACCGAACGCGAGGTGCGGGCCGCGACCATCGTTGGTCTCGCGACGGATTATTGCGTGGCCTGGACTGCCCTCGACGCCCGTGCAGCCGGCCTGGATGTCACGGTCGTGGATGCAGCCTGCCGCGCAATTGACGCGGGCGGTTCGCTCGCGAAGGCCAATGCTGCCATGGCAGACGCCGGCGTCAGGCGTGTGTAAGAGGGATACCCCAGAAGTCTTGATCCTGGCGCAATCCTAGGAGAATTTGGCTGCGTATAAGCTCCGCGTTGACATCAGGATCGCGCGGGGCAAATCTGTGTGGGCAATCTGCCCCCGTCGAAAGCACTTTCACTATGACACTGTTCGACATCTCAAACAGGCACAGCCTGGCGAAACAGTTGGCTGCGGGTGCTGCCGTTCTTAGTCTTGTGCTGGCGACAGTACCGGCACCCACAAATGCGCAAACCCGGGGCGGCCCACAATCGCTGTCACCTTTGGCTGAAAAGCTGATCGATGCCGTGGTCAATATCTCAACCTCCCAGACCGTCAAAGGGTCGGATGGCGTACCGCTGCCGCGTGTTCCCAAAGGGTCCCCGTTTGAAGAATTCTTTGACGATTTCTTTTCCAAGCGTGGTGGCGGCAAGGGCGGCCAAGACCGTAAGGTAGCGTCGCTCGGCTCTGGCTTCGTGATCGATGCGGAAGAGGGTCTGATCGTTACAAACAATCACGTTATTGAGGGTGCCGACGAGATCATCGCGAACTTCCACGACGGCTCAAAGCTCAAGGTCGACAAAGTCCTTGGCATCGATAAGAAAATGGACCTCGCTCTCTTGAAGGTGACGCCGGGCAAGAAGAAGCTTGCGGCCGTGAAGTTCGGGGCGTCCGCGGACATGAAACTTGGCGACTGGGTGATGGCCATCGGCAACCCGTTCGGCCTCGGTGGCTCGGTGTCGGTCGGTATCGTGTCATCCAAGGAGCGCGACATCGGCTCTGGCCCTTACGACGACTTTATCCAGACAGACGCGGCGATCAACAAGGGCAACTCCGGCGGGCCGCTGTTTAACATGCAAGGCGACGTGATTGGCGTGAACACAGCCATCATCTCACCGAGCGGCGGCTCCATCGGCATTGGCTTTTCGGTGCCATCGGACAGCGCGACAATCATTGTCGACCAACTGCGCCGTTTTGGCGAAACGCGTCGTGGTTGGCTCGGGGTCAAAATCCGCTCTGTCTCTGACGATGTCGCTGAAACCATCGGTACGACGGAGAGGGCTGGTGCCCTCGTCGAAAGTGTCACCAGCGATGGCCCTGCCGCCAAAGCTGGCATCAAGGAAGGCGACATTATTGTGCGTTTCGACGGCAAAGATGTGCCGACCAACCGCGCGCTGCCGAAGGCCGTCGCCCGCACGCAACAGGGCAAGGAAGTCGACGTTGAGGTGATCCGCCAGGGCCGACGTCAGGTGCTCAAGATCGAGGTCGGCCGCTTGCAGGAGGAGGAGGACAAGAAGCCCCTGGGAGCAAACAAGCCCGGCAACACGCCCGAGGCGCCGAAGGGTGGGACACCGCCGGCCGCCGCGGGTGATGCGACCAAGCAGCTCGCTTTGTCGCTCCCGGGCCTAAAACTCAGCCCGCTCGACGATAGCTTGCGCCGCCAGTACGGCATCGATGCGAAGGTAAAGGGCATCCTCGTTACCGAGGCCGACCCAGCAAGTGCCGCCGGTCAGAAGGGGGTTAAAGCCGGCGATGTCATCGTTGAGGTGGCCCAGGATCCGGCCAATACCCTCGACGATATGGTGAAGAGCATTGATAAGGTTCGGAAAGCTGGGCGCAAAGCAGTATTGCTGCGCATTGAAAACGCGAAAGGCGAAATGCGCTTCGAAGCCGTGCAGCTTCCGTGATATGAGGCGGCTCAATCGGTGCGCTTGGTGCACTGCTGCCGTCAAACTATCCCCGGGAGAGCGCATTGTCCGCTGAAAATCATAGCCTAATTGAGACGATCACAGACAATCTCGCCCCCGTCCACCGCGATGGCTACAAATTCCTGGTTCCGGCGGCGATTGTCGGTGTCGTTCTGTGGCTCCTGCTGCCGTCCTGGGCGAACTTGCTCGCCTACATGGCCCTCGGCCTTGCGGTCTACATCGCCTATTTCTTCCGCGATCCGCCTCGCGTAACGCCGTTGCGTGACGGTCTCGTTGTCTCGCCCGCTGACGGCCGTATCTCGTCGATCGAGCGCATCCGACCACCGGCTGAATTGGCGCTTGGAAACGAAGAACGCATTCGCGTGTCGATTTTCTTGTCCGTGTTTGACGTGCACATTCAGCGCGCGCCCGTGGCTGGCCGCATCGCTCGTTCGGTGTATGTGCCGGGCAAATTCCTGAACGCGGCCGTCGACAAAGCGAGTGAGGAGAACGAACGCCGGTCACTCGTGATCGCTACTCCACAGAACGGCGACATCGCAGTCGTGCAGATTGCTGGCCTGATTGCGCGCCGGATTGTCACTTTCGTCAAAGATGGCGACCAGCTCGGCATGGGTGAGCGCTTCGGCCTGATCCGATTTGGCAGCCGCGTGGACATCTACCTACCGCCCGGGCACGGCTGTCTCGTGGCTGTTGGCCAGCGTGCCGTCGGCGGCGAGACCATTTTCGCTGACCTGAAATCGGCCGAACCTGAACGCGAGGCGCGCCGGGCTTAACGGATCGGCGTTACGCGCTGGTCCAGTAAACTTGGCCAAACAAATCCTGGCCACAAAAACCGGCACTTCACTCCCAGATTTTTCACCTTCGAGGACCCCATGGACCCGAGTTCTGGTGACGACGGGCTCGACGACCGCCCGCGGCGCACCTTGTTCCGTCATAGCCGCATCCCCGTAAAGGCACTGCTGCCGAACTTCTTCACGCTTTTGAGCTTGTGCGCGGGCCTCACGGCCATCCGCATGGCCATCGAACTGAAGTTTGATGCGGCCCTATTGTTGATTGCTGCCGCGGCGCTGATTGATGGCATCGACGGCCGTTTGGCGCGCGCTTTGAAGGTTCAATCGCGCTTTGGCGCCGAACTTGATAGCCTCGCCGACACCGTTAATTTCGGCGTCGCACCGGCCATTATTCTCTATATCTGGGCGTTCGGCCAACTCCAGGCCTTTGGCTGGGTTGCATCGATGGTGTTTGCTTGCTGCATGGGCTTGCGGCTTGCCCGCTTTAATTCCGCGCTCGATGTGGAAAAACCGAAGTGGATGTCGAACTATTTCACAGGCATCCCGGCGCCTGCGGGCGCCATGACCGTTTTGCTGCCTCTATATCTGAACGGCACCGGCCTCGTGCGGGTGCCTGACTACCCGCTGCCTGTCGCGCTGTTCACGCTCGCGGTCGCCTTCATGCTGGTGTCAACCATTCCGACATGGTCTGGAAAACTGCTCGGAGAGCGGATTTCACGTGACTACGTTTTACCGATTTTCGCGGGCGTTGCGCTCGTCCTGGGTTTGCTTTGGAGTTATCCGTTTCAGACAGCGTCGGTGCTGACACTCGTCTATCTGGGCCTTATCCCGTTCAGCTATCGACAATACCGCAGTCGGCAGATCATGGACAAGACGGCCAATTATGGAACCTTAACGCCGCCGGATATCATCGAGCGGGGACATCCACCTGATGCGGCCGTCCCGCCGGGCGAAACGAAACATTGAGGTTCGTTTGCAGCCCCTGCTAGAGTACGTCTCGCGTATATCGTTTTCGGGGCATGTGATTGGATGAAGGTTCAGGGCGCCACGAGCCGGATTACGCTATCGGATGCAACACTCATCAAAGCGACTGTGATTGCCACATGGTGCGCTGTTACTTTTTATGTGGCCAGTCCACTGGCCGTCCTTCTGCTGCTCCTTTTGGTTTCGGCGATTGGCTACGTCTGCACGCCAAGGCGTGACCAGTTGTCGTTTGCCGCGATCGCGCTGCCGGCGGTCTTCGTGCTTTGGATGCTCGTGTCAGTCCTGTGGACGCCGGAAAAGCGCTTGGCTTTTGGGGCGATCGCGCTCTATTCGACCGTTATCCCCGCGACCTTGATCGCTGTTGCCTGCGCTGGACAAATTCCTGCAGCACTTCGGCGTCCTATTGCTTTGGCCTTTGCGGTGGCTGTCGCCGTGGCCGCATGGGTGTCGTTTGAGGAAATTCTGACAAACCATTTTTTCCGACGTGTGCTCAACACTTACATCCCCTTGACGCGCCCCAAATCGATCCAGCTTCGAGCCGACAGTGGCTGGATCCTTGCGCTGCAGAGCTTTGCGACCAATAAAAATGTGGCCGCGTTGATGTTCATGTTCTGGCCGGCTCTTTTGATCAGCCGGATGCTTGCCCGACGTCCCGTGGAGCAGTGGTTTCGCTTTGCGACGGTTGCAGCACTAACGTGTGCTGTCTTGTTATCAGACCACGAAACCTCGAAACTCGCGCTTGTTGTCAGTGGGGTGATGTTCGCCGTCGCACTGTGGTCGCGCCGGATTGCGTTTGGCATGGTTGTTTTTGGCTGGGTCGCGGCGACCCTGCTGATCGTACCCTTCTCGCTCATCACCTATCGCTTGGGGGCGCACACCGTCGAACAAATCCAATTCAGCGGTCGCCACCGTGTTGTTATCTGGGGACAAACGAGTGAACGCGTTCTTATGAGGCCACTGCATGGCTACGGTCTTGCCTCAACCCGTGTGATTGACGAAACGGCTGCGCCCGCTGCCAAGGCCGTGATACCCGGCACCAACATTCCAAGCGGCATAAATGTGCACTCCCACAACATGTTCCTGCAGATCTGGCACGAGATTGGCGCCATCGGTGCGCTCTTGATGATGCTGGCGGGCCTTCCTGTGCTTGGCTGGTTGCGCACCCGTTCCGATCAAACTGCACCCTATCTGCTCGCGGCCTTCACCGCGGCTGTCTGTATTGCCAGCCTGAGCTGGTCGTTGGTGGCAGTTTGGTTCGTTGCCTCGTTTGGCTTCATGGCGGCCTGGACCCGATACGCCGATGTTGCGGCAACGAGCCTGATGCCAGAGGGTCAGCCGAGCCCGCCAGACAGAGCCTGGGTCTGACACTTCAAGGCTCGCTGTCGACCATCACCTCGATAAGGCGTGGGCAAGCGCCGTTGGTGCGGCACAACGATACGTTTGTGTATGGAGAC
>JANNXS010000180.1:0-12999 GCA_031409695.1 Hyphomicrobiaceae bacterium
CCGGCGCCCGCAACCTCGTTTGCCCACTTGGACGCAACCACCGTGTTGTCGCGCTCGATCGCTGAAAAGGGCATCTACCCGGCCGTTGACCCGCTCGACAGCACGTCGCGCATGCTCGACCCACGCGTCGTTGGCCAGGAGCACTACGACGTTGCTCGACAGGTGCAGGCCGTGCTCCAGAAGTACAAATCGCTGCAGGATATTATCGCCATTCTCGGGATGGACGAGCTTTCCGAAGACGACAAGATGACCGTTTCCCGCGCGCGCAAGATTGAGCGCTTCATGTCCCAGCCATTTGACGTCGCCAAGGTGTTCACCGGTTCGGACGGGAAGCAAGTCCCGCTCAAGGACACGATCAAGGGCTTCAAGGGCATCTGCAACGGCGACTACGATCACTTGCCCGAGCCGGCGTTTTACATGGTCGGGTCTATCGAAGAGGCGATGGCTAAAGCTGAAAAGCTTGCGGAAGCAGCGTAAGCGTCGCTTTGGTTTCGCCACGCCCACTAATGACATCCTACCCGTCATGCTTTGCGTGCGAGGCACGACATGGGTAGGATGACACCGTTAGGTGGGTTCTTGTCATTGCGGCTAGACTGTAGCCTCGCAAGTGTTCTGCCCTCAAGCTCCCGGACGAAGCTCATGGCCGACGCCAAGCACACCTTCGGCTCTTGCTGCCAGCGCCTCAAAGAGGCCATGGCTCAGCCAGCCGAAGACGACGAGGACAGCCTTGAACCGCTCATCAGCGTCGGCGATGACGGTGTGCTGTACATGGCCATCCATCTGGATGTGTCGGACCCAGAAGAACTCGGAACAGCCGACCATCCAGTCTTCTTCTGCCCGTTCTGTGGCACGAAGTTGCAGACACCAGAACAGGTTGACGCCAAGACGGGAGAGGCTGGCGGTCAGCCGAATTGATAAGGGACCAAATCGACGGGGCGCAAATTGACGGGGTGAGGCCTCGCATTTGGGCAGCTAATTATCTGCCATAGCGCAGCAATATCTCTCTGTGCCGCTCGACGTCGTCCCAGAAGGCTGCGTTCTCGATGACCTGACGGCCGGTGCGGCCCGTGAACGGCGGCTTTGCGAGCAACGTGAAGCAGTCGAGGCAGACGGGAATGTTCCAGGTCACGGTTTCCTGCACCACCACCTGCAATCCCGCAGCCTCAGCCGATCGCGCGACGCTGTCCGCCCCGACATCAGCGCCGCGCTCGTGCGTGTAGTGCTCAAGGTTGCGTGGCAACCCGGCAAGGTTCGAGTGGTGGATGAACGCGCGACCACCGGGCTTCAAGACCCGGGCGATTTCGATGAGATAAGCGCTTAGGACGGCCTGCTCGGCGTGAACCAAACTGTCGAATGAGAATACGAAGTCGACCGACTGATCTGCTTCGAGCGGTAACGTCGCGCCATCGTTGACGACGAAGTCGACGAGGTCGCGCGACAGGCCCGCGCCAAACCGGCTGGCACAACTGGCGACACACGGAGCAGACAGATCGTAGCCCCGATAACTCTCGCACAACGGCAACAGAAAACGTGTCCAGCGTCCAAAGCCCGGCGCGATTTCGACGATGCGCTGCGCGGGGACGCTTGCGGCGATGCGCGGCAGGATCGTGTAGTGCCACTGAATAAACGATGATCCCCAATGCGTGGACCACTCCTCGCCCTCGGCAGACCAGCTCTTGGGGTCCGACCAATGCGACTTATTCCAGCCAACATCCGGCATGCGATCATCCTAAGTTATGAACGGAGAAAGACGGACTCGCTGCCGATACGGCAACGGTGGGCAGAAGCAACCGATCGTCTTGCAAGCGGGCAAGCCGGGCCACGTGCCACGGGAACCAACCGTTATCCACCCAAATATTTTGCCCCTCGCTCACCAAGGTGCACCGCCCTTTGCTCGACCAAAGGGCGCCGCCTTGGGAAACCATACGAGGGTCCAGGGCGAAGCCTTGGTCTGGGATGCTCGAAGGGCTGACAGCCCTTTGAAGTCACCCAGCAGGGTGAAGTCGATGTGGCGGCACGAGTCAGCCAGTCCCCCCCCAATTTCCGCTTGCAATCGCCCCCCCCGCCCGACATGACGTCGTCGTGCGGCACGTCGCCGTTTCACGTCCCGCTTCGATGATCCCCAACGAATGACCCTTGATCTCTTCATGCACGAACCCTTCAAAATCGGCGTGGCAGGCCTCGGCACCGTCGGTACAGGTTTGCTGCAACTGTTTGAGACCCATGGCCAGCGGTTGGCTGAACAGCTCGGCAAACCCTTGAAAATCGTTGCCGTATCGGCGCGCACGCGAACCAAGGATCGCCGCCTACAGTTGGCGGACAAGCGCTGGGTCGATGACCCCATGAAGCTTGCACAGGATCCCGGGATAGACTGCTTCGTCGAACTCATCGGCGGCGAAGATGGCATTGCCAGGAAGTGTGTCGAGGCCGCGCTTAACGCCAAGAAACATGTTGTCACCGCCAACAAAGCGCTGCTGGCCAAGCACGGTGTCGAACTGGCAAAGTTGGCCGAAAAGAATAACGTCGCCCTAAACTTTGAGGCAGCGGTCGCGGGTGGCATTCCCGTCATCAAAACCATGCGTGAGGCCTTGGCCGGGAACCAGGTGCGGCGCGTCTATGGGATTTTGAACGGCACCTGCAATTACATCCTCTCGCGCATGCAAAACGAGGGCCTCGCCTTCGCCGACGTGCTTAAGGAGGCGCAGGCCAAGGGCTACGCCGAAGCTGACCCAACGTTTGACATCGGCGGCTTCGATACGGCCCACAAATTGACGCTGCTCTGCTCGTTAGCCTTCGGCACCAAGGTTGCCTATGACCAGATCCACATCGAGGGGATCCAAAGCATCACCGCGGCCGACATCGAGGCGGCCGACGAATTGGGCTATCGCATCAAGTTGCTTGGCGTTGCGCAGATGACCGACAGCGGCATAGAGAGCCGCGTGCACCCCGCCATGTTGCCGAAAGACACGGCCATCGCCGAGGTTGCCGGCGTCACCAACGCCGTTGCGATTGATGCAGACTTTGCGGGTAACCTCCTGCTTGTCGGCGCCGGCGCTGGCGCCAAACCGACAGCCTCTGCCGTCGCAAGTGATATCGTCGATATCGCCGCGGGCTTTGTGCTGCCGCCATTCGGCGTCCCATCAGCGCGGCTTAAGACCTACAAGCGCGCGAAACTCGGCCAGCATACCGGCGCCTATTATTGCCGTTTCGTCGCTTATGATCGGCCCGGTGTCATGGCGGCCATCACCAAGCGCATGGGTGAGCGCGATGTCAGCCTTGAATCGATCGTCCAACGCCGTGTGCGCGCGCTCGGCTCGGACGAAAGCAGTAAACCCTCGTCTGGCACGCTGGCGACCATCGTCGTCATCACCCATGACACAACGGAAGAGGCAATCCGCAAGGCCCTCGACGCCATCGAAGGTGACGGTAAGGTGTCCGAGCCGCCGCAGATGATCCGCATTGAGCGATTGTAGCCGCCGTGTCTAAAGCTCCGCGCTTTGCTCGTTCGTCATTTTTCGGCTACTGAGCAATCAGCCGGTCTGCCCGCATCGTTTCCGTGGTAGTTCGGATTATCATCAACAAGTTCTATACCCGGAGCCAAGATGCTGTTGAACCGCACAACACTTGCAATCGCTATGCTCGCAGCGGCGCCATTATTTTCGAATGGGGTTCTGCAGGCACAACAGCCGCCGCCGCAGTTCCCTAATATGACATTCTTTATTACTAGCGCAGGTGGCCCGAAGGGTGCCGACTACGGCGGCCTCACTGGCGCCGATGCCCACTGCCAAGCGTTGGCCACCAAGGCTGGTGCGGGTGCCAAGACCTGGCGCGCCTACCTCAGCACGCAAGCCATTGATGGGGCAGCGGCAGTCAACGCCCGCGACCGCATTGGTCCCGGCCCGTGGAGCAACGTCTCGGGCGCGCAAATCGCAGCCAGCGTCGATGATCTGCATTCAGCCAACAACAAAATCGATACCGAAGTTGCCCAAGCCGAAACCGGCCGACGCATTCCAAGCCGACTGTTTGTCGTCAACCAGCACGATATCCTAACCGGTTCTGATGCTGACGGGCGTGCACTTCCGGCCGACAAAGACATGACTTGCGGCAACTGGACGAAGAGCGGCGATGGCGCCGCCATGGTTGGCCATCACGACCGCATGGGCTTGCGGGATGATGCGGCGTCAAAATCCTGGAATGCCTCGCATCCCTCGCGCGGGTGCAGCGCCGATCAGTTGAAGAGCTCGGGTGGTGCCGGCCTTCTGTATTGTTTTGCGGCGAACTGACACCCAATTCCGTCGGTCAAAAAAACCGGCCGACGGATTCTGCGTCGTTGCTTACGTAAGCCGCCCTACCGTCTTGCACGCCAACAAATGCAATCAATTCGCATCACTTTTGGCGCAAGCGACGGGCCGCCTCAAGAAGCTTTTGGCCGCTCCAAATAGCTTTTGACGGTCGCACCCATCCGGCGATCGAGCGGTAAAATTGTTTCGCGCGGACTTCCCAGCGTAATGAAAAGCATGCAGTTGCCGTCATGGCAGCCGTAACCTAAATGAATGACCGCCCGCGACTACGGAAGGTTTCTGCCCATGCGTCTCAATCCGCCATCGATCTTCATCTTCGTTGTCTCGGTGTTGATTGCAGCCCTCGCACTCATCTCCAAATTTGGCGCAATCGGCATCAACGTACCACGTTACCTGCCACATCAGGAGTATTGGCTGGCCATGGTTGCCTACCTCGTGCTGATGATCGGCGTCATGGCGCGCGGGCTCTAGAGGCGGGCATGCTGATGCGGCGTAAGCCGATCCTGCAGCCAGAATGGTCGAGGATAACCCATGCCGAAATTTGCGGCCAACCTGTCGTTCCTGTTTCAAGATCTGCCGATGCTCGAGCGCTTCGGGGCGGCGGCGAAAGCGGGCTTTAAGGCGGTCGAGTATCTGTTCCCCTACGAGTGGCCCGCCGCCGATCTTGCGGGTGAGTTGAATAAGCATGGGCTCACACAGGCGTTGTTCAACCTGCCGCCCGGCGATTGGGGCAAGGGTGAGCGCGGGTTGGCCGCCATGCCAGGCCGTGAGGCCGAATTTGAGAAAGCCGTTGAAACGGCCCTCACCTACGCCCGCGCGCTGAATTGCAAAACCGTGCACGCTATGCCTGGCTTGCGCCACCACGGCGCTTTGCGAAAAACCTACATCGCAAACCTGCGCATGGCGGCCCGCTTAGCAGCCCCGCACGGCGTTACCGTCATTATTGAGCCGATCAACACACGCGATATACCCGGCTTTTTTCTCAACACAACTGCTGAGGCGCGCGCCGTCATCCATGAAGTCGCCGAACCCAATCTCGGCTTGCAGTTCGACCTGTACCATCGGGCCATCCAGGAGGGTGATGTGGTCATGGCCATGCGCGAGTTTGGCCATTTGGCGCGCCATTATCAAATCGCCAACCCGCCCGACCGAGGCGAACCGGACATGGGCGAACTCAACTACCGCTACATCTTTGAAGAGCTCGACCGGAGTGGTTACGCGGGCTGGGTTGGGTGTGAGTACAAGCCGCGCGGGGATACCGTTGCGGGGCTGAAGTGGGTCGAGGCATGCGGGGTTGGCTTGGGGTAAATGGCGAGCCGAACCAGGAGATTTTGCACATGACGAATGTCCCCAACAGCTACGCCCCAAGGCCCATCGACACGCGCCACATCACGCTGACGGACGAGCAACAGCGTCTGATCGAAGGTTTAGCCGCCAACGTCCATGACGTCTGGGGTCAGAAACGTCTCGAAGATGGCTGGGTGTATGGCGTCAGTCGTGACGACGCGAAGAAGACCCACCCCGGCCTCGTGCCCTACGCCGACCTCAGCGAAAGCGAAAAGGACTACGACCGTGTGATGGTGGAGCAGGTGGTGCGCGCAGCCTTGGCACTCGGGTATCGCATCGACAAGCCCTGAACCGGCGGCCGCGCCGTCCCACATGCGCGGAGCGTCAATCGAACATGATCACGCCGCGGGCGACGGTGCCCGAGGCGAGGTTATTGAAGCCGTCGTTGATCTCGTCGAGTGTGTAGGTTCGGCTGATCAAGCTATCGAGATCGATGCGCTTTGACATGGAAAGGTCGGCCAGGATCGGGAAGTCGAGCGCCGGGCGCACCGAGCCGTAAAAGCTGCCAGTGAGTTTCTTCTCCGTGAACACCATCATGAACGGCGAAAACGTTGCGGTCGTTGTCACCGAGGGGATGCCGACCAAGGTGGCGTGGCCGCCCGGCGCGAGCATATCGATAATCTGCTGCGCTGTGATTTGACTGCCGATGGCGTCGAAGGCGTATTCGACACCTTGACCGTCGGTGATCGCCTTGACAGCCTTGATGACGTTCGCCTCGGTTTTGGCGTTGATCGTGTGGGTGGCACCGAAGGTCTTGGCGTACTCAAGTTTGTTGTCGAGCAGGTCGATGGCGATAATGGTGCGGGCGCCGGCGAGACGTGCGCCTTGCACGATATTGAGGCCAACGCCGCCGCAACCAACAACCGCGACCGTCGAGCCGGCATCGACTTTGGCATGCCGTGTCACAGCGCCGACGCCTGTCGCAACGGAACAGCCGATAATCGCTGCGTGGGCCCAGGGGAGATCCTTGCGTACAGGCACAACCATTTCAGCCGCGCAAACCACGTACTCGGAGAAAGTGCCGACGCGGGCCATCTGGTTGATCGGCTCACCATTGAGCGTCAAACGCGCCGTACCATCAAACATGCGCCCGCGGGCGGCCGCCGCGCGGCCATTGCACAGGACCACACGGCCCTTGGTGCAGTAGCTGCAGCGGCCACAGTTTTCTTTGAACGAAAAAATGACGTGGTCGCCGACTTTTGTGTTCGTCACGCCGGGACCGATTTCCTCAACGATGCCTGCCGCCTCATGGCCGAGTACCATCGGCATCGGCATGGGCCAGTCTCCGATCATGATGTGCCAATCGCTCATGCACACGCCAGCGGCCTTGGTTTTTACGCGCACCTCCCCGACTTTCGGCCCGTCCTGTTTGAGGTCCATGATTTCAAGCGGCGTGTTGACGGCGGTCATGACGGCGGCGCGCATGGAGTGCTCCTGGAAGACGGCTTGCCCCATTCGTGCATGGGGCGGCGGCGCGTGCAAGAGCTTGGCGCTTTAACCGACGGCAAACTGCGCAAAACGCGGCCCCTCTCGATTGAGGAGCCGCGCTGAAGCATTTCACAGTCGCGACACGTGGTGATCAGCGGCAGACGCGGAACAGCCGTGGGCCCCAATGGGTGTATTTCACGACGTTGATGCAGTGGTAGGGCTTGTAGCTGTAGTGGTAGTAACCGGCTTCGGCAGTGCCTGAGGTTGCGGCAGAGCCGGCGGTGCCGATGGTGAGGGCGAGTGCAAGGGCGGTAAAGAGCGAGCGCATGGTGGTCTCCGGTGGGTGTTGATTGCCAAGTGGTCAGGTCGGACATTCGCTTCCGATAACCAGACCCTACCTCCGCCGCACCACGGCCGCTGTGATCTGCAGCACTGGGCGGCCGTTGACCGATGCGCGCTAGCGCACAACTATGGTCTGGGCACGCGTCGGCAGACCGCCGCAAAACAAGCCCGTTGACGCCGCAATCCGTCCTTAACCCAATGCAGCGCAACGTTCTCATGCGTGCGGAGGGGAGATGGGGCGAACAACTAATCTTGGCGCGGCTATCGGCGTTTGCACGGTCATTGGCGCCTGCGTGCCGCAGCGGGCGCAAGCGCCACTGAGCCCTTGCGATGCGGCCACGGGGACGGCGACAAGCTATAGCCGCGGCATCGCGCTTGCGCGGGCCGAACGTGCGCTACGTGTACAGACGATCGATACGCGCGGCGATCTTGTTTCGTCAGGCGTCCGTCGCGTTAAAATTATCGGTGTTCGGCGCCTGTGCGAGCCGTACCGTCTATTCGGTACAGCCTCTGGGCTCGTGACCTGTAAAGTGCAGGCGCAATTGTGTGGGCGCTATTGAGCCTCACGAGGATGTGCCCCTTTGGGCAACGGACGTGATTTGCCTTTGGTCACGGTCGATAGGATCCTCTACCCATCAAAGCGCCGATAGTGCACCGAGGAACTCCCATGTCTGTGAACCGCCGCACGATGCTCGCCCTGTCTATCATTTTGTCTGGCCAAGCCCTGCTATTTGACCCGGTGTCGGCCCAGGCCCCGCAAAGCAAGCCGCCGTCCAACATCGACGCCTCAGGGATTGCCATCAAGGGCTACGATCCCGTCGCCTATCAGGCACTCGGCAAGCCGACCAAAGGCGACGCTGCCATCACAGCCTCATTTGAGGGGGCGACCTATCGGTTCGCGACAGTTGCTCATAAGGCGACGTTCGAAGCTGCGCCCGCCACCTACGTGCCGCAATACGGCGGGTACTGCGCGTATGCCGTCGCCAACGGATACACGGCCGCGATCGATCCGACGGCGTGGAAAGTTGTCGGTGGCAAGTTGTACCTAAACTACAATGCGTCGGTCGCGAAGTCCTGGGCGGCCAACGCAACGGGCTACATCAAATCCGGTGATGCCAATTGGATCGATTGGCGTAAGCTCAAGAAGGGCTGACGCACCGTATCACCTGAATGCGGTCGACTGGCACATAGACGACGTGTGCGGTTACCGTTTGTCGCCAAGCGCCACTTTTAACAACAGCGCATTGCCGCCGATCCAACGATGCCCGTCGGCGACGACGGGATGCGGGCCGGAGAGCCGTCCCGGAAACCGCGCCTCGTAAAGCTGTAACCAACCGGCACGCGTGTTCATCGGACGCTCCTGTGCGGCGCCGACGAGACGGTCAAAGGTCTCGGGCATCACGAGCCCTTTGTGGGTCACCGCGACGAGACGATGTAGCGCGTCGTTGTCGTACGAGGACCAGTCCTCCCCGCGCGACGACGCCAACTCGGCCATCACCACCAGCGGCATCACCGAGAAGGCATGGTAGAACAGCGCACGTCCCTGTCTCTGCATTTCGAGTGGCAGCGTCCCGTCATCTGCAATGTCGCGCGCTGCGTCCCGCATAATGCCACGCGCCATCTCCCAGTGTTTGGGGCTATCGAGGCCAACGGCTGCGAGGCCAAGGCCCAGCCAATACCAGTGATTGTTCCGTGTACGTGCAGGATCATCAAAAAACGCGCGACTCTGGTCGGCTAGCCGTACGAGCCAAGCCTGGATCGTTGTTCGCCGTTGGGCTGATGCGAATGGGCGCAGCTTGACATAGGCAAGGGCAATCCCTGTGAAATCCCACTTGCGCTGATACTCAGCCTGTTGGGATTTCATCACGCCCAACAGAGCGCCGCCCGTGGCCCATGTTTCGAGCCACGTCAGCGCACACGCCGCGATGTCGTCTTGCGCGCGCGTCGTGGTTCGCCGCAACGCCTTGTCTGCGTTCTGCGTAACCTCGCGCACAAAAGCCGTCAGCGGCGCGACGGCTGCGGCATGCGTCGCAAGTTTTGCGGCATCCACTTTTGAGCCGACCCGATCGCCATAGAAGCGCTCAAGGTCTAGATCGATCACAGGCTTTGGCACGGGTGCGCACGCCTCAGCGGCCACCGAGGACGCCCCCGCGAGACACAGCATCGCAACAGCAAGCAAGCGAGACAGCACGGCCGCCTTTCCATCACGCTCGACAGGCGCGATATGTTTTGCTCCTTTGCTCACAGAGATCTCTTAACAAAGCGAGAACAGCTCTATGACCTGGTCCGTCGTCGCCCGTGATCCCGAAACCGGTGCCTTCGCTGTTGCGATCACCACTTGCGCCTTTGCTGTTGGCGCGCGCTGCCCGTTCGTGCGCTCAGGTGTCGGTGCCGTCGCGACGCAATCCATGACCAACCCGTATCTTGGGCCTGCCATCCTCGACGGCCTCGAACGCGGGTTGACGCCGCGCGCCGCTATCGAAAGTGCGCTCGCCGCGGACGAGGGCTCGGGCATCCGGCAGGTCCACGCCGTCGACAGACATGGCCGGGCCGCTGCCTGGACCGGCAAGAATTGCGTTGAGTGGTGCGGGCATCTAACCGCAAATGATTATTCCGTTGCGGGCAACATGCTAGCTGGCGCGGAGGTGGTTGGCGAAACGTTCGCGGCCTTTGCCAAGCGCAACGACTTGTCCTTGGCCGAACGCTTGATCGCCGCGCTGGATGCCGGTGAAGCGGCCGGCGGCGACCGACGCGGACGCCAATCGGCGGCGCTCGTCATCACGACAACCGAGGACTTCCCCGACATCAACATCCGCGTCGACGACCATCCAGCCCCGCTGACAGAACTTGCGCGCATGCTCGCGCTCTGGCGTCGCACATCAGAGCCCCGCCGCCACTGGTTTCCAACCAAGGCGCGGCCATCGGGCGAAGCCAACCTTGATGTGATTGAGAAATCCTGGGCTGAAACAGGATTTGGCCTTCGTTTCAGGCGCTGAAGGCTCAACCAACGCGGATCACGTCTTTGCCCGCATAGACCGCCTGGTCACCGAGTTCCTGCTCGATACGGATAAGTTGGTTGTACTTGGCAAGACGATCCGAGCGCGACAACGAACCGGTTTTGATCTGGCCGCAATTGGTGGCAACCGCGAGGTCGGCGATGGTCGCGTCCTCGGTTTCGCCGGAGCGGTGGGACATGACGGCCGTGTAGCGCGATTTATGGGCGAGACCGACCGCGTCGAGTGTCTCGGTAAGCGAACCGATCTGGTTGACCTTGACCAGGATTGAGTTGGCGACACCCTTGGCGATCCCCTCGGCGAGGCGCACCGAATTGGTGACAAACAGATCGTCACCGACCAACTGGCACTTTTTACCAATCAGGTCGGTCAGCGCTTTCCATCCGGCCCAGTCATCTTCGCTCATACCGTCTTCGATCGAGATGATGGGATAGCGGGCAACGAGATCTGCGAGGTATTTGGCATTGGCCACGGGATCGAGCGTTTTCCCCTCGCCTTCCATGACGTACTTGCCGCCTTTGAAATATTCCGTCGCAGCGCAATCAAGGGCCAACATGATGTCGACACCAGGTTTGTAGCCAGCTGTTTCAATCGACTTCATGATGAAGCCCAGCGCCTCATCGGCAGACTTGAGGTTGGGCGCAAAGCCACCTTCGTCGCCGACGTTGGTCGCGTGACCGGCTTCCGACAAGCGCTTCTTGAGCGTGTGGAAAACTTCAGCACCCATGCGAATGGCGTCGGTGCATGTTGCCGCCCCAACCGGCATGATCATGAATTCCTGGATGTCGATCGGGTTATCAGCGTGCGCGCCGCCGTTGATGATGTTCATCATCGGCACGGGCAAGATGTGTGCGTTCGCGCCGCCAACATAGCGATACAGCGGCAGGGCGCTGGCCTCGGCCGCGGCCTTGGCGACCGCAAGGGAAACGCCAAGGATGGCATTGGCGCCAAGGCGGGATTTGTTTTTGCTGCCATCAAGCGTGATCAGCGCATGGTCGATGCGCCGCTGGTCCTCGGCGTCCATGCCAGCGAGCGCGTCTGCGATCTCGGTGTTGACGTTCTCGACCGCTTTCAGCACGCCTTTACCGTGATAGCGGGCCGTGTCGCCATCGCGCAATTCCATGGCCTCATGGGCACCCGTTGATGCGCCGGACGGCACGATCGCGCGACCCATGGAGCCGTCTTCCAGCGTTACATCCACTTCGACGGTCGGGTTGCCCCGGCTGTCGAGCACTTCGCGGCCGAGGATGTCGAGAATGGCGGTCATGGGTTGGCTCCAATGGACAGACGACGACGCGGTTTAAGGTGCCCCGAACCGGCTTGCAACAGCCGTCCGAGCGAACCGATGTCTCGTGGGTCGGGATATGCTATTGTCTAAAGAGCACCTTGGAGGACCAATGGCCGAGCCGAAACCCCGCCCTGCCACCTATGCCGACATTGAGGCTCTGCCACCCCATGTCACCGGCCAGATTGCCTTCGGCGTTCTGCATGCCATGCCACGACCGGCGCCGCGACACGCGCGGGCGGCTGGTGTCATAGGCCTCGAGTTGGGCGCTCCATTTGATTTTGGTCGTGGTGGACCAGGTGGCTGGGTGTTCCTGCCGGAACCCGAGTTGCATCTCGGAGCACACGTAATCGTGCCCGACATCGCCGGCTGGAAACGCGAGCGGTTGCCCACTTTGCCGGCGACGGCCTGGATTGAGATTGCCCCCGACTGGGTGTGCGAGATCCTTTCACCGTCAACGCAGCGTTTTGACCGGACGGACAAACTTGCAATTTACGCGGCTTTTTGCGTTGGGTACTGCTGGTATGTTGATCCACAGGCCAGGACGCTCGAAGTGTTCGCCCGCCAAGACGATAAGTGGTTGCTCTCAGCAACGTTCAAAGATGCCGATCCGGTGACCGCGCCACCTTTCGAGGCTCACACCTTCAACCTCGATGTGCTCTGGATGCCCGAGGCGTAGGCCTCATTGGATGCCCGAGGCGCCAGCCTCATTTGCCTGATGCGGCGCGACGGATCGCTTTCATGGACTTCGGCATGTCGCCTTCGAGTACCGTGCGCACCAAGGGCGACGGCACGGGAATGCCGAGCGCGATATGGGCTGCATAGGTGAGGCGCGTGGTTTTACCGTCAGGAAGCGCCTGGACGATCCACTCGCCCTTCAACTCCTTGAGGTCGCCTTCGGTCCGGACAAAGGCGATCCGGTTCGGTGCATCGTATTGTGAGCGAAACACGCTGCGAACGCTCGGCAGCATAGCGTGCCAGCTGATGACGTGCTCGCGCACATCGGCCTTTCCGCCCGGCTCCGTTTTCACAATCTTGCAGGTTTTAAGACCGCTAAAGACTTTAACCGAGCCCTCACAGTCCGTCAGCACCTTCCACACCGCCTCACGTGGGGCCGGGATATCGATCACGGCCTCGAGCAAACCGGCAGCCGACTGCGATTTGTCGGCGGTAAACTTGGTAACCGTCTCGCCGGCAGACAGCTTTGCCAGTGCGGCGGCGTCGAGATCGAAGGCAGAAGCGGGCGTCAAAAGCAACGCCATGGCAACACTGGCACACGCAG
>JANNXS010000181.1:0-5125 GCA_031409695.1 Hyphomicrobiaceae bacterium
GTGCACTGGCCAACCAGCAGTGGCGATCTCGATGTGCTGGTGATCGACATGCCGCCGGGTACTGGCGACATACAACTTACCATGGCGCAGCAGGTGCCACTGTCGGGCGCAATCATCGTCTCTACGCCCCAGGATCTGGCCCTCATCGATGCCCGCAAGGGTCTCAATATGTTCCGTCAGGTGGATGTGCCCGTCCTCGGCATCATCGAAAACATGAGTTTCTTCATCTGCACCAAGTGCGGCGAGCGGCACGAGATTTTCGGCCACGGCGGCGCCCGGGACGAAGCCGAGAAACTCGGCATACCCTTTCTTGGCGTCATTCCGCTCGACATCGAGATCCGCCAGCGATCGGATTCGGGCCAGCCCATCGTCGCGACCCGGCCCGACAGCCCGCACGCGCAAATCTATCGCGACATCGCCGCCAAGACGTGGAGCGAACTTGAAAAATCCAAGGGCCAGCGCATTCAACCGCCGAGCCTTCTGATCACCGAGAATGGCGGCCAACTGCAAGTGTTGTTTGACGGTCAACCCGCGTTCCTGTTGTCGGCCGAAATGCTGCGCGTCATGAGTCCGTCCGCCGAGGTCCAGGGTCACTCGCCCGACCAGCGTGTGACAGTTGGTAAAAAGCGCAACGTAAAGATTAAGAGCCTTGAGCCGGTCGGCAACTACGCCTCGCGCATTGGCTTCGACGACGGCCACAACACCGGCTTGTTCACCTGGGCTTACCTGCAATTGCTCCACCGCGAACGCGAACCGCGCTGGAACACCTATCTGGCCGAGCTTGAGGCGAAGGGGCTCAGCCGCGGCTAGGTGTGTTGCGCAAAATCAACAGCCGCTGATCGCACATGGCCGATCACGGCAATTCGATTTGGACACGTACGGGTAGTAACGCTACCGCTCTCCGACGAAGACTGAAATCGAGACCGTCGTCAGGCCCCATGCGCATCGTGATATCGACTGCCGCCGTGATAGCGTCCTTTGGCTTGGCCGCGACCAGCACCTGGGCGCAAAACACCTACATCGCGGTCGAGGGTGGTCTTGCGTGCTCGAATGGCAAGACGGTCATGGAAACGGCCGACGTAAAGATTGGTGACAACGGTTGCGGCGGTCGTGGCACGATCGAGGTTGGTCGCACCGGCGCACAAGTTTACGGCATCCTCGACCATTGGGCGCTGCGCGGCCGTCTGTCTGACTCAAAGGACAGGGGCAGCTTCGTTGACGGTGGTGCTGGCGTCGACGTGTCCTTCCGTGAACGCCGTACCGTGCTCGATGCCGAAGTTGGTGCAAAGACGCCCTTTGGCATGTTTGGCGGCGTCTCACGCGTGACCTTCGGCCTGCGTTATGGCGCCTGGACCGGGGACGTCATTGCGGTCTCGACAATGGGCGATACGCGCAAAAATTCATTTGAAACGAGCGGGTTTGGTCCTCGTATCGGCATGCGCTCGTCTATCCCGCTCGGCACACACTGGATGTATGAGTCTGTGTTCGGTGCCTCCGCCTTGTTCAGCCGGGGCGAGGGCAACAAATTTGAAAATGGCGTGTTGACCGACGCGACATCGAGCAACGGCACGGTGTTCAGCATCGATAGCCTTTCGTTGCTGTCCTACAAGCTGAATGGCACGGAAACCGGCTCGGTTGTGTCGATTGGCCTGGCGAGCGACTACTATTTCAATCAGGTTCCAGGCGAGTCCGAAAAGGTAAACCGGTATTCCTTTGGTCCGGTTGCGCGCTTCCGCATGCCGCTGCCGTAACCCCGGCCTGCGTCCGCATACAATCGCCTTTGGGATGCCGTTGCCGTGCTCGCCAATAGCTTGGCAGCCACGCGGGCCTCTGGTATTTCTAGTTAACTATGTTCACCACTCTCTGCGGAGCTGTCCATGCGTCTCGTCTCTTTCGGATTTGCTGTGGCGGCAGCGACGGCGCTCTTGACGACCGCCGCAGACGCACGCTGCACACGCCTTGGCTTTTCGGTGAATGACTATGGCAAGGTCGGCCCGACCAAGGACGCCAAGGACTTGCTCGATAAATATGTGGCCACTTGGGCCTCAGCCAACGGCATTAAAAAGTATTCGACCGGCAAGAAGGACGTGACCTGCGAGCTGTACCTCGACCTGATCGTGTTCGACGAATACACGTGCCGTGCCGAAGCGAACGTGTGCTGGGACGGCCCTGCGGCAACCGTGACGCCGACCGAAGCGAGCGTTGCCCCGCCCAAGAAGGCTTCGGCTGCGCCCAAGTCTGCGCCTAAGGCACCTGCCGCCAAAGACAAGGCTGCTGCATCACAGTGATGGGCGTGCGGCTATGCGGAAACCCGCTAGGAGAGTGGCCATGAGCCAGGATCTGATCGAAATCGAAGCCCTGGTTCGGGACTATCTCGACGGCCTCTACGAGGGCGACGCTGATAAAATCGCACGCGTGTTCCACCCGACCTCGGCGCTCACACAGTGCGTTGACGGCAAGCCCGTTATCACCCCGCGCGACGCGTGGCTTGCTGGCGTGCGGACCCGAGCGTCTGCCAAGTCCCAGGGTCTGGCGCGCGGCGATCATGTGCTGGCCATCGACATCGCCGGACCGACAATGGCGTTCGTGAAGGTCAAATGTCAGTTGCCGCCGCGCTACTTTACCGACCAGCTCTCGCTGCTAAAGATCGATGGTCGTTGGCAGGTGGCGCAGAAAATCTTTCAAACCGAAACGCGGGCGTGATCGCGCAGAGGTTCGGCTGCGGTCCATTTCACGCGGGCTAACGCATTGATCAAGCCTCGAGGGTGTAACACCGAGGCGGGAGAGGCATGGGCCATGATCCGCACAGTGTTCGCGATCGTTGCACTCGTCTCTGTCGGGACCGACAGCGCGGTGGCGCAGTTTTCATCCGGCAGCGATCGTACTATGCCAATTCTTCGGCCAGACCGTCCTGGTCCAGACCGTCCTGGTCCCGACTACAGGCCTGGTCCAGACTACCGTCCTGGTCCCGACTACCGTCCTGGCCCAGACTACCGTCCTGGCCCAGACTACCGCCCCGGACCTCGTTTGCGCCTAGGCTATCTGTGTGTCACGCGGCGCCAGGAATGCAGCATGGCCCGCTCTCGGCCCATTGGCAGCAATTGCACATGCCGGACGTCCTGGGGCGGTATGCGAAGCGGCGTGGTGCGTTAGCCTCGCGCCATCAATCCCATGCGGCGATAACAGACCTGACGGCAGCGACCAGCGCCAGCGGCTGATCGGCCATCACATGGTGATGCGCCTCCGGGATCTCAATGAAGAGCGTTCCTGGAGGAGCGACACTGCGAACATAGGCGATCACGTCAGGTTGAAACAACGAGGATTGCCCGCCCCACAACGTCGCCATCCGGCAGCGGGCATGCGTGAGATCTTCAGCGCCTTCCGAGCGATCAAGACGTGACCACATGAACGGATCAAATTTCCACGTCCAGCCCATCGCGCCGTCTGGTGCCGTCACGAGGCGAAGCGAGGTGCGGGCGATAAAATCGACGATGTGGAAGTTGTCGCACGGTTGGTTTGGCGAGAAGCGGAAGCGCGATAATGCCTCGGCCTCGCTCGCATAAATACGGGTGTCGCGTGGCGGCGGTTCGTCCTTGCGGCGTTCGTTGCGCCGACGCCGTTGCTCCGGCGACAGCACGGGGCTGTCGAGAATCATCATACCAGCGAATTTCTCGCCGTAACTCCGGGCGCAGCGCATGGTCGGAAAGCCACCGAACGAATGCGCCAGGACCAGCGGCTTACTTTGGCCGTCAAACAGTCCTGTTGCGTCTCCGACGGCCATCATTTCATCGACGTAGGTGTCGATGCGATAAGCCGGACGCCAGTCTGAACCGCCCATGCCGCTCCACGACGGTGCAACAACCCGATGGGTTGCCGCAAAAAACGGTGCGATGAAGCTCCACCAGTGCGCGTGCGCCATGCCACCATGCAGTAGCAGCAGGCCCGGCGCGCCGCGCCGACCCCAGGCGAGAACCTCGATATTTGCGCCAGCGACGGTGACCTGGCTCCGCTCAGGTTCGACCGCAATTGCGCGGTCAAACCATGCCGGTGCGGGCGGTCTCTGGCCGTTAAATTGCGCCAACATAGACTGCGGCTTTGCGACCACAGACTGCGCTGGGCCATCTGTTGCAGCCGGTTTCGTCGCCATCACCGTGGCTCCCGTCGATATGGGTACGGTTGCCAACCCAAATTGGCATACAGCGCGCGTTTTACTTCAAGCCGAGCAGCTCAACATCGAACATCAGCGTGGCGTTGGGCGGGATGGCGCCGCCAGCGCCGCGCGCACCATAGCCAAGTGCCGCCGGAATAATCAGAGTACGTTTGCCACCGATCTTCATCGAAGCCACGCCCTCATCCCAGCCGGCAATGACGCGGCGCTGGCCGATTGGAAACTCGAAGGGTTCGCCGCGATCAACGGAGCTGTCGAATTTCTTGCCCTTCTGACCATCGTTATAGAGCCAACCCGTGTAGTGCATCACGCACGTTTGGCCGCTCTTGGGCGCGGCGCCAGTGCCGACAACCGTGTCGATAAATTGCAGGCCTGAGGCGGTCGTTGTGGTGGTCATGGGTTGTCCTGTCTGTGCGGCAGCGGTTTGGGCGAAAGCGGTCTTGGAAAAAACAGCCTGTGCGCCAAGCGCGGCGGTCAGCGAAAGCCAAGCCTGTCTGCGGTTCATAAGTGTGCTCCAGCGGCCGTGTGTCGGCACTTTGTCGGGGGCATAAGCGGGAAACGCGGCAAAGGCAAATTGCCAAACTGCCATCACTCCGTCCAATCGCGATACCACGCCTTGAACAGCGCCAACTGGCTCGCGGCATAGTGTTTCTGGCTGGCCGATAGGGCATCAGTGCTCAGGAAGTGATGCTCGTATTCGGGGTTGCCCTCAAGCAGCATCAGATACTTGTAGTACAGGACAAGATCGACGCCCTCGTCGAACGACGACAGAACTCCGAGCGCTTTGTCGAGTTTCTCGGCTTGTCGACGCGCTTTGGCATCGCCCTTCTGGGCCTTTTCGCACAACGCGACGAGATGCAGCACCTCTTTTGGCAGAACGTTGCCAATGCCCGTGATTGCACCAACAGCCCCGCAGTTCACAAAGCCATGCACGACCTGCGTATCGACGCCAACCAT
>JANNXS010000182.1:0-19536 GCA_031409695.1 Hyphomicrobiaceae bacterium
GTCCGCTGTGATGGGGTCGGCGAGGTCGGTCAAGACGCCGTTCAACGTCATGGCAACGGTGCGCTTGGCGAGCGAGGGAGAGATGCCCTTGGCAACATCGAGGCCGGTTGTGCCTGTCGGCACGGGGCGTTTGTTGCCATCGGGGAATGTGAGGGTGATGTCGGCCATGTGAGGCTCCCTTGGCTCATTCCTGCGGACGAGGGCAGGTAAGACGGGTTTCGATTTTGCCAACGGCGTTCACCGCGGCGGAGTCCGGTTACGCGCTTCGCCGCGTCGGGGCAAGGATCAGATGGACAGGATCAGATCGCTTGGGCCGACGTGCGCTGCGCCAGGAAGCGCTGCGCACGGACAAATTCGCGGCTCACTCGCCCTTCACCCAACCGTCAATCAGGTTCAACGACAAGAGACGTGCGCTGTCGAGGCTGGCCGCGCCGGATGGGCGGAGGTTGGCGCGGAACTCCTCCAGGGCAGTCTGCTGGCTGCGAAGGGCCGCAATGGCGTCGGCGCGGGAAACCTGCGTGAACGAAAAGCTATCGCCTGGACGCATCTGCGAGAGGCGGCCGAGGTCGGCCGAGATGACATTGGCGATCTTGGGATAGCCGCCCGTGGTTTGACGGTCCGCAAGGAGAATGATCGGCTCGCCATTGCCCGGCACCTGGATTGCGCCGGTCGCGATGCCATCGGAAACAATATTGTAGCCTTTCGGACCGTGCTCGATTTTCGGCCCTGTCAGGCGAATGCCCATACGATCCGCGTTTGGCGTTATCGTGTACGTGGCTGACAGAAACGTCGCGAGGCCGGCGCTGGTAAAATAGTCCTCCTGCGGTCCAAGCAGTACGCGGATGGGCCCGATATAGGGCGCAAGTGCCCTTTCGGCTGCGAGATCTGGCCCGCTTGGCTGTGCCATCAGCAGCGGCAGGCGATCGCCTGGACGGAAGGCGCGTCCGTCAATGCCACCAATGGCGGCCTTCATATGCAACGCGACCGATCCGAGGACTGCCGTAAGGGCAAATCCTCCGGCGACGGCGAGATAGCCGAACTGACCACGCCGTGCGGTGCCGACGTCGATCGTCTGCCCGGCTTGCACCGTCGCGGCTGTCAGTGGGGCTGTAACTGTGCCGTCGATCTTGAGCGGCATGTCCGCGCCGGCAAGCGCGATGCGGCACGATCCGCCCTCGACCACAAACCGCGCCCCTGCCAGCGCAAGCTCAATGCAACCCGCGCCTGGTCCATTGCCAACCAGCGCGTTAGCTTGAGCCTGTGCCGGCCGATCCATCGCACCGGCCGGGCCGAGGCCGTATTTCTGCCAGCCGAACCGACCCTGGTCCTGGATGGATGTGCCTGGGCCGCAGGCCTTGACGACGAGATCCGTCATGACGCGATGACCTCGGCAATCGGGTCGCCGTCCTGGGCGCGGGCTGAAAGTGGTGCCCATAACGCGGCATCGATTGGCTCGAACACGACCTCGTCGCCTGGGACAAACAGGACAGGCGGTTCGCGCGTGGCGACAAAAGTTTTAACCGGCGTTCGCCCGAGCAGATGCCAGCCCGACGGCATGGCGTCGCCCGCGACGAGTGCCTGGATACCGCCAATCGAGATTGTTCCAGCGGGAGTCATGAGCCGTGGCTCCATTCGTCGTGGCGTTGCGATGCTCTGGTCAAGCCCGCCAAGATACGTGTAACCTGGCATGAAGCCGATGGCGTAGACGCGGTAGACTACGCTCGAATGGCGACGGACGACCTCGCGCGTGGTGATCTTATGACGCGCAGCCACATCATCGAGATCAATGCCGAAGTCGCCGCCATAGACCACCGGGACTTTCCAGCGCCGGCTGCGGATCGTCGCCGCGCCAGCCGCGGCTGTCAGCGCCACTGCATGGGCCGCAACACTTTCAAAGTCGATCACCAACGGATCGAACTGGACAAGCAGCGACCGATATGTCGTCACGGTCTCGACGACGCCTGGAATGCGCGCGGCAGCGAACGCCGCGTCGAGCGCAATAATGCGCGCATTGATTGCCGGATCGATTGTGTCGCCGAGCTCCACGACCAATGCACTGTCTCCAGAAGACAGAATGCGCGGCGGAGTTTGAGCCGATGCGTCCGACATGGTCTATCCACAGGCTGGCTTCCGACATGGGCTAGGGCGCTTTCCACCTGATCGGGATCAGATGAAGCGCTCTAGGTTCTTTGTTTGGCGCATTTGTCTCACACCAAAGCGGAGTCCAATTTGGTGGAAATTGCTCTAGTTTTTGCATCAGCGGTTTTTGCCTGGCACCCAAAGCACATCGGCTTTGCCCTTATCGTTCACCCAACGGGCCGCAACGAACAGGAAATCTGACAGGCGGTTGACGTATTTGACCGCGGCGGGACTGACAACTTCTCCGGGTGTCTGTTGCAATTGAACGATCAACCGTTCTGCACGCCGCGTCACAGTGCGCGACACATGCAAGTGTGCGGCCGCCGCGGCACCACCTGGCAGAACGAACGAACGCAAGGGCTGCAGATCATCATTCAGCTGATCAATTTCGTCTTCAAGGCGCTTCACCTGCGTGTCTAACATGCGCAGTGGCTCATAGGAGAGTTTCTCGCCGCGGTCCGGCACACACAAATCGCCGCCGAGGTCGAACAGATCATTTTGAATGCGCGCCAGCATTGCATCGATAACTGGGAACGCGCTGGCCGTTGCCAATCGAGCAACCCCAATGGTTGCGTTCGCCTCATCAACTGTGCCGTAGGCTTCAACACGCACGTCGAATTTCTTAACCCGTTCGCCCGAGCCGAGCCCCGTTGTGCCGTCGTCGCCAGTCCGCGTGTAAATCTTATTGAGGACGACCATTCTCACTCCTGAAGATCACAGTCAGCATGACGATGCACGCTTGGATCTGTGTATGCCACCGGCTATGCGTGCTTGCCTATCCCTGCGTCTGTTGCGTCCGCAACGGTAACGTCGCACCGCAACCCTGCCCCAGTTCTGCCCTGAACCGCGGCAAGAGCTGGCAAAAGCCGATCGCAACCCGAGATTCTCAAATATGCACGCTTTAAAGCCCTTTACGATGGCCGTCATACTGGCCTGCGCGGCAGCTCCTGCGTTTGCCCAAACGTGCACCGACGACGGCTCGGGCTTTGGGCCTTGGCTTACTCAATACAAGCGTCAGGCGGCAGGCGAAGGCATCTCGGCTGGAACACTCGCGTCTGCCCTCGATGGCGTTACCTATGACGCGGGGGTTATCGGCCTGGACCGCAACCAAAAGTCTTTCAAACTCACCTTCGAACAGTTCTATGCCCGCCGCGTCTCCACCTCGTTGATCAATCGCGGGCAGCAGCGGATGGCGCAAAACAAGCCGCTGTTGGACCAGATAGAAGCGAAATTCGGCGTGCCGCGCGAGATCATCGTGTCAATCTGGGGCCTTGAGACCAACTACGGCGCCGATGGCAATGGCGGGCGGTCTATCATACGCTCGCTGGCAACTCTGGCACATGATTGCCGCCGCTCGCCGTTCTTCACCAACGAGTTGACCAACGCCCTGCGGATCGTCGACAGGCGCGACAAGAGCCTGGCGGAGATGCGTGGCGGCTGGGCGGGTGAAATCGGTCCGATGCAGTTTCTGCCGTCCTCGTACATGAAACACGCCGTCGATTTCGACGGTGACGGTCGCCGTGATCTGTTCCGGTCCGTGCCTGACATGCTTGCCTCGACCGCAAACTTCCTGAAATCGTATGGTTGGAAAGCGGGGCAACCCTATCGCCTCGGTACGGCCAACCACGAAATCTTGCGCAACTGGAACAAGGCTGAGGTTTACGTGAAAACCATTGCCTTGATGGCCGAGCGCATGGCCGGTCAGCCAAAGCCCACTGTGCGGTAACGAGAACTGGCGCGGCAACCAGGGCAATCATCTGGGGCACTCATCTGAATTGCATTCTCGCCGGCGCTCACTCATGTTGCGGCAACTGGAGCCGCAGGATTGACCCGATGACCCCACACGACACGACAGCTATCAAAGCCTTGGTGTTCGATATCTTCGGCACCGTAGTTGATTGGCGGAGCAGCTGCATTGCTGAGTTGTCTGCCTTCGGGGTGGCCAAGGGTATCAGCGCCGATTGGGCGACGCTCACGGACGAGTGGCGTGCGCTCTACCAACCGTCGATGGAGGCCGTGCGGTCCGGAAAACGGGCGTGGACTATTCTCGACGTCTTGCATCGGGAGAGCCTTGAAGTGTTGTTGGCCCAGCATAGGATTACTGGTCTCAGCGACGCCGATAAGGATCATCTGACCAAGATCTGGCATCGCCTGAAGCCCTGGCCGGATGTGGTGGCAGGGCTCACACGCCTAAAAGCGAGGTTTATCATTGGCACACTGTCGAATGGCAATGTCGGTCTGCTGGCACGCATGGCCAAAAACGCGGGTCTGCCTTGGGATATCGTGCTTGGCGCCGAAACCGCACAGGCTTACAAACCGCAGCCACAGGCCTATCGGCGCACGTGCGAATTGCTCAACCTGTTGCCGCACGAGGTGATGCTGGTTGCGGCCCACAATGGGGATCTCGCGGCGGCAGCGGCTGAGGGAATGGCGACCGGATTTGTTGCGCGGCCGACTGAATATGGCCCGCGACAGAAAGTTGATTTCAAGGCGGAACAGGCCTGGACGATTGTTGCGGACGACTTTGGCGACCTCGCAAAGCAACTCGGCTGCCCACATTCATCGGCCAGGGGCTGACCCTGTGCCCGAGGGAACAGCGCGAGCGAGGCACGCCGGAGTAGTGTGAACCATCAAGCGGGACTTAAGCCTTCATCAAAGCCCCGCATTCAACTCTACGGAGCTTCCCTGTGCGCAAATCGATCAAATCAGTCTCTGTCATAACGTGTGGTGTTGTTATGGCCGTTATTGGCATGTCAGCCGTCACACATGAAGCGTCGGCAGCCGGAAGCTGGATGGTGTTTGCCATCAACGGTAAAGGTGCCATCGGACACGGCGTGTCACCAGATCTTCCGACGGCCCGTAACTTTGCCCTCAGTTACTGCGGCACGGCCGGGTGCAAAACTGTCTTCCGCACGAAGTCGCGTTGCCACGCGTTGGCGCAAAGCAACTCCGGCGGATACTGGTTTGGCGTCGGCGATGCCGCCGACAAAGGCACGGCCATGGGATACGCCTTGAACTTTTGCGCGAAAAACGCGCCGGCATCGTCCTGCAAGGTCGCCTACACGTTTTGCCAATAAATCAGCCGTCGAGGATGTTGGTTTTCAATGCGCGGCCATGGGACGCTGTTAAAGTCCCCGGCAAGCCCGGCGTCCGGAGATTCGGATGCTGGGCTACTGCTGTTTGCGTGGGCTCATTGTGTCAGTGTGGTCCCGGCGTTCGAGAAGCATGGCAACGCGGGCGAACCGTCCGACGGCTGTCAGCATGGCCGTCGTAAATCCATCGATGCCGCCAAGAAAATATCGGCGCAAAATGTAGAACTTCAGGAACGTCAACGGCAGCTCGAAGATTACGCGCAATACCAGAGGCAATCGTGACCGCGTCGGTTGCGTGTCGGCTGCAAGGCGGGCCACAAAATTCGCCTTGGCCAACATGTGGTGCCAATCGCGGAAGCTGTAGTGCCAAAGCGGCGCACGGATCGTGACCGGACGGTCGCTGACGGTGATGTCGAGCTTGTCCCAGTTGGGATTTGGCCCCGTTGTCGCAACGCGCCGATCGTAAATCAAAACCTGTTCGTGGCAGAACGCCCACGGCGTCGGTGCCTTGCGATGCGGAAACACCACAGCTTTGCGCACGATCATGAGGCGGGGAGGTGTTGTGCCACCCGTAAAGTGCCCGCGAATTTCGGCGGCCATCTCCGGTGTCACGATTTCATCCGCATCGAGCGAAAAGATAAAATCGTTTGCACACTGTTGCTCGCCAAAGTTCCGCTGGGGCCCGAAACCCGGCCAGGGATTTGTCACAACTCGGACGCCCCGACGCCTGCAGATCTCAACGGTCTTGTCGGCCGAGCAAGCGTCGATAACGACGATCTCTGCACCCAGGCGTTCGGCCGCAACAAGCGTCGCCTCGATCCGGTCGGCTTCATTTAGAGTGCGAATGAGAACACTCAGTGCAATGGGCGAAAGTTCCAACATCGTCAGAGCCGACGTCCTGTTCACACCTGACATTGACGCGCTGTCATCGAAAGGCTGTTTGTCAGGCACGTCTGTCATGCGCGTGCGGAGCCTGTGCTCGAGGATCGGAGCGTGCTTCTATCGCGAAAGGCGGGCGCTGACGACTGGTTCAGACGCAATCGACCCGAAAGCCCCTCAAACGTCATAGCCCTCGGCACATATGCGCATTTCGGTTCTCTCGGTGGTTACCACATTCAATACTGCGAGCGCGGTCACACGCGCAGTTGTGTTGATGGCTGCGGCGGCGATCCTCTCGTCGATTATGCATGTGGGCGTGCGCCTCGTGTCGACCACGGGCTTGCCGGTCATCGAGATTGTCTTTCTGCGAACGGCGTTGTCGTTGCTTGTCACGGCCCCGTTCGTGTTTCGTCCTGGGCACATGACATGGAAGTCGAATGCACCTTCGATGCATCTCATGCGCGGTATTGTCGGGACGACATCCATCTGGGCTTGGTACTTTACGCTGGCAAATTTGCCGTTGGGTTTGGCGACCACACTCGGCCAGACAACATCGCTTTTCTTAGTGGCTGGCGCCGCGCTCTGGTTCCGCGAGACTGTTGGCCGCGTGCGCTGGCTCGCACTGCTTGGCGGCATGACCGGAGCCGTCATCGCGCTTCAACCGGGTAGCGGCGAACTCGGGTGGGTCGCATTGGTCGCGATCCTATCGAGCGCGCTGTGGGCCATATCCTTGCTTATGGCAAAGGACATGACCCGCTATGACAGCACGTTGACGATCTCGTTCTATCAGCCCCTGACCATTGCGCCGATCGCACTCGTTGCAACCATCCCAGTCTGGATCACTCCGACGTTAAATGATCTCGCCCTCCTGCTGGCGACAGCGATTGCGGCCTCGATTGCGAACTACTGTGCTATCAAGGCGCTTGGCTTGGCAGATGCGAGCATTACGGCACCGATCGACTACACCAAGATCCTGTGGAGCACGGCTGCCGCCTACCTGCTGTTTGCCGAGGTGCCACGCATGTCGACCTGGATTGGCGGCGCGCTCATTGTCGCGTCCACCCTTTGGTTGACCATCTATGAACGGCGCAAGTGACCGCAACACGTCTGCACCATCACACCATTGGACTGGAACCTTCAGTGACGAGGGCACGACTGCCCTGGCTCTGCCTGGGATGCCGTGGCACAGGGCGGCTCAACCGTCAAAACCGGCCCAGGTCGTATGGATAGTGCCTTCAAAGCTTCGCGTCGGGTTGCTGCGGCCTCCATTGCCATCGCAGTTGGCGTGCTCGCACTCAAATGGGCGGCGTACCGGGCAACCGGCAGCCTTGCACTCTACTCAGACGCGCTTGAATCGATCGTCAACGTGGTAACCGCGCTGGTGGCGGCGGTCGCGCTGCAGCAATCGGCTCGTCCTCCGGACCGCCATCATCAGTACGGCCACCACAAGGCCGAATACTTCGCCGCCGTGACCGAGGGCGTTCTGATTGTCTTCGCGGCCGCAATTATCCTGCGGGATGCGACGGCGGCTCTCATGGCACCGAGGGCCTATGAACTGACGGGCATCGGGCTGGCGCTCAGCCTCGCAGCCACCCTGCTGAATGGCGCCTGGGCCTATGTGCTCATCGGTTATGGACGGCGCAACCGCTCTCCCGCGCTCATCGCTGACGGCCGTCATCTCGCAACGGACGTTGTGTCCTCGTGCGCTGTGCTGATGGGCTTGCTGCTGGTGTTGGTCACAGGTTGGACGCCGCTTGATTCCGTCCTTGCGCTGATGGTTGCGTTTTATATTTTGTGGACTGGCGGCCGATTGCTGCGCGAGACGATGAGCGGTTTGATGGATGAGGCTGTAAGCTCAAACATTGCACGCCAGATTCACGATGTGATTTCCGGTACTGCCGATGGCGCCCTTGAAGCACATGATATCAAGACGCGTATGGCCGGCCGGGTCACGTTCATTGAGTTCCACCTCGTCGTGCCAGGGCGCATGTCGGTGAAGGCAGCACACGATATCTGCGACCGTGTTGAGATGGCGTTACAGGACGCTGTCCCTGGTAGTGAGATCATTATCCACATCGAGCCCGAAGGCGAGAAAGCTGTGACTGGCGCTATCGTTATCTGAGGTGATCTGGGCGGATTGCGCGCCTGGTGCGATCGTAGCTCCCCGACCAAGGTCTACGGTCAGACGCCAGATTTCGCCCATGTCTCGGCGCGGTTCGGCCGCGATGCAGGCGCACATTTGAGGCTCGGGGGAAACAACGGCAGGAGACGCGCTTGCGATATGGGGAAACATCGTCGCGGATAGCGCGGTATCTGGCTGTGACCGTTGCCGCGGGTGCGTTGGTCGCACTCGCGGCAACGGACGGCCTGTCTCAGTCAAGGTTGGCCCAGACGGGATTGTCCACATCCGGTGCTGGAACTTCTCGCGGTGCAGGAACTGCCGGGGTCGAGGCGATCAAGACCCGTCATGCGGAAACGTCGCGAAATCGTGCCACGGCTTTTCCGCGCAGCGAGCTGGATCAAGCTGTGATCGACGGCTGGCCGCTGTATCGCACCCCCCGCGGGCAAATGGCCTTTAACGACACGATGGCGGCACTAAAAGCGACGGATGTCGCAAGCCCAAATCTCCAGGCGTTCGGCGGTTGCAGCAATCTCGATTGCCCTTTGACACTACCAAAAATCGGACAGGATGGTTGGTTGCCGGCAGGGCGCGTGTGGGTATCGCCCAGTCAATATGTGCTGATCGCGCACTCGGAACGACCGAACACACGTCGGCGGATGCCGCAGGCGATGCGCGTGTTCGTGTTCCATGAGTTCCACAATTCCTCACGCAATACCGATACGTTCGATACCATCTCATCCCACAGTGGTTCGGTGTTTGTGCCGCTTTACATGAGCAAGCCGCAAACGGACGCACGTGGACGCAGTTTCGTCATGGTGGTGCAAATCGCGCCCTATGACGTGGTTAGTATCCACGCCTCAAACATGGGCAGCGCCGGACCGGGCATTGAAGTGGCACGCAACACCAACGACGCTGTCGAGCCGCTCCAGAACGTGGCTGGGATTATCGTCGCGACCATGATCAAGACGGCGGCGCCGTATCTGCGCGTGGTCAACCATCGCGGCAGTGAGGGACAGCCGATGCTGAGCGCTTATGAGCGTCATATCGCCATGTTGCGGGCTTCGACCGTTGGAGGACGCGCGAGCGCTGCCAGCGTGACATTGCCATTCACGTCTGTGTCGGCACAAAGGCTTGCAACCGCCAGCGCCCGCATCGATGACTTGCTGTTGCGTCGTGGCCAGTCGCCACGCATTGCTATCGCGGATCGGGGGATCGTGCCGCGCCGCACGGCGTCCGCTGACGTACCAACACCGATGCCGGTTGGTCGGCCGAATGTGATGTATGGCTCCGATGCTGATCGCGCTACGGCCCAGATACCACTGTTAATTGCCCCCGTAAGACCGGCCAACCGTCCAACTTTGCGCTAAGCACTTGACGCGCGATCAGCGATTACCCCCATGGGCAACGTGGAGCTTGCGAGCGAGCCGGGAGGGATTGCATTTTGGCCACTGCCACATCAGTACGCGAGCGCGTCTCAGCCCTTGTCGAGCGGCTCGGCGCCAGGGAACAAACATTCATCGTCGCGCTTATTGTCTTCGTTACGATCCATTTCGCTTGGCTTGTCTATCGTCTTCCAATCCCACTTGAGATCTTCACCAACGAAGCCTGGAATGCCTGGCACGCCGTCGCCGCCACAGGCGTACGGACACTCTATCCGGGCAAAGACGAACTGATCATCAACAACTATACGCCACTGTCGTTTTATCTGGTCGGGTATGTCGGTCGAGCCATGGGCGACGTGATGCTCGCTGGGCGGATCATCTCGCTGGCGTCGGCGATTGTTATTGCAGGATGCGTGTCGCTGATCGTCCGTCGATTCGGCGGCGGTTTGGGTGCTGCCGCCATCGGTGCCTTGTGGTGGCTCGCATCGATCTTTCGCTCGGGCGCGGAGTATGTCGGCGCCAATGATCCGACGGTGCCAGCACTCGCCGTCATGATGGTTGGCTTTACGTGGTTTCTGGTTTGCATGGACGCGCGTCGTAGCGTGTTGCCGGCCGTCGCACTGATGGTTGTCGCCGGCTTCTTCAAGCATAATCTCGTCGTGTTGCCGGTGGTCGCGTTGATCTGGTACGCGCAACAGGATCTTGCGGGCGCGGCCCGCGCTGGTGTTTTCGGCACCCTGCTTGCGGCGGTTGGATTGGTTGCTTGCAATCTGGCCTATGGGCCGGACTTTATCACACAGCTGACCTTGCCGCGCGAAATTCGCTGGCTACGCCCCGTGCAACATCTCAACCGCCTCCAGTACATGATCGTTGCGCTCGTGGTTTGGGGGATGTGGATCGCAAGTGACAGGCGTGGTCGTGCGGCACGCTTCACGGCACTTTGGATCGGGCTCGGATTTGCGAGTTTTGTTTTGCAGAAGCTCTCGCCAGGTGTCGCCAACAACGCGTCGTTTGAAATGTGGATCGGCGTCGCCGTTGGCTTTGGCTTGGCAATGGCCAACCTCGCAAGCTTGCCGGCGGCGTTCAAACACGGTGTTGGCGCCGTCCGAGGGACAGTGCTGGCGCTTTTTGTTGTTCGTTTGCTCGCTGACCCAGGCATTGAGCCATACCGCCTCGCGTCTTCGACCTATCGCGCTGAGGTCGCCGCGCGTGCCGCGCTGTTTGACCGCGAAGTTGCCGCGGTGCGGGCCGGGCCTAAGCCCGTCGGGTGCTCTATCATGTCGGTGTGTTTTCGCGCGGGAGAGCCGTTTTTGTTCGATAACTTCGGGGCTGGCATGCGTGTCAGCACACGCCACATGTCATCCGGCCAGTACGCGGCAACCCTTGATCGCCTTGGGCTCGGTTATCGGTTCAGCGACCCGCGCATCTCGTGGGAGCGTAATTCCCCACGGCCCCCGCAAGTGGGGGTTACGGTGCCGTTTCCGCGTTGACCTTGACACTGCGTCGATCGTTGGGCGCTATTGCTTCCGAAGGCCGGTTTGGCTTTCAACTGTCAACCGCCGACGAGGCTTTCGTGTCCCATCGCATCAGCAGTTTCGCCGCAGCCTTTATGCTCAGTGCAGCGGTCTTTGCGCCGACACAGGTGTTTGCCCAAAAGACGCTGCGCACGGTCATGAACTCGGACTTGAAGATTATCGATCCCATCTGGACCACAGCCTACATCTCAAGAAATCATGGCTATATGGTCTACGACACGTTGTTTGCGCTCGATGCCAACGGCGAGATTAAGCCGCAGATGATCGACACGCACACGGTCTCGGCGGACGGGTTGCTTTACACGTTCACACTTCGCGACGGCCTGCTCTGGCACGACGACGCGCCCGTCACGTCAGAGGATTGCATCGCCTCGCTCAAGCGGTGGGCCACGCGTGACACGCTTGGCCAGAAGCTCATGACGTTCATCGACAAGATGGAAGTAAAGGACGCCAAAACCTTTACGATTGCGCTCAAAGAAAAAACCGGCCTCGTGCTTGCCGGATTATCTAAGCCGTCCTCAAACGCTGCTTTTATGATGCCAAAGCGCGTGGCCGATACGGATCCCCAAAAGCAGATTGATGATGCCACAGGCTCCGGTCCGTTCAAGTTTGTCAAAGCGGAATGGAAGCCGGGCGATAAAGCCGTATATGTCAAGTTCGACAAATATAAACCGCGGGCGGAGCCGCCATCGGGCCTTGCCGGTGGCAAAGTGGTCAAGATTGACCGCATCGAATGGCGCGCAATTTCAGATAGCCAAACGGCCGTCAACGCTCTGATCGCGGGTGAGATCGACTATGTCGAGCAACCCGCCTGGGATCTACTTCCGCTTGTCAAGAAAGAGGCGAAGTTGAGGATCTTTGATTTTAACCCACTCGGTGTGCAGTATGCGTTCCGTCTCAACTGGCTGCACAAACCATTTGACGATCCAAAAGTACGGGCCGCTGTCTGGTATGCGCTGAACCAGAAAGACTTCCTCGACGCCGGTCCTGGCAATCCCGACTATTATCGCATTTGTAAATCATACTTCCCGTGTGGCTCGCCACTGGCCAATGAGGCGATCATCGGAGATCGGTTGGAGAGCAATTTCGACAAGGCGCGCGCGCTGTTGAAAGACAGCAGCTATGACGGTCAACCCATCGTGCTTCTGCAATCGACCGACACGATTTCGATTGCCAATGCGCCCGCTGTTGCCAAGAGCCTGCTTGAAAAAGCTGGCTTTAAGGTCGATGTGCAAGCAAGCGATTGGCAGACCATGGTTGGGCGGCGCACCAAGAAGGAGCCACCGGGCCAGGGTGGTTGGAATGCCATCGTCTCCGCCTGGGGAGCACTCGACATTGCAGATCCCATCACGACAGGCTTCTTGAACGCGACTTGCGAAAAAGCGCTGTTTGGTTGGCCCTGTGATCCGGAGTTGGAAAAGTTGCGCGATGCATTCGCGCGCGCAACGGATACGACACAGAAGAAAGACATCGCGGATAAAGTGCAGGCGCGCGCGATGGAAATGACAACTCACATTCCGTTCGGCCAGTACAAGCAACCGGCGGCGGTCTCGAACCGGGTTAAAGGTCTTGTGCTGGCCTGGGTGCCCGTGTTCTGGAATGCCGAATTGGATTAAGTCGGTGTTCGCCTCGCTGGAAACGATAGGCAGAGAAACCCATGAAAATCATCGAAACGCGTTCGGCGCCGAACCCGCGACGGGTGCGGATATTTCTCGCCGAAAAGGGCATTTCGGTCCCCTACGAGGAGCTCGAATTCAAGCCGGAGAGACTGAAATCGCCGGAGTTCACGGCGGTCAATCGTCTGCAGAAAGTGCCAGTTCTCGTGCTCGACGATGGCACGGCCATCTCAGAAACCGTTGCCATCTGCCGCTATTTCGAAGAGCTGAACCCACAACCGGCACTGTTTGGCACAGGCCCCGTCGGCCGCGCGCAGGTCGAGATGTGGCAGCGGCGCATGGAGCTTGGCCTGCTCATGCCAACGGCATTTGCGTTCCGCCATTTGCATCCGTCCATGGCCGGCCTTGAAGTGCCGCAGGTGTCGGCGTGGGGTGAGGCCAACAAGCCGCGCGCGCTTGCGATGCTTGAGGTGATGGATGAGCAACTGGCTAAGCACGCGTTCATCGCGGGCGACCAGTATTCTATCGCGGACGTCACCGCGCTGTGCGCCATGGACTTCATGCGGGCCGCCCGCATTCAGCGGCCCGAAAGCCTGACAAATCTTGCGCGTTGGTACGGTGAGGTCTCAAGCCGCCCGAGTGCGAAGGCCTGATAAACTAAAATTACTTCATGAGCCTGCCATGTCCCAGCATTTTCTCTATGTCGCAGATCCCCTGTGCTCCTGGTGTTATGGTTTTGCGCCAGTCATTGAGACGCTGGCTGAACACTTTGCTGGTCGCGTGCCCGTGCAGGTGATGGTGGGCGGTCTGCGAGCCGGCAACACTCAGGCCATGCGGCAACAGGACAAGGACTACATCCGCAACGCCTGGGGCAAGGTTGGCCCGGCGACCGGTCGGCCTTTCGATATGGCGTTCTTCGACCGCGAAGGCTTCATCTACGACACGGAACCTGCCTGCCGTGCCGTCGTCACAGCGCGGCATCTGGCCCCGGATAAAGCACTCGCCGTCAAGGGGCGCATTTCCGAGGCGTTCTATGGCCACAATCGAGACATGACTGATACAGAGGAAATCGCTGCGGTGGCATGTGAGGCGGGCTTCGACGAAATGGCGTTCCGCGCGGCGTTCCTGTCGCCCGACATACGCCGCGAGACCGCCCGCGACTTCATGTCGGCCAAGCAAATGGGTGTTGAAGGCTTCCCGTGTCTGATGATTGGAGATGACGATGGTCGGTACGCCATGGTCACGAATGGATATCGACCGATTGACGGGATGATCGAAGGCATTGAGCAGTGGCTCAAGCAGCAACCGCTTCAGTGCTGACGCCGCACGCGGTTCAATACCCTCACTCAGCTGCAGCCAACCGCTCCTGCGGCAACACGCTCTGCTGCGCCATCCATGCCGCAAGGTCGACAAGTGCGCGTCTTGACATGGCGCGTTTGCGCCAGAACGTCTTGTCCTTACCCTTGATTTTCTTGCCTTCGTCGTCGTGGGATGGCGGGTCCATGGGTGGGAATAGGCCGAAATTGACATTCATCGGTTGGAACGAGCGCGGCCCTCGCACTTTATCAGGTGTGGCGTTACCAAGTGTATCAGGTGTTTCCGCGGTCAGATGTCCACCTGTGATGTGCCCGAGAAGTGCGCCAAACGCGGTTGTAACAGGCGGCGGCGTGATCGTCTGACCCAGTCGCTCGGATGCCGCAAACAGCCCCGTCAACAGGCCGATCGCGGCACTCTCAACGTAGCCCTCACAGCCGGTGATCTGACCGGCAAAGCGCAACCGCGGCTGCGCTTTAAGCCGCAAGGTCGCGTCCAGCAGCTTCGGAGCGTTGAGAAACGTGTTGCGGTGTAATCCACCAAGACGCGCGAACTCAGCGTTCTCGAGGCCTGGGATCATCTTCAGGACGCGCGCCTGTTCGCCATACTTAAGCTTGGTCTGGAAGCCGACCATGTTCCACAGCGTGCCGAGCGCATTGTCCTGGCGCAGCTGTACAACGGCGTGGGGCCGTCTCCCCGTGCGCGGATCAGACAGGCCCACCGGCTTCATCGGCCCAAATCGCAATGTTTCGCGGCCACGCTCTGCCATCACCTCAATGGGGAGGCAGCCGTCGAAATAGGGCGTATCGGCTTCCCACGGTTTAAATTCGGTCTTGTCGGCCGCGATCAACGCGTCGAGAAAGGCGTTGTATTCGAGTTCATTCATGGGGCAGTTCAGGTAATCTGCACCGGTTCCACCTGGCCCTGCCTTATCGTAGCGCGACTGACGCCAGGCGATGGTCTCGTCGATGGAGTAGTGGTGCACAATCGGCGCGATGGCATCAAAAAATGCCAATTCGCCCTCGCCTGTGATCGATTGGATGGCAGCCGATAGCCCTGGTGATGTGAGCGGTCCCGTTGCGATGATGACGCTATCCCAAGCCTCCGGCGGCATCCCCGCCACTTCTTGCCGCACGATCGAGATCAGCGGATGTGCTCCAAGCGCTTGCGTTACGGCGGCGGAGAACCCGTCGCGATCCACGGCCAGCGCGCCGCCGGCCGGCAGCTTATGCCGGTCGCCACAGCGCATGATGAGTGAGCCCGCGCGTCGCATTTCCTCATGCAAAAGACCGACGGCATTGGTTTCAACGTCATCGGATCGAAACGAGTTCGAGCACACGAGTTCCGCGAGCCCATCGGTCTTGTGCGCATCTGTACCGCGAACCGGGCGCATTTCGTGCAAAACCACTGGCACGCCGCGGGAAGCAACCTGCCAGGCCGCTTCCGAGCCTGCGAGCCCGCCGCCGATGATGTGGATGGGTGTGTGTGTCATGCAGCGCTTGTAGTCTGGAACTGCGCGCAGCGGAAGCTTCGGGGACGGTCCCTCAAGCCGCCGCGTGTTCCGCTACCGTGTGGAACATGTCGCGCAGCCGAGAGGCCGTCAGCCCCGGTGCGCCGTTGCCGATTGGCGTGTCGTCGATCCGGATGACCGGCGTTACGATGGACGTTGCTGAGGTGACAAACACCTCGCGGGCCTTTTTGGCCTCCTCCAACGTGAACTTGCGCTCGACCAGCTCGATACCTTCCTTTTTCAGAAGATCGATCAGCGTTGTCCGGGTGACGCCGCGCAAGATCTCGTTGCTTGCCGCTCGGGTGATGAGGCGACCTTTGTCATCGATGATCCAGGCGTTCGACGATGCCCCCTCGGTGACATAGCCGTCAGCGTCGATCATCAAGGCCTCCTTGGCACCAATGGCGCTGGCGGCTTCTTTGGCGAGGGAAGCTGGTAGCAGCATCACGGTCTTGATATCGCAGCGGCCCCAACGGATGTCCGGCATGGACTTGACGGCAATACCCTTGGAGTTTGCATCTCGTTTCGCAGCTTTCAGCGGGCGTGCCACGCAAACCACTGTCGGCGTCATGTTGGCACCGGAGAATAAGAAATCGCGTGGTCGCGCTCCGCGTGACACCTGCAGATACAGCGATCCGTCAACGACCCTATTGCGGCGAACCACCTCCCGCATCACGCGCGCCCATGCACCCCGTGACATGGGCTCGGTGATGCGAAGTTCGGCCAACGAGCGCGCGAGCCGGTCCATATGCCGCGTCTCATCTATCAGCCGGCCGCGGCGCACCTCGCACACTTCATAGACGGCATCACCGAATTGGAAACCGCGATCCTCCGCATGCACTTGGGCTTCACCCCACGGCACGTAACGGCCATTGACGTAGACGGTGCGTGCCATGCGGGGCGCTCCTAAACGATCAGGCTAAACGATCAGGCGAACTTTATACGCGCCCAGGTCAAACCGTGGCAAACAGTGGTTGCATGCTCGCGTTGCGCGTAGACCAGCCCTCTGAAGTCCTCAAGGCCACGCTGAGACACCCTGGTCATCCGTTGCTGGCTGTGGCACCCGTACGTTGCCCGCGTCATGCTGGGCGATCCCGGACATGCTTGTGACCAAAGCGCTGCAGCCTGACGAAACAAAGTCTGGCGAAACAAAGTCTGGCGAGACCAAGTCTGGTGAAACCAGTTCTAGCCAAACCGAAACGCACACCTCGCAGTTTTTGGCTGGCCTGATCGCGGTGCTGTTCGTCATGAACGCCATCGGCCGCGGCGTTACCGAGACGTTTGCCGTGTTTCTTTTGCCGGTCGAGCAGGCGCTTGGCGTCGATCGTGCCACCATGTCGGCCACCTATTCGATCTTCATGCTCGGTTACGGCATCGCGGCCCCGCTCGCAGGTCAACTGATTGATCGTTTCGGGGCGCGGGTCTGCTATACCGTCGGTCTTGTGTCGCTCGCAGCGGGCTATTGGATCGGCGGCGGCGCTGACACCATCTGGCAGTATTATCTCGGAGTCGGCGTGCTCGGTGGCATTGGTGCGGCCGCCCTTGGCATGGTCGCTGCCTCCAGTTTGCTCGCACGCTGGTTCACGGCGCGCATGGGCTCCGTTTCGGCGATCCCGTATGCGGCCGTCGGCGCAGGCGTGGTCCTGTTCGCGCCGGTCGCCCAAATCCTCGTTGATCTCTACGGCTGGCGTCAGGCGCACCGGATCCTCGCTGGTTTCGCAGCGGCGGCCCTGGTGCTGGTGCTCGTTCTGCCGCTCGGCCGCTACAGCGCTGGCTCTGCCGCCTGGCGTGAAAGCCGCAAAATGACCACGGCCGCCGCAACCACTTGGACCGCCACGGCCGCCATACGTACGGGCGCATTCTGGATGCTGTTCCTGGCCTACTTCGCGACGGCGGTTGCGGCTTACGCGGTCCTGCCACATTCGGTCGCATTCCTGGTTGAGCAAGGGTTTGATCCGTTGGTGGCGGCCAGCGCCTTCGGCTTCAACGGCGTGATGTCAGCCGTCGGCATTGTCACGATTGGCTGGTTGTCGGACCGCTGGGGGCGGCGGCCAACGGTCACGCTGTCGTATCTATCTTCAATCCTCGGCATCGCATCCCTGCTGCTCGTTGCCGTCTGGCCATCGCTGATCCTGGTCTACGGGTTCGTTTTGTTTTTTGGGCTCATGCAGGGCGCGCGTGGGCCGATCCTAGTCGCGTTGGTCGCGCGCATTTTTGCGGGTGGCTCCGTCGGCACGATCTTCGGTGTGTTGTCTATGGCGCTCGGCACGGGTGCCGCTACGGGGTCATTTCTTGCCGGCGTTATTCGGGCTTCGACCGGCAATTATGTCTGGGCCTTCGTCATGGCGATCTGCGCTTGCGGTGTCGGCATTGCCACGTTCTGGTTCGCGCCATCGATCCGCCAGGAGCGCGTGATCAAGCGGTTCTAGACGCTCCGGTTCTAGAAGCTATGGCACATCCGCATTAACCCATATGCCCCCGCCGCGTTGTGCGCGCCGCGAGGTTGCTCAAGCTTAGTCGGCGCGTGCAAAGTCAGCGCGGTTACTTGCCGAGCCCTAATGCGGTTGCCATGATCTTGAAAATCGCAACGTTGGACAGATGCCCGCGCACCATCTCGGAGCCAGGTCCCATTGCGGTCGCGATCACATCCTCAGCCGAGTGCACACCTGAGTTGGAGGCGGTAGGCAGATTGCCAGCGATGCGGACAGCGTTGGCTGCGCAGTTTTTTTCATTGGCAACGAAAGATTTCCCGTCGGGTCCCTGGGTCACCGGCTCAAACGGGCCATCCATGCTCGGGCGGCCTGTGTTGCAATAGTCGGGCGTTGCCGAGAATACGAAGGCTAGGCGGCGCTTGGCTTCAATGGATGTCGGATAGCCGTCGGCGTCGGGCGCGACGTAGGTCGGGAAGCCGGCTTGATTGTAGATGCCGAGCTTTTCGCGCAACTGCGTGCCGGGGCGATCATCATCGTAGACGCCGATAATCGAGGTGCCATGGGCATGGTCGGGCACGGCAATGATCAGCGTGTCGTTGCGCGTGCCAGCGAATTCCTTGGCCACATGAATAGCATTGTCGAGCATGATCGTATCGTACACTGAGCGTTCCCAGTCGAGCGAATGCGCATACTTATCGATCCGTCCGCTCTCGACCATCAGGAAGAAGCCCTTGTCGCTCTTAGCCAGTGCCGTCAGGGCGGCCTTAGTCTGCTGGACCAGGTCGGGCTGATCGGGATAGCGAGGGACGGTGCCCTTCTTGAGCACGCGCAGGTCCAAGGCGCCGTCGATGTTGCTGTTGTTGAACAAACCCAGGATTTTCGTCGCACCGCCATTGGCAGCTGCGTTCATTTCAGTCAGCGTCGAGGCGTAGACATAACCTGCGCTCTGGAATTTTTCGACGTAGTTGACGTTGTCCGTGCGGCGTCCCGATTTGTCGGTCGGCAGAAAAAACGGTGTGCCGCCGCCCAGCATCACCTCAGGCTGGACATCGAAGAACATCTTGACGATGTCTTGGTAATCGCCGCGCCGACGCGTGTGGGCGACAACACCGGCCGGCGTCGCATCCTCGATCTCGGTGTTGGTAACAACACCAACGGCCATGCCGTATTTGCGTTTGATCAGTTCTGCGATGGTCTCGACTTTGGGATGATCGAGCGTGTTTTTGTTTTTCGCGCAATAGACGCCTAGGGCATTGGTGCAGGATTTGTGGCCGGTTGTGTAAGCGCTCATCGAGTTCGCGCTGTCGGTGATGATCGAGTCCGTCCCGGCCGTTGAAACGAGCGCCATGGCGGGCATGTCGTCCATGGCGAGTTCGCCGCCGTATGTGCCTTCCTTGATGCCTTTCGACATGATGCGGGCGGCGGTGCGATGTGCGACTGTCAAGCCGTCGCCGACGAACAAGATCACGTTTTTTGTCTTGCGCTCAGGCGTGTCGTAGACGGTCCAGGTGACCG
>JANNXS010000183.1:0-5725 GCA_031409695.1 Hyphomicrobiaceae bacterium
GAGCGCCACGCCGTCGAAACTGTCACGCCCGAAATGTTCGATGAGCGCATCGCCGTAAACCTGCGACATGCGTTCTTTGCAGCCCAAGCCGTGTTGCCGGGTATGCAAGCGAAAGGCAGCGGCGCGATTGTCAACTTCTCGTCGATATCGTGGATGGCCGGCATGGGCGGCATGGCCATCTACACCGCCTCAAAGTCAGCCATGCTCGGTCTTACACGGTCGCTTGCGCGCGACTTCGGTGGCGATAATATCCGCGTCAACGCCATCGCCCCGGGCTGGGTCAGAACCGAGCGACAGCTTGAGAAGTGGTGGACGCCGGAGGGCGACAGAGCGCGCCTCGACGCCCAATGCCTGAAAAAGTGGGTCGAACCGGAGGACATCGCGCGTTTTGCCGTGTTTCTGGCCTCGGAGGATGCCGGCGCGTGCACGGCGCAACATTACGTTGTTGATGCCGGATGGGTTTAAGCCGGTGCATACCGTTGCACAGCCGTGCGTTCCGCGCTTAGTTCGGAGGCACATCTTTGCGAGGCTCCCATGAACTTCGATTTTTCCGACGACCAGAAAGAGTTCCGTGCCAGCGTGCGCCGCTTTCTCGCGGAGAAGTGCCCGCTGACCGTTGTCCGTCGTGTGCTCGATGGACCTGAAACGCACGCAGCCGAGGTTTGGCAAGGCCTCGCCGATCTTGGTTGTCTCGGCGCGTCTATTCCCGAAGCCTATGGCGGTTCGGGCCTCGGTGCGCTTGAAATCTGCGTCGCGGCTGAGGAAATCGGGCGCGCCTGTGCACCTGTGCCATTTTCATCGTCCGTTTACATTGCAACGGAGGCGGTGTTGCGATTTGGGACCGAGGCGCAGAAGACCTCCTGGCTGCCACGCTTGGCGGCGGGCTCGGTGATCGGGACCATCGCCGTTGCTGAAGGCACCGAGGCGCCCGTCGAGGGCAAACTCAAGTCAACCTACGCAGGCGGCACCATCAGCGGCACGAAACTTCCCGTGGCCGACGGCGAAGCCGCGCACGTCGCCATCGTGCTCGCCGGCAATACGCTGACGCTGGTCGATCTCACCGGAAACGGCATCACGCGAGAGCGGGTCGAAACCATCGATCCCGCGCGAAAATATGCGCGCATCACGTTTGCCGGGGCCAAGGCCGAGGTGGTGGGCACGGCGGGCGATGGTTGGCGGCACCTGTCGGAAATCTACGATGCAGCCGCCGTCTTTATGGCGTTTGAGCAGACCGGTGGCGCGGAAGCGGCCATGTGGATGGCACGCGACTATGCGTTGACGCGCTATGCCTTTGGCAAACCCATCGGCGCGCAGCAGGCGATCAAACACAAGCTTGCGGACATGTACATCAAGCTGGAGCTGTCGCGCTCGAATGCCTTTTACGGTGCCATGATGCTGTCGGGACGCGGGGCCGACCTGCCGGTTGCAGCCGCAGCGGCCCGTGTCGCGGCAACCGACGCCTACACATTCGCCGCCCAGGAAAACGTGCAAACGCATGGCGGTATCGGCTTTACGTGGCAAGCCGACCCGCAGTTCCACTATCGCCGCGCCCGCTTGCTCGGCCACGCCCTCGGCGCGCCGACGGCCTGGAAGGAACGCCTTGTCTCAGCACTTGAGAAACGTAACGAAACCTAGCATCCGCGACAGATGAGGAACGTCGCGTCGGCTTGCCGGCTCACCCGCGCTGACGACGCAACGCGCGACGCCAGCAGAGTGCTGCGAGCACGCCACAGAACACGCCGGACACCAGATGGAACAGGATCGGCAAGGGCTTGCCCTGTGCGGCCACCACAATACCGGCATCGCCAAAGCAGACGAGGGCGCCAAGCACGAGCCACAGCGTCAGCGCGCGCCATTCCTCAAGCCACGCGAAGCCCAACGCCAGCAATCCGAGCCAGACATCGCGCAGCGCAATCACGGCATGCAGCTGAAACCCATTCGGCCGCGCGATCAGCCCAAAGGTCTGCGCAGCACTATCGGGGACAACGAGAAAACGCACGCCGATGACCGTCAAAAGCAGCCCAGCAAACGCGGCAAGACTGATAATACCGCGATCGCGGCGCGGGCTCTCGGGGGCTGCGAGCTCATGGACATTTTCCGGCAACATCAGGCGCCCACTTCCTTGCCGACAGCCTCGCCGATAAAGGGTTTCAAATGCTTCTCGATCGTTGACCGCGGCAGATCCTTGGTGATGAAAACAAAGCGCGAGCGCTTGTCCGCGAGCCCGTCAGGGCCCTTCGGCCAGTCCTTCAGGACGTCCGGCGGGTAAAACACATGTTGCACGCCATGCACGACAAAGGGCTTATCCTGCCCCTGTACAGCAACGATGCCCTTCACGCGCAGCAGCTTGTCGCCGTAGCTCGCCGCCATCGTCTGCAGCCCGAGCGAGAGGCCGCTGCCGTCCAGTTCCTTGTCGAAGGTGAGCGCGAACGACTGAATACCGTGGAGATGTGCGGGATCGTAATGCCCGTGGTTGTGATGCCCGTCGTCGTGGTGGCCTTGGTTATGCCCGTGGTCATGCCCGCAATCGGGGCCGCAGGTATCATCGTGCTGATGGGTGTGCGTGGCGTGCGCATGTTTTTCGTGCGGATCGTGCGCGTGTGCCTCGTGCGGCTCAATGGCCAACCACTGGCGCGGATCGCTGCCAGCCAGCGCTGGCTCGTGCGCCCCCAGGCCGAACAGACTTGAGGCCGGTGCATCGCCCAGAACCGAGCGCAGGATTTCGCCGGATTTGTTTAGGGCGCGCACACGGGCCTCCAGCTTTGCCACGTCCTTAGCGGTTACCCGGTCTGACTTGGTGATCACGATCCGATCCGCGATGGCGATCTGCTTGGCCGGCTCGAAATGCGTGTCGAGTTGCATCAGCCCATGTTCAGCATCGACGGTCGTGACAACGCCGTCGAGTTGATAGATGCGGAACGTATCCTCATCCGTCATCAGCGTGTGCACGATGGGCGCGGGATCAGCCAAGCCGGTTGTCTCAAGGACCACACGCCGGATGGGCGGGATTTCGCCGTGCAGCATTTGCCGGTGGAGTTTCGCCAGCGTGATTTTCAAGTCGCCGCGCACCTGACAGCACACGCAACCCGACGGCAACAAAATCGCGTCGTCGTCGGCTTTTTCCATCAGCGCGTCATCAATCCCGACTTCGCCAAACTCATTGATGATCACAGCCGTCCCGGCCATGGCGGGATCGGTGAGCAAACGCTTGAGCAGGGTTGTCTTGCCCGAGCCAAGATAGCCCGTCAGCACAGTGATGGGGATGGCAGTCGCCATTGGAGTGGCCTTTCGCGTTCAGCCCCGCTCTCTAGCGCCTTGAGCGTGAAAAAGGGAGAGGCGCGCGCAGGTGCGACTGGCAATTCTCAATTGGCAAACCGGAAGTTCATGACGTCGCCGTCTTGGACGACGTATTCCTTGCCTTCGAGCCGCATTTTTCCGGCATCGCGGGCACCGGCTTCACCGTTCAGCGCGACATAGTCGGGATAGGCAATCGTCTCGGCGCGGATGAAACCCTTCTCAAAATCCGAGTGGATGACGCCGGCCGCAGCCGGGCCCTTCGTGCCGCGTGCGATGGTCCAGGCACGGGCCTCTTTCGGGCCAACGGTGAAGTAGGTGATCAGGTCCAACAGGCCGTAGCCAGCGCGAATGAGGCGGTTCAGTCCGGGTTCCTTGAGACCAAGATCGGCCAGGAACGCTGCGCGGTCTTCCGGTGGCAATCCGGCCAACTCGCTCTCGATCTTGGCTGAAATGACGGCAAAGGCTGCGCCTTCGGCTTTCGCCCGTTCAGCAACCTTGGCTGAAAAGGCATTGCCCTCGCCGGCCGAGCCTTCATCGACATTGCACACATAGACGACGGGTTTCGCCGTCAACAACTGCAGACCCTGGAAGACCGGTCTCTCTTCGTCGGTGACCTTGGCGAAGCGCGCCGGCTTGCCCTCGCGCAGCGGGACCAAAACCTTCTCGACCACGGCGAGCAGGATCTTGCTGTCCTTGTCGCCCTGCTTGGTCTTTTTCTCGATGTTTGGCAGGCGCTTCTCGAGGCTTTCGAGATCGGCCAGCATCAACTCCGTCTCGACGATCTCGGCGTCCGAAAGCGGGTCGATACGGTTCTCGACGTGGGTGACGTTGCCGTCCTCAAAGCAGCGCACGACATAGGCGACGGCATCGACTTCGCGGATGTGCGACAGGAATTGGTTGCCAAGCCCCTCGCCTTTCGACGCGCCGCGCACGAGGCCCGCGATATCAACAAACGTCAGGCGTGTCGGGATGATCTTGGCGCTCTTGCCGATCTGGGCCAGCTGATCCAACCGCTCATCGGGCACCCCGACTTCACCGACGTTTGGCTCGATGGTGCAGAACGGATAATTCGCCGCCTCAGCTTGCGCCGTTTGCGTCAGTGCATTGAACAGGGTCGACTTGCCGACGTTGGGCAGCCCGACGATGCCGCATTTAAAGCCCATTTTACTTCGGGCAGCGGGCGGCATGAAGACGACAGCGGGGCAGATACCAACCCCCTGTCGACGGACTGCCGACCGCTACCCCCTCTCACGTGCGTTGATCGCGCGAATGCGCCGTTACAGGCCGCCTACACCGCGCAACACATGCACGCAAGTTCGTGCCACACGTTCGCCTCCGTCACGCCTTCGGCTCAAATGTGAGCGCGACGCCGTTGATGCAATAGCGCAAGCCCGTTGGCTTTGGGCCATCGGGGAAGATGTGGCCGAGATGGGCGTCGCAGCGGGCACAATGGACCTCCGTCCGGCGCATGAAGAACTTGCGGTCTTCGGTCGTACCAACGGCTGATTCGGCCGCGGGCGCATAGAAACTCGGCCAGCCCGTGCCGCTTTCGAATTTGGTTGCGGCGTCAAACACGGCTTCGCCGCAGCAGACGCATTTGAACATGCCGGCCCGCTTCTCGTGATTGAGAGGGCTGGTGCCGGCCCGTTCCGTGCCATGCTTGCGAGCGACCTCGTAGGCCTCGCCCGACAGCTGTGCGCGCCACTCGGCGTCAGACTTGACGATTTTTGACGACATTGCGACCTCTGTTTTCGACCCAGGCTGATGTATTTAGCCACCTATGCCCGCCTCGGCAACGCACGAGCAGTTCACCGCGCATCAAACCCGCTTGACCCGCAGCAGGCAGACAGGCAATCGCCGACCATGACCGACACGCATGCAACCCGCTTGGCCGCCGTCCGCGAAAAAATCGCCGTTGCCGCCCGAGATGCTGGCCGCGATCCGTCAGACGCGGTTCTCATTGCCGTGTCGAAGACATTCGACGCGCCCGCGATCCAGCACATCATCGACGCCGGCCAGCGCGTGTTTGGCGAAAACCGGGTGCAAGAGGCGCAGAAGAAATGGCCTGCACTGAAGGCCGCCTATCCAGACATCGCGCTGCATCTGATCGGTCCCTTGCAGTCGAACAAGGCAAGAGAAGCCGTGGCACTGTTCGACTGTATCCACACCATTGATCGACCGAAAATCGCCGAGGCCGTGGCAGCTGAGATGTCGAAACAGCAAAAGCGGCTGCAACTGTTCGTCCAGGTCAACACGGGCGAGGAAGAGCAGAAGGCGGGCATCCTACCCGCCGATGCAAGCGCGTTCATCAAGGCCTGCCGGGAGACGTGGAAGCTCGAAATTGCTGGCTTGATGTGTATTCCGCCGGTCGACGACATGGCCGTCGTGCACTTCGCATTTCTGGCCAAACTGGCTCGTGAGCATGGCA
>JANNXS010000184.1:0-9144 GCA_031409695.1 Hyphomicrobiaceae bacterium
CTTTGACCACCCGTCGAGAATGATCAGCCGGTCTCGGATCTCTGGGAAGCTCAGTAAACTCGTGTGTTTTTGGCCGTCATAGAGCATCTGCGAATAGATCTCATCTGACAGCAGGGCCACGTGAGGGTGTTTCAACAAACCCGCTACCAATTTCTTAATTTCGATTTCCGGCACCACGCCGCCGGTCGGATTGCCGGGTGTGTTGATGATGATCAACGACGTGTTCGGTGTGATCTGTGCCAGCACCTCGTCGGCCGAGAAAGCGAAACCGTTCTGCTCTTTGAGCGCCATGGGCACAGCCTTAGCGCCAGTGTACTGGATCATGGAGCGATAGATCGGGAAACCCGGATCCGGGTAGATGATCTCCTTGCCGGGTTGGCCGAACATCAGGATGGCGAAAAACATGGTCGGCTTGCCGCCGGGCATGATGACGACGTGGGCCGGATCAACCGTCACAGCGTGACGCTTGTACAAGTCGGCCGCGACGGCTTCGCGCAATTGTGGAATGCCATTTGCGGGCGTGTAGCCGTGATGGCCGTCACGAATGGCTTTGATGGCGGCTTCACCGATGTGGACAGGTGTTTTGAAATCTGGCTGCCCGATGCCGAGATTGATGACGTCTTTGCCCTTGGCCGCCAGATCGGCGGCGCGCGCAAGCACTTCGAATGCGGTTTCAGTCCCAAGCCGGGTCAGGCTTTCGGCAAGTTGCAGCATGGCGGGTCTCATGGTCATTGGTCGCTCCTGGAGATAGCCGATGGGGACCGTGTTTGGCTATCGGGCGTCATACCGGCCGAGATAAGTTTCGACTTATCGGCGAGCGGTCGGTGGGCCGGTATGTTTCTTTGTTGGCGCGCGGCCGCCCCACCAACCCCGCGCGCTGACTCCGTCTCACCCACAGGACGTAGAAATGACTCACGCTTGGCGGGCGTCGGGTATTAGAAGCCGCGGCGGTGTCGCCGCTTCGCATAGCTGAGGCCCTTTTGATCAGCAGGTCGCAATGAGCGAGACGCCACTCCCCGAGACGGACAAGGCCTTTGTCGGGTCAGACAGCGCACGTGCGTCCGCCGTGGTGGCAGCACTCGGGGCGGGCGATCGAGATCGGCTGATTGCGCTTGTCGCAGACTTACAAGCGCCTGACCTCGCCGACTTGATCGTGTTGCTGAAGCCTGACGATCGCGCGCGGCTCATTCAGACGCTCGGCGCCGACTTCGATTACGACGCGCTGTCGGAACTTGACGAGACAATCCGCGACGAGCTCTCGGAAAGCCTGCCAAACGAGTTGCTCGCCAAAGCCGTGACGGCGCTTGAGACGGACGACGCGGCCTACGTCATTGAAAGCCTCGAAGACGCCGATAAGGAGGATGTGCTCTCGCAAGTGCCGCGGGCCGAACGCGCAGCCCTTGAACGCAACCTCGATTATCCCGAGGAAACAGCCGGTCGTCTGATGCAGGCAGACTTCGTCGCTGTGCCGCCGTATTGGTCCGTTGGCCAAGTCATCGACCACATGCGCGAAGCCGACGATCTGCCAGACTCGTTTTCTGACATCTTTGTGGTCGATGCCACGCATCACGTGCTCGGCGCGCTAGAACTTTCGCGCCTGTTGCGCACAAAGCGGCATGTGATTGTCGACACGCTTATGGTGTCGGACCAACAGCCGGTGCTTGCCACGGCAGACCAGGAAGAAGTTGCGCGCCAATTCGAGCGCTACGACTTGCGCTCGGCCCCCGTCGTCGATGCCAACCAGCGGCTTGTCGGTGTCGTTACCATCGACGATGTCGTTGAAGTTTTCGAGCAGGAGGCCGACGAAGACGTGCGGCGCCTCGCCGGCGTTGGTGACGAAGGCATCAACGACACGGTCCGCACCGTCGCCCCGATCAGGTTTGCTTGGTTGTTCGTCAATCTTCTGACGGCCATCCTCGCCTCGGGCGTCATCAAGCAGTTTGATGCCACCATCGAGCAGATGGTCTCGCTCGCCGTCCTTATGCCCATCGTTGCCTCCATGGGTGGCAACGCCGGCACGCAAACCATGACGGTCTGTGTGCGGGCGTTGGCAACCAATGAGCTGCCGCCAGCGAAGGTGCCGCGCATTGTGTTTCGTGAGGTGGCGATCGGCTTGCTCAACGGCATTGTCTTCGCGCTGATCATGGCCGTCATCGTGGTCCTCTGGTTTGGACCGGGAAAACTAGGCTTCGTCATTGGGGCTGCCATGATCATCAATCTCGTAGCAGCCGCTCTTGCCGGCGTGTTAATTCCCCTGACGCTTGACCACTACGGTTTCGATCCCGCCGTCTCATCGACCGTGTTTGTCACCACGGTCACGGACGTTGTCGGGTTCTTCGCGTTTCTCGGCTTGGCTGCGCTTTGGCTGCGATGATGCCGAGCGGGCAACTGCAGGTAAGCGACCCCCGACTCTGGTTTACGAGTCTGGTTTATGAACTTGGCAAACGAAAACACCGGGACCAGCCCGGTGTTTCGTAAAAAAAACGCTGCAAAGCTGCTGGTCAGCGGCCAAGGCCGTAGCGTTGCTGTGTCCAGACCTGCGGGAACGCAGACCCTCCATACGACCATGTCGGCTGACGCTGAGGGTTCGGCTGACGCTGAGGGTATTGGCGATACGCGGCTGCCGACTGCTGGCGCTTTTCTTCCTTCAGCTCTTCAGCGCGATCGGCCATCTGCTGGCGAAATTCCTCAACCGCTCGCCGACGCGCCTCTGGATCAACGTAAATTTTCTCCGCAACCTTGACGGTCTCGTACTTTGTCGCGTCTTTCCAGGACGTGATGGCATACACCGGTGCGCCAAGGTGAACGCGCTCAAAAAGGTCCATCACATCTTCGTTCAGCATGCGGATGCAACCATTGGACACAGCCGAGCCAATGGACCCGCGAGACGGCGTGCCGTGAATGCGCAGCAATGACCAGTCGAGATACAGTGCCCGTTTGCCGAGCGGGTTGGCGGGATCGCCGCCTTCGACGGGTTCGTCTCCGTTGATCGGGATCCATTTAGGGTCAACGGCTTTTGCGGCGATAAACGTGCGGCCCATCCAAAGCTCGGCATTTTTGCCGACGGCAACGCCATAGCGAACAGCCTCGCCTTTTCCGGTGATGTAATACAGCTTGCGCTCGCCGTTCACGATCACGATCGAGCCTGGTGCGTAAATGGCTGGCACTGACACGCGTTGCGACCGCGTCTGCGCCTCGACGCTCGGTCGATTGCCCGGTGCAGCCGACGTCGGCTGCGCCCAAAGGCTGAGCAAACCGGTCACAACAAAGACGGTGCGGAGGGGGAGGGGGGAGACGCTGGACACGATGTAGACTCCGAGGTGGACGGAGGATGACGACACCCTCAAGCGATACTGCAAAGCCGATGCAAGCAAAAGCTCCAATCGGCAGACTACACTCAACAATTTGCGATCCGGTTTATGTCGCAACAAACCCCGCCGCCACTTCAGTCGTCAACGGGCTGGAGCTACAACCTGAAGGTCAACGCGTCATCGACCCGATAACCGCTCATCCATCCCACTGGTTCCGCAACGCCTTGAATATGCCCCTGGGTTTGTGTCCGATCTTCGGCAGCCACCCCAAGACCCCAACCAAATACCAAAGGCACTCACGCCTGGGCCCAATCACGGGCTTGATGCACCTCGGCGGACAATCGCTCAAGCGTTGCAAGTGTCGAGAGGTCGAGGCGTCCATCACACAGCGCCGGCCGGAAATGGCGTTGAAACGCGCGGACAACGTGCTCTGTTAATAGGTCGTAGGTTCCCGTGACCGGCAGATGATATCCGTAGGCAGCAAATGTGGCCTGCACCGCCGAAACGCTGGCCCCGGAATCGCCCGGGCCGATGTACTGTCCGCTGAGGCCGATTTTAGAGGGTGGCACCCACGCCCCGAGACCGGCGTCCGCCAGCTTCTGCCATGGAAACTTTTCACCCGGATCAATCTTGCGCATCGGTGCGATGTCGGAGTGCGCGAGGACACGCGCTGCTGGGATGCAATTTCGCTCGACGATGTCGCGCGCCAGGGCAATCACCGCTGCGATCTGGCCGTCGGGAAAGGCATGATAGCCGTCCTCATGCCCGGGGTTTTGGATCTCGATGCCGACTGACGCTGAATTCAAGTCGGTTTCGCCTTGCCAGCATGAGACGCCAGCGTGCCAGGCGCGCAAGCGTTCCGGCACCATCTGCGTCACGCGGCCGGCCTCGTCGATGACGTAGTGACACGATACGCGGCTCTCAGGGACTGCCAACCAGTCAATCGCCTTTGCGGCCGAGGCCATGCCCGTGTAATGCAACACCAGCATATCTGGACGCACCACGCCTCTGCGTGGCTCGACGTTTGCCGCCGGTACAACATTGCTGACGTGGCGACTGTCGGGGGCGAAAGACACCGGCGCGGTGGCCCGATTTGACGCATTTTTACTCACAGGCCACGCTCCCGCGCGACCGCTGAATAGGCATCGTTGATGGCCGAAAGCCGCCGCGTTGCTATGGCAATCATCTCAGGCGGCACCCCGCGTGCAAGCATCAGATCAGGGTGTGTTTCGCGCACCAGCTTTCGATAACGTTGCTTCAGGTCAGCATCCGTCACCGACGGCGCCAAGCCGAGCACGTCATAGGGGTTGTCGGGGTCGGCGATAAAGTGCGCACGTTCATGTCGATACTCGCTGCCGGTCAACCCGAAGCGTGTCGCGACAGTCGCAAGGAACACGTCTTCAGACGGGTGCAAGACCCGATCCGCGGTTGCAATATGAAACAGGCTCGCCAAGACATCGCGCAAAAGGGCCTGATCTCGACGGACGAGCCGCGCAATCTGGTCTGCGTAACTCTCAAAACCCGCGGTATCCTTTTGCGCGAGGTTGAATAGGCGCGACACGTTTTGGGCTTGCCGCTCGTCGACTTTGAAGGCCCGCTGAAAGGCCTCGACCTCGACCCCGACGACGACCCCGTCGGCCTTCGCCATCTTTGCCGAGAGCGCCACGACAGCCGCCGTAAATGCCACCGACAGCTGACGTTGAGACGCAAGCGTGACGCCCCCCGCAGATGAGGGGGCCAATGAGGTTGCAAACCAGTCCGTGATGGTGGTCCAGAGGTTCATGTGGAACCTCTAGCGCAAATGCGTTGCCAACCCTACGACGTCCTGCGCAGTCATGCGCCATCTTGCATCAACTTGCCGGCAGAGGTGCGTGAGCACCCCGATCGGCGGCAACAACCCTGTTGCGGCAGGATACGCTTTCAGTTAGACCGCTTCATCTCACGCTAATCTGAGCTTGCGTGGGCCGGTTCACTGTATCCAGTTGGTCATGACCTAAGGTATTCCGCGGTAGCTCAGCGGTAGAGCAGTCGACTGTTAATCGACTGGTCGTAGGTTCGAATCCTACCCGCGGAGCCATCCACAAAATTGTTTGAAATCAATGAATTAGATGGAAGATCGGCATTTCGGTAGCCTTGATCTCTTAGCATTGCTATCCTCGGCTTGAACGCCTGCTGCGCGCACTTAGGGTAGCGCTGATGAGGGACAACGCATTCGAGTGGGACGACAACAAGGCCCAAACCAATGAACGAGATCACGGGGTCACATTCGAACTGGCGCGTCATGCGTTCGAAACAGATGATCACTGGTTTGATTTCGACGATGCAGACCCAGATGAGCTGCGATACAACCGCCTCTGTGCTGTCATAATCGATGATATCGCGGTCGTCCTTCACATCACCTACACCGAACGGGGCCGCCGCATCCGCATCATTTCAGCCCGAGAGGCACTTGGCCATGAGCCGCGCACCTACTATGCCAATCGAACGTGACACCTACGGCATGACGGCCGAGACAAGGCAACGTTTGACGCAGCAGACCGATGCAGAGAACTCGGCATCGGCGCTGGCCGATCCCGACGCACAGCCGGCGACGGCTGAGCAGCTGGCGCGCGGCGGTCGGCCACTTGCAAAAGTGGTGCGTCACAAGCTGCGCATGAGTCAGGAAGAGTTCGCTGCGGCCTATGGCATCCCATTGGATGCGCTGGCGGCTTGGGAGCGGAGGCAGGCAGAGCCGACCGCAACCGAAGTCGCGTACCTGCGCCTCATCGAACGCAACCCCGAGGCCGCTAGGCTCTTGGCGGCATAGCCGGGCGCCCTTGCGACCGAAGACAGACACGCTTCGGCCTTTTTGTGCGGCGTGACTAAGGCAGCGGACGGATTTCTTCAAAAGTCCTGACGGCTCGACAGCTCATTATATTGCAGGCCCGGCCATTGCAGGTCCGGCCATTGCAGGTCCGGCCGAACTTTAAACTTCCTCTCTGGGTAGGAGCAGTGATGCGGGGGCGTTGACGCCGTTCTTGACTGCCTGAAATTATTTCGATATATCCAGACTTATGGACGACGAAACTACGATTGCGGCGCTCTCGGCACTCGCGCAGCCGACACGGTTGGCGGTGTTCCGCTTGCTAATCAGCCATGCGCCCGCCGGATTGCCAGCAGGTGAGATCGCGGACGCGCTCGACGTGCCGCACAACACGATGTCGAGCCATCTCTCGATCCTAGCGCGCTCAGGTCTTGTGACCTCAACGCGGCACAGCCGTTCGATCGTCTATCAGGCATCCATGGATAGGTTGCGCCAGATGGTGACTTACTTGGTGGAGGACTGTTGCGCCGGTCACCCGGAAATCTGCGCGCCACTCGTCGCTGACCTAAATCCGTACTGCTCGCCCATAGGAGGCCACCGTCATGACCGTGCCGCCGAATGATCGCATCTACAATGTCCTCTTCTTGTGCACGGGTAACACCGCGCGGTCGATCCTTGCCGAAGCGATCCTCCGCAAGGACGGTGCGGGACGGTTCAGGTCTTTTTCCGCGGGGAGCCAACCCAAGGGTGTGGTAAATCCATTGGCACTCAAAGTCCTGGGCAGCATGGACTATCCGACCGACGGTTTCTCGTCGAAAAGTTGGGATGTGTTCGCGGCCCCGGACGCGCCGCACATGGATTTCGTGTTCACGGTATGCGACAACGCGGCTGGAGAGGCATGCCCCTATTGGCCTGGCCAGCCCATGACTGCGCAATGGGGCATTGAAGATCCCGCTGCTGTCGAGGGAACCGACATTCAGCAAGAAGCCGCCTTCGTCACGGCTTTTCGATACATGCGTAATCGAATCCTTGCTTTCACGAACCTGCCAGTCAAATCGATCGACCAACTCTCGCTCACAAAAAAGCTGGTTGAGATCGGCCGGATGGACGGCGCAACATCCTCAAAGCCGGGGCGGCTCTAAGATGCCACGCGCCACTTAAGGCATGATGATCGATCACAACCCAGCGCAAAACCACTCATTTAAGTCCGAAGCTGGTCGAAGCTGACATATAACATGGTCAGGACCATCGCCGCTTGTGGCAGCGTGCCTAGACCCAAGGTGTCCTCGTGATACGTGTTCCACAACGACGAACAGAACCGTGGGAAATTTTACACGTCGAGTCTGCGGGCGAAAAGGCCAAACCAGAGTCGAGGCCTTATGCGCGCCCCAATTCCTCGGTCCACCGGGGGTGCGATAGGGAGGCTTCATGATCGCCACGCGTTCAGCAATCGCAACTGTAATTCTGGCAATCGTTTTGGTCTCAGCCGCCTCGGCCGACACCTACGTGATTGACAAGAGCCACACCGTTGTTGGCTTCGGCTGGGAGCGGGCAGGGCTTTCCCGCCAGCAAGGGCGCTTCACCGACGTCAATGGCACAATCGACTTCAACCCGGAGGCGCCGGAGGCCTCGAGCGTCGAAGTGTCGATCCGCGCGTCCAGCATTCAAACTGGCGTCGATACGCTTGATCGGCATTTGCGGAGTGCCGACTTTTTCGATGTCGCCAGTCACCCCGTGATCACTTTCAAAAGCACAGCTGTCATCAAGACCGATGACAAGACGGCCCAAATCGCCGGGGATTTGACCATGTTGGGCGTGACGAAGCCGGTCACGCTTGAGGTCACGTGGGGCTTCACGGGCCCCCATCCCCTTGGTGCGATCAATCCGCAACTCAATGGCCGGACGGTGTCTGTGTTCTCGGCGCGCGGCACGATCGAGCGTAGTCAGTGGGGGCTTACCCGCGTCATCCCGCTCGTCTCAGACAAGATCCAGATCACCATCGAGACGGAAGCTTTGAAGAAGTAACCCCGCATCTGTTAGCCCAGCGTTTGTTCGGCTAAGTTCAGTCAGAACCACGACGGCTAAAAGCGCCGTCAATAAAACAGCGACGACACGCTTTCTTCACGCGCGGTACGGGCGATGGCCTCACCAAGCAGTGACCCCATGGGCAGAATGCGGATGTTCTTGGCAGCCAGCACGGCTTCTGTGGGTTTGATGCTGTCGGTGATCACCAATTGTTTGAGCTTTGAGTTGACGATCTTCGATACAGCTCCGCCCGAAAGCACGCCGTGTGTGAGATAGGCGTAGACTTCCGTCGCCCCGCGTTCGAGCAGCGCGTTGGCGGCATTGATGAGCGTGCCGCCGGTATCGACGATGTCGTCGATGAGAATGCAACGCTTTCCGGTAACTTCGCCGATGACGCTCATGACCTCGCTCTTGTTGGCTTCGTCGCGGCGCTTTTCACAGATGGCGATCGGTGTCCCGATGCGTTTGGCGAGGCCGCGGGCGCGCACCACGCCGCCGACGTCGGGCGAGACGACCACGAGGTCGGCAGCCTTGAAGCGGCTCTCGATGTCACGGCGGATGACGGGGGCGGCGAACAGGTTGTCGGTCGGGATGTCGAAGAAGCCCTGGATCTGGCCCGCGTGCAGGTCGAGCGTGATGACGCGGTCGATGCCGGAGGTCTCGATCAGGTTGGCGACCAGCTTGGCCGAGATGGGGGTGCGCGGGCCGGGTTTGCGATCCTGTCGCGCATAGCCGAAATAGGGGATAACAGCCGTGATTCGCTTGGCCGACGCGCGTTTCAGCGCGTCAATGCAGATCAGCAACTCCATCAGATTATCGTTTGCCGGAAAGCCGGTCGATTGCAGGACAAACACATCCTCGCCACGGACATTCTCATGGATTTCGACAAAGACTTCCTCGTCGGCAAACCGCCGTACGCTGGCCTTGGTCAGCGGAATTTCGAGATAATCGGCAACCGCTTGCGCCAGCGGCAGGTTCGAATTGCCCGTCAGCAATTTCATGATG
>JANNXS010000185.1:0-7421 GCA_031409695.1 Hyphomicrobiaceae bacterium
GCGACGGTTGAGCATTGTAACGTCCTCCCAGCCGGAAGCCCTATGTCCAGCGAGCGAATACGCTAGCAGACCATTGTGGCGCGGCAAGGGGGGCAACCTCGCGCTGCCTCGCGCACTCACATACAACTTCGTATGCGAGAACTCGCGGTGGCCGAGGGCTTCGGCGCCGGTTGTGCACCCGTTGGTCGTCCACACAATTTAGATCAACGCATCGCGCGCCAGTTCGAATCGCAGAACATCACAGCGCAAGCACCAATCGTAAGCCGTTGTCGATATCATCCATGAGGCGGTGCGGGATGCGTCCGATGCGGCCATCGAGATCGCCTCTGTCAATGGCGGACAGCTGCGTGACGTTGGCGATTGATGCCTTTGACAATCCCGTCCCCCGTGCAGGCACTGCGACGTTCCCCCTGAGGTCGCCTAATCTCAAGTTGGTGGTCAGGGCGATGACAATCACTGTCCTCAGTGCACTGTCGTTGAAGCGATCGTCCGATACGATGACGACTGGACGCCGGAACCCTGGTTCCGATCCCCGCGGCGGCGGCAGGTCCGCCCACCAGATTTCACCTCGCTTCATTCCGTCCACTCCGTCCGCCGCAGCATCGCGGCGGCGTTCGCATCGATGAACGGGTCGCGCTCTTGCGGCTGGTCGGCCAAAACGCGATTGATCTCCGCAGTCAGATCATCCGGATCGTTCCGGCGCACGAATTCTTCCACAGCGCGCGCATAGAGTGCGCTGCGCGAAACCTTGAGACGCTTGGCGAGTTTCTCTGCGGCGTCAAAGACGGGGTCGGGCAGGGAGATTGCAGTTTTCATACCGAGGTTATACTAGAGTCTGCGCCTCACCTCAAGCATTCTTCACGCGCTCCGATACAGCTTGGTGAGCGAGAACTCCCGATGTCCGAGGGCTTCGGCGGCGGTCAGGCGGCCGTTGGCTGTGCGGATGATCATCTCAATCAGAGCGTCGCCGGCTGAATCGATCGTCTGGTCGCGACGCAGGATGCCCGTGACGTCACAATCGATGTGCTCGGCCATAGTGCGCAGGGTCTTGGGGTTGCCGGAGATCTTGATCACGGGCACGATCGGGTTGCCGATGATGTTGCCCTGGCCGGTGGGAAACGTGTGCACGACGTATCCGCCGGCGGCCATCAGCGTGACGCACTCGGCCGCTGCCGAGGATGTGTCCATATAGTAGAGGCCTGGGCCCTTGGCTGGCGCTTCGGCTGCGTCGAGCGCGTCGATGTAGCGGCAGTCGCGGCCGATCTTTTCCAGATTGCCCATGGCTTTTTCTTCGATGGTCGACAGGCCGCCGACAATGTTTCCCTTGGTCGGCTGGCTATCGCGCAAATCGTCGGTCTTGTTGGCCTCGATGACGTCGTCCTGGTAGGCCTTCCACATCTTGTACCACTTATCGCCAACCTTCTTGTCGATTGCGCGCTCGCGGCAGATGTGTTCCGCGCCGGTGATTTCGGAGGTTTCTCCGAACACGCCGTAAATGCCCTTTGGGATCAACTTGTCGTACATATTGCCGACGGTCGGGCAGGACGAGAGGCCTGTTGTTGTGTCGCTTTCGCCGCATTTGGTCGAGACCCACAGGTCCTCGATGCCACACTCTTCGCGCTTCAATTCTGATGCCCACTGCACCATTTTCTTGGCTTCGTACGAGGCCTTGGCAATGATCGCGATATCACCATGGCCTTCGATGCCGAAACCGATGACGGGTTTGCCGGTCTTCTTGATGCCGTCGACGACCTTCGCGGTCCACTGATCCTCGATGCCGATGACCACAACGGCTGCCACGTTCGGGTTTGAGCCGGTGCCAATCAGCGTGCGGAAATGGAGTTCAAGGTCCGCGCCGAACTGTAGGCGGCCGTAGGCGTGCGGGATCGCCATCGTGCCTTTGATGTTGTTGGCGACAGCTTCGCAGGCCGCGTTCGACAGGTCATCGAGCGGCAGGATCAGCACGTGATTGCGCACGCCAACGCGGCCGTTCTCGCGGCGCCAGCCGGAGAAAGATAGGTTGGCTTTGCCTTTGGAGGCGGATTTTGCGGCGGCTTTAGCCATGATGGGTCTCGACTTTCTTTCCTCTCCCCCTGCCCTTTGCAGGGGGAGAGGGTGCCTGAAGGGCGGGTGAGGGGCAGGAGCTTGCTCAAATGATATTTGGTGGTGGCATTTCGATGGAGGTCGGGCGCGGATGCTGCCCCTCATCCGCCCTTCGGGCACCTTCTCCCGTCGCAAGCGCGAGGGGAGAAGGAAAACACTCACCAACGCTTGGTCTTCATGTTGTGGACGTGCACGTGGTCGCCGCGCTTGGCGTCCTTGAGAATCACGCCGACGTCTTCGCCGTACTTGGTGACAGTGTCACCCTTCTTGAGATCCTTCAGCGCCACTTTGTGGCCAATGGGAATGTCGTGATTGGCCTTTACGGCCGTGTCCTTGTCTGTCTCGGTGATGACACCGTCCATCTCGGTGCCGGACTTCAAGTCCTCAATCACGATGACGCCGACATTGTCTTTCGGGCTGTGTACCAGAAAGTGCGGGTAGTTGCGTTTGGCCACGACGGCTCCCCCAAGATTTAGACGCCCAAGGTTTGGATACAGTGAAAGGTTAGGCTATAGGATGCGCGGCTTTTGACTATGGGCAACCCGTAATCCGGACCAACGCTCTCTTGGGTCTTGTAGAAGACCTGAGTCGCTTTCGCAAGCCGGTTTTGATGCCAGTCGGTTTTGTTTCACGGGAGGGGCAGACATGAGCACGCCGGTCAACGGCGCGGATCTGCGCCCCCTCTACGCCCAGGTGCGTGAGACACTGCTCGAGCGGATCAAGAGCGGCCACTGGAAGCCGGGACAGCTGATCCCGAACGAGTTTGACGTTGCGGCGGAGTTTAACGTCAGCCAAGGGACCGCGCGCAAAGCCATCGATACGTTGGCGGTCGACGGCCTCGTCGTGCGCCGCCAGGGCAAGGGCACCTATGTCGTCGAGCACACGCCCGCCGATATGCTGTTTCGGTTTTTTCAGCTCTATCGCGACGATGGCCGCCCGATCCATCCGTCGAGCCCCATGCCGGGCCGTCCGGTGCGCGGCGCCGCCAGCGCGGCCGAGGCGTTAGCACTGGATATTCATCTGGATGCGCCGGTCATTCGCATCGAGCGCACCCGCTTTGTCGATGATCGTCCTCTCGCACACGAGACGATCATTCTTCCAGACGCCCTCTATCCTGGTCTCGCTGACGAAGCTGAAGTGCCAAACACGCTCTACGATCTGTTCCAGCGCACCTACGGCCAAATCATTGTCCGAGCTGACGAGCGCCTGACGCCGATCGCTGCTGAGGGAATTAGTGCGCGCTCGCTCTGCGTCGATGACGGCACACCGGTGCTTCAAATCGACCGTATTTCGTTCGGCTTGGATGAGGTGCGGTTGGAATGGCGCGTGAGCGTTTGCCACCTCGTGCGCGCGCACTATTTCTCGCGCCTCAAGTGAGGGCGCATTTGCGCCTTTGTGCCATGGTCCGGGCCGCGTAAATTCAAGTTCCAACCGTTTGCTAGGGTTTGTTCGATGATCCGCCTTTTTCGCCTTGCCGTCGCCGTCGGCACTCTCACGTCAGTTGCTCAAACTGCCTCAGCCAACACCAAAACATTCGATAACACCGATCTTGGATACCGCATCGCGCTGCCCGTCCAATGCCGCCACGAAGAGGGCCCGGGCACGCTCGAGGCCGTTTGTGCACCCGATCTTGACCCGAAAAAAAGCGACGATATCCAGGCCGCCGGTGCCATCCTGCTCGAAATCGACGCCGAGATCGCGCCCACCGACGCCAAACCCTACACCGAAGTCGAGTTCCGTCAGGAGTTGGCTGAGGCGGTCTGTGGGGAAGGTGACACCAATAAGGTGCGCCTCGAAAATGTGTCGGCAAGCAAAGACGACACAGGCGCTACATTTACAGCGCGCGTCGTTTGCCCGGAGCTGCGCTTCCTTGGTCTGAGCGAACGCCACGCCGAAACCCGTACCGTCATTGCAGGCAAGTACCGTTATCGCCTGATGGTGCGCTACCCTAAGGATGATGCCGACATCGCCAAACCGCTGGCCAAGGCGTTCTTCGACAGTTTTAAAGTGACGGCTGCTCAGTGAGCAGGCCCAGTGTTCGGGGCCCAGTGTTCGGGGCCCAGTGAGTTGCGGCTGAAAGGGTCGGGAAGGCTCTGTCTGGTCTCACGGAGGACTGACTTGATCTTCGGCTGTTGTCCGAACGTGCATGCCGGGCCTATGAAACCGGGCCTATGAAACTGGTGTCACCGCTGCCCCCCCTCAAGGAGCCCGCAATGCCCACTATCCCCACCGTGATAGACGCTGCCCTGCTAGAGCAGCTCAAATCCTACGACACGCCAACGATCTGCAATGCGCTTGAGATCGTCGCGCCGGAGCGGCGACTGACGGGCTACACGGTAAAGCATCTACATTGCCCATTTCCAGATCTGCCGCCGATGGTCGGCTACGCCAAGACGGCTACCATCCGGGCAACCCACCTCAACGAAATCAGCGGTGTCAAAGCGCGCGAGCAACGCGTTGCCTATTACGACTACATCGCAGCTGGCCCGCAACCCGGCATTTCTGTGATCCAGGATCTCGACGGCGGCGATGTTGGCTACGGCGCCTTCTGGGGCGAGGTGCAATCGACCGTGCACAAGGCGCTGGGCTTGCAGGGCGTGGTGACGGACGGCAGCATCCGCGACATCCCGCAGTGGGCACCGGGCTTCCAGGCTCTGGCGGCCTCCTACGCACCGAGCCATGCGCATGTGCATCTCGCGGGTTTTGGGCAACAGGTGCGCGTCGCCGGGATGCTGGTCCGCTCTGGCGATCTTATTCATGCCGATCGCCACGGTGCGGTCGTCATCCCGCAGGCGGCCGCCGCAAAGATCCCTGCCGCGTGCGATTTGCTTGTCCGCAAAGAGGCCGCCATCCTCGATGAAGCCAAGAAGCCCGGCTTCAACATTTCGAAACTCAAAGCTGCCTTGATGCGCCAGGACGAGATCCACTGAGGGCCCGCTGAGAAGGGCCGTCGGCGTCACTCAATCACGCGGCTGGCCCACGACGGGTCTGGCCGCGCGCACACAGCCGTGCGACCGAAAATGCGGTAGCGGCTGCCAGCCAGCAGGTCGTAAGCGGGATCGGCAACCAGGCGCGGTAGCCAGCCATACACCCGGCCAACACGCCAGGGCCAGCGGAGGTGGCGCGCGATACCGGCGATGGCATCACGTTTGCCAAAGGCGCGTCCGTTTTCGATCAGCAACACAGTCTCGAAGGTTTCCGCATCGAGACCGAAATGGTGAAACAGTGCTTGTCCGAGTGGTGATTGGGCGGCGGTGAACTGGATCTGGCCTGACTGGAGTGGGCCTGACTGGAGTGGGCCTGACGTGTCGTTGCCAGCTTCATCTTTGCGAGCAATGAAGCGCATCGAGCGCGAGCAAAGCACGCAAACGCCGTCGAACACGATCAACGGTCGCGTGTCGTCGAAATCGGGCACCTTCCCGCGCCAGGACTGCGGCGGGAAAGACAATAAACGTTGCGATGTCTGGCCGGCCATCACACCTGCTCAAGCTCTACTAGCGTCCCGTGGAAATCCTTCGGGTGCAGGAAAAGTACGGGTTTGCCATGTGCCCCGATGCGTGGCTCGCCGTCTCCGAGCACGCGGGCGCCTGACGCCTTCAACTGATCGCGCGCGGCGATAATGTCGTCTACCTCATAGCAGACGTGGTGGATGCCGCCGTCCGGGCTCTTTTCCAGAAACTTGGCGATTGGGGAGTTCGCGCCAAGTGGCTCAAGCAACTCGATCTTGGTGTTTGGCAGCTCGACGAACACGACGGTGACTCCGTGCTCCGGCATGGCACGCGGTGCCGAAACCTTCGCGCCAAGCGTTGCCGCATACGTGGCGGTCCCAGCCGTGAGCGATTTGACCGCGATTGCCACGTGGTTCAGTCGACCGATCATGATGTCGCTCCTTTGCCTCGCTGCGCGCGTTCGCGTGACGCGTTAAGTTGGCTCGTTGAAGTGAATTGGCTCCTTTGGCAAGTTGACCTGCAATCGCATGCACCGAGCCATGCCGATGCGGCGCTTGACGGCAGTCCGTTGGCTTGTGATTTTCCTGCACCTATTTCGGGCGGAGACACAATGCCGAAACCAGTCGCAAAAACACACGATGCCATTGTTATCGGCGCCGGTTTCGCTGGCCTGTACCAGCTGCATCTGCTGCGCGACCGGCTTGGCCTCGACGTGCAAGTGTTGGAGGCCGGCTCGGGCGTTGGCGGCACCTGGTATTGGAACCGCTATCCAGGCGCCCGCTGCGACAGCGAAAGCCACAACTACTGCTACATGTTTTCTGAGGAGATCTACAAGCAGTGGACCTGGAGCGAGCGTTATCCTGGCCATGACGAGATCCGCCGCTATATAAACTTCGTTGCTGATAAGCTTGATTTGAAGCGTGACATTCGCTTCGGCACCCGCGTTGTCAGTTCCACCTACGATGACAAAGCCAATATCTGGACGATCACGACCGAAGCTGGCGAAAGCATCAGCGCGCGCTATCTGATCACCGCCGTGGGCTGCCTCTCGACGGCGAATGTGCCGAATATTCCAGGCCTCGAAACCTTCACGGGGCGCTGGGAGCACACGGGCCGCTGGCCGCACGATGGTGTCGATTTCAACGGCCGACGCGTTGGCATGATCGGCACCGGTTCGACCGGCATTCAGGCAGCTCCCGTCATCGCCGAGACGGCCAAGCACTTGACCGTGTTTCAGCGCACCGCCAACTACTCCGTGCCCGCCCGCAACGCGCCATTGACGACTGAGTTCAAGGAGACGATGCGGGCCAATTACGCCGCCCTGAAGCATAAGATGCACAGCTCGGCTGGTGGTCACGACTACCCGATCTCGGACCGCTCGGCGCACGAGTTCACTCCAGACCAGCAACGCGCCATGTATGACAAAGCCTGGGAGTTTGGCGGCCTGCATTTTCGCGGCACGTTCCGCGACGTCGTCATTGACCGCGCGGCCAACGAGACGGCGTCCGACTACATCAAGGCCAGAATCCGCGGCATCGTGAAAGACAAGGCCACGGCTGAAAAACTCGCGGACATCGACCACGGTTACTCAACCAAGCGCCCGCCGATCGATACGGACTATTTCGAGACCTACAATCGCGACAACGTTTCCCTCGTTGATTTGCGCGCCGAGCCCATCACAGAGATCACGCCGACCGGCATCAAGACCAAGTCGGCTGAGTACCCGCTCGATATCATCGTGTTCGCGACCGGCTATGACGCCATGACCGGGCCGTTGTTGAAATTGAACATAACCGGTCGCGATGGCATGACGTTGTCAGACGTGTGGAAGGCAGGCCCAAAGAGCTACCTCGGTCTGCAGATGGCGGG
>JANNXS010000186.1:0-6673 GCA_031409695.1 Hyphomicrobiaceae bacterium
GTCGTCCGCTTTTCGACAACACTGGTGACGTGACCGAGCGCGCTGACGAGTTCTCCCCGTTCAATCACGAGTTTCATACCGACGGCGCCTTACATTGTCCGCCACTGCGGCGGCGCTACAGAGAATCAGTGTCGCGGCAACAATCGCAGCGTATGGGCTGTTTTGCAAGAATCAGCTGAGATCCTACCGTCGCCTGTGGGATGACCTATCTCATGCCCCAATGACACATCAAAGTGGCGACACATCAAAGTGGCACACCGCCGCCAATCAACCACAAACGCTGGCAAGGGGTGTGTGTGACGCATCGGTTCGCCCTGCATGCCGGAATGTTTATGCCCGCCCTGCTGTTCTCAGTACTCAACCGCCTCTAGTGTTCCGGTTCCGACATTTGCCTCCCGTTCCAGCGAGGTTCCGAGCAAATGTCGGAACCATAAGGAACACTAGCAACAGTATGATCCGAGTGTAGCTTTTGCATCTGACGTTTGGTTAATTGGCCAGCCGCGAGCGGGGACCAAACGTCAGATGCGCTACACGAGTGCCGAGCTGACCTTACAATCCCTGAGAGGCCCCACGATGTCGTCACTTCCCCCGCGCGTTGCATCCCTTCCCCCGCGCGTTGCGACGCTTCGCGCCGACGTGCACTATGTGAGCCTCGCGCGCTCTCTTGATGTCTACTATGGCGATCCGCCACGCGATGCCGCCATGGATCGCCTGTATGAGCAGTTCCTAAAGTCGGGAGACCTCGCCTTCGACATTGGCAGCCACGTCGGAGATCGCATCGGTGCCTTTCGCCGGATCGGCGCGCGTGTCGTTGCTCTGGAGCCGCAACCCCTGTGTGCAGATGTGATTGCGGCGATCTATGACGGCGATCCTCACGTCACGGTGCTCCGGGCAGCCTGCGGCCCAAAGGCTGGCACACTCGACTTGCATATCAACTCGGCCAACCCGACCGTCACAACGGCGTCCAAGGCGTTCGTTGCAGCCGCGGACGGCGCGGACGGTTGGGAGGGCCAGAGCTGGGACACGACGATCACGGTGCCTGTCACAACGGTTGATGCCCTGATCGCCGCCCACGGCCAGCCCGCGTTCATTAAGATCGACGTCGAGGGCTTCGAGGCCGACGTTCTGGCCGGCCTGAGCGCACCGGTCCCAGCTCTATCCTTTGAGTTCACCACCATCCAGCGCGATATCGCGCTGGCATGCATCACGCGTCTCAGCGCACTCGGTTACCGGGGATTTGACGTCGCGCTCGGCGAAACCCAGACGCTCACCTTTAAGCGCTGGATTGATGCCAGCGCCATGGCAGCCCACATCACCAACCTGCCGCACACGGCCAACTCTGGCGATGTCTACGCGACGGTGCATGCATGAGGGGGGGGGCGGCATAAGGGGGCTGGCATACGAGGGGGGCCGAGGAAACGCTTCGGTCCAAGGCCCTTACACCGAGACGTCCGCCATCCGCCGGCGCGGGCTGCTGGTCATGGGCAATGACATCGTCCGGCTGCGCAGGCGCTTGCCGGTGTCGGCCTTTTCAGCGTCAGGCAGAACATCCAGGCTCGGCCACAAACCGGTGACGAGTGTGCGGGCATAGCCGTCCACGTGGGCCCAACGACGCATGGATGCGGCCGCCCCGGCGTGATCGTAGGTCAGTCGCTTGAGCGAAAAATCGATGCCACCCTTATTGCCTGTCATGAGGCCATACCAGACGTCGGGTGTACCATCGTTGGCGGGCATGCCGATGACGCCGGGGTTGAACCACACCTGCCCACCGATGCGGCTCACAAAGGGGATACCGGCATGGCCCGCGATGACGACATCGGCCTTCGCGCGTGCAAATTCCTGGGCCAGCACTTCGCGCTCGGAGGCAAATATGAACCGGTTGATGACCTTTGTACCGCCGTGAACGACGCGACAGGTGCGGCCCGCAAACGCGAAGCGCGCTTGCGTCGGTAATGCCCGCATCCAAACCCGGCTCGCATCCGAGACTCGCGCGTTGGCGAAGGGATACCAGCCTTTGGCGAGCAGATCGCAGGCTGTACCCTCTTCAAAACCGCAGCCACAATCATCGGCCCCAGCGCCAAGCTGTTCCTCGCAATTGCCAGCGATGACATGGCAACCCCAATCGCGGATGGCGTTGACCGTTGCCTCGGGTTCGGCCGCATACGCGACGACGTCGCCCGTGCAGATGACGCGCTGCGGCGGGATGCCCATTCTGTCGGCTTCAGCCCGCATCGCGACCGTCGCCCGCAGGTTTGAATAGGGCCCGCCAAACACAAGAAGCGGCGTCTCGCCTGTGCCAAGCGCTTCGGTCCAGTCCACCACGTTGTCTGTCACACGTGCCTCGTCCGTTAGCTCGCCAGCCTATACCGCGCCGGCCGAAAGGGCGCCAATGTGTTGCCGGTTCGTGCGTCACCGGTCCCGGTCTTACCGGTCCCAGGCTTACCGGTCCACGTGTTATCGGTCCACGTGTTATCGGTCCCGGGGATCGAAGGCATCGCGCAAACCGTCGCCGATGAAATTCAGCGCTGACAGCGTCGCGACCAGGAACACTGCCGGGAACACCAGCAGGTATGTGCCACCCTGGATCGAGCGCGCACCCTCATTGATCAGCACCCCCCACGAGGTGTTCGGCTCCTGTACGCCGAGGCCGAGGAACGACAGGAAGCTTTCAAGCAGAATGACACGCGGAATTAACAGTGTCGCGTAAACCACAACCTGGCCGAGCGTATTGGGGATCACATGCCGCCAGAGGATGCCCCGCGTATCAACCCCCAGCGCCTCGGCCGCGAGAATGTACTCCTGGCGTTTGATCGACAGCGTCTGGCCACGGACAATCCGCGCCATATCAAGCCACTCTATGGCCCCAACCGCCAGAAACATGAGCACGAAATTCCGCCCGAAAAAGACCACAAGCATGATGACGAAGAAGATGAACGGCAAGGCATAGAGAATATCGACGATGCGCATCATAATATCGTCCGTGCGCCCGCCGATGTAGCCAGATGTGGCCCCATACATTACGCCGATGACAAGCGCGACGGCTGTTGCGAGCAACCCGATGGCGAGGGAGACACGGCCGGCCATCAAGACGCGCGTGAGGAGATCGCGGCCGTTGCCATCGGTGCCAAAGACGAAATGTTGGCGCTTGATGGGCACGTCCATGTCGAGGCGGCGGCCGCCATCGCCGCGGGCCGCAATCACAGCGCGGCCAAACATATCCGAGCGCTCGAAAAACACGAGGCCGCGCTCGTCGATCACGCGGTCCGACGTCAGAATGAGTTTGACCAAGGCACCGGAAACCACGACGATCTCAGCCTTGACGCGCGCGCGTGCCGCCACTTTAGCAACGGCTGCGGGTACTTGGTCAGCCGTCGGATAGGCCGTCAACGATGGGCCGACGCGCACGTAGTCCTGGTAGACCTTGTCGTGGGCGTGCCCCGTCAACAGCGGCCCAAAAACTGAGGCCAGCGCAACAAATGCAAGCAATGTGAGACTTGCCACCGCGGCCCTGTTGCGCATCAGCCGCGCACCGGCGTCGGTCCAAAGCGTGCGGTTTCGAGCGCCTGTCACCGAATCAGCCGTGCCCATGCGCTCACGCGTTCAACCCTAGCCGGATCGCGACGGAGCGGCCATGCGCATCGAGACCCTCGGCGTCAGCGAGCATCAAGGCGGCCGGTGCCAGCGTGCGGAAGGCCGGCTCGCTCAGCCGCAGGATGGACGTGCGCTTCATGTAATCGAGCACGCCCAAACCCGACGCAAACCGCGCCGAACGTGCCGTCGGCAACACGTGGTTTGAGCCCGAAACGTAGTCGCCGATCACCTCAGGCGTGTGGGCACCGAGGAACATCGCGCCGGCATTGCGGATCTTGGCGGCCAACGCTTCGCCGCCATCGCGCGTTGCGATCTCAAGATGTTCTGCCGCAATCCGGTCAGCCAGCGCCACGGCCTCGTCCATATGGCCAACGACAACAATCGCGCCGAACGTCGCCCAGCTCTCGGCCGCGATTTTTTCGCGCGTCAGCATCTGCAACTGCCGCCCGACAGCCATAGCGACCGCATCGGCAAACCCGGCGTCGTCGGTGATCAAGATTGATTGGGCGCTTGTGTCATGCTCGGCCTGGGCAAGAAGGTCGGCCGCGATCCAGTCTGCGTTGGCAAAGGCATCCGCAATAATCAGAACCTCGCTCGGCCCAGCAATCGAATCAATACCGACGGTGCCAAACACCTGCCGCTTAGCGGCCGCCACATAGGCATTGCCGGGACCAACGATCTTGGCAACCGGCCGAACGCTCTCGGTGCCATAGGTGAGCGCTGCAACCGCTTGCGCGCCGCCAATCCGGTAAATCTCGTCCACACCAGCAATCCGGGCGGCCGCCAGCACTAGCGGATTGAGCGCCCCGCGCATGGCCGGTACGCACATGGCAACCCGCGGCACGCCCGCGACCTTGGCCGGCACAGCGTTCATCAGCACGGAGCTCGGGTAGCTCGCCTGCCCGCCGGGCACATAAAGCCCGACGGCCTCAATGGCCGTCCAGCGCGACCCGAGATCGACGCCGACCGCGTCCGTGTAGCGGTCATCTTTTGGGATCTGGCGGGCATGGTGGCGGCGGATACGGTCGGCTGCGAATTCGAGCGCGGCACGCGTTTCAGCGTTGGCTGCATGAAACGCCGCGGTGATCTCGCTCTCGGGCACTTGAATGCCGACCGTTGCGAGATCGAGTTGATCGAACTTTGCCGTCAAGTCCGTGAGCGCTTGGTCCCCGCGCGCGCGCACATCGGCAATGATCGCGCGCACGGCCGCATCCACGTCCTCCGAGACCTCCCGTTTGGTGGTCAGGAACGTAGCGAAACGTCGCTCAAAGTCGGCAGCTGATGTCGTTAGTCGGAGAACCATGGCGTATCCAGAGCCCGCGTGAGCACGCGCCTTACACCGGACCTGACGCAATGACCACGCCGACGTCACAAAAGCACGCGGTCGCCCCCCCCAGCGAGACGTCAGCGGATGGTGGACGCTATGTTTCATGTTTGGAGAGATTGCGATTTATGACGAACTTTGTGATACCGGCCGTGTGTGCTCACGCGCGACCGCGCTATCGCCGCGCAGGTGTTTAGCCCTTGAGGGCATGTTCTCGCGCGCATGATCCAGCGTATAGCCGACACCACGTCACGGATGTTCCGGGGCAACAGCGCGAGGTTCGCCGCGACGACATGCATGTGAAGCCAGAAACAACAGTCGCCGCGAAACCTGCGCCCCAGCCGACAGCGCAACTGACCGCGCCCCAGATGACCGCGCTTGACGTCTATAAGCGCACGCTCGCCCTCCTTGCCCACGAGCGGATGCTTACGCTCTGGCTCACATTGGCCGGGATCGTTATCGCCCTCGTCCAGGTCTACGAACAAAAGTTGTATGGCTGGATGGTCGACGCTCTCGCCCAGGGGCAAGGCGCGTTCGCGATCATCGGACTGTGGGCCGGCCTCGGCCTTGGTTCGATCCTGGCGTCCGTGGTTGTTGCCGTTGCGGCCGACCGCCTCGCCCACCGGCGGCGCCTCGCGGCCATGGGGCTGGCATTTGAGCGCGCCATCGGGTTGCCGATTTCCTACCACGCCGAAAAGGGCTCGGGCGCCGTGGTGCGCACGATCCTGGCTGGCACAGATGCCCTGTTCTGGCTGTGGCTCTCGTTCATGCGCGAGCAGTTGACGGCGGTAGTTGGCATCCTGTTTCTGTTGCCGGTGGCGCTCAACATGAACGTTTTGATGACCGGCATTTTAGCCGTTCTGGCACTCGTCTATTTGCTGCTCAATATGATGGTCGTACGCCGCACGAGCGATGGCCAAGCCGCCGTCGAGACCTACCACAACAACGTTTATGGCCGCGTTGGCGACGTGCTCGGCAACGTCACCGTTGTCCAGAGCTACACGCGCATCGGCGTTGAGATGCAGGCCATGCGGCAGGTCATGTCGGATCTGCTTGCGGCCCAATACCCCGTGTTGACCTGGTGGGGTTTGCTCACCGTCTTCACCAAGGCCGCCTCGACCATCACCATGGTGGTCATTTTCGGCGTTGGCGCGATCCTCGTCTCGCGCGGTGAAGCAACGGTCGGCACCATTGTAACCTTTGTCGGCTTTGCGGGCTTGTTGATTGGCAAGCTCGACCAGTTGTCCGGTTTTATCGTGCGCATCTTCCAGCAGGCGCCAACCTTGCGCTCCTACTTCACGCTGCTCGACACGGCTGAAATGGTGCTCGACAAACCCGGCGCGACCGACATGACCAAAGTCGACGGTGCCGTCCGCTTCGACGACGTCTCGTTTCGCTATGGCGACAGTGACCAGGGTGTCTTCAACGCCACCTTTGAGGCCAAGCAAGGCGAAACCATCGCCCTCGTCGGTCCGACAGGCTCAGGCAAAACCACTATGCTCGCGCTCCTCCAGCGCATGCGCGCCCCCGATGCTGGCCGCATTCTGATCGATGGCACCGATGTCACAGACGCGACCGTCAACTCCGTGCGCAGCCATATCGCAGTTGTTTTCCAGGATGCGGGTCTGTTCAACAGGTCGATCGCCGACAACATCCGCATTGGCCGTCCCAACGCCACCGACGCCGAAGTAGAACGCGCTGCCACGCTTGCCGAGGCGAACGAATTCATCATGCGCAAACCCGGTGGCTACAAGTTCG
>JANNXS010000187.1:0-9551 GCA_031409695.1 Hyphomicrobiaceae bacterium
CGCCTGCATTTCCGCGATCAAACGCAATTGCGCGACCGCAAACGGGCCGAACTGCATCTCGATGGCGAACATGCGCGTGGCGGCCTTCTCCACTTCCGCCGCCACGGCGCCGGCGCCCTTGTCGGCCTCGACACTGCGGGCAATCTGGCGCAACACGCCGAGCAGATAGGTGCCGGTTCCAGTCGCGGGGTCGCAGATGAACACGTCCTTTGCGGCGAGCCCATCGCGCTTCTTGAACAGCGACTTGTCTCGCAACGCCTCGTCCACCAGACGCACCATCGCATCCACCACTTGCGGCGGCGTGTAGTAAGACCCAGTCTGCTTGCGCAAATCGTTGTCATAGACCTCAAGAAAATCCTCGTAGAAGTATAGCCACGCGTCCGCATCGCCCTTCGAGACGAGATCCCAATCGACCTCGTTGAGCACGCGGCGCAACGTGTCGAGGGCCGAGGCCAGCGCGGTCTTGACGTTCTCATCATCCACCAGCAATCGCAGAGCGGTGCCGATCAGGCCGCTGACCTTGCGCAATTCGGTGGCGGCATGATCGAGCCCATCGGCGAGGTCGATCTTGCGCACGCGCGCGACGAGCAGCCCGAAGGTCACCGCCTGTGCGTAGCCGTCGGCGAACTGTTTGTTGGTTGCCTCGGGAAACAGCAGGTTTCGCCACTCACTCGACAGCGACGCGAGACCGGAATTGTTGCGATCCAATTCCTCAGCCACCTCCTCGCGCAGCAATCGGCATAGGCGGGCGGCGATGCCAGCAAGTTGTTTGGCGGTGCGCGGCGCGATCGGCGACCACATCAGGAAGTCCGAAAACAACCCGAGCAGCGTTGGCGGCGCAGCCAGCTTCGCACCCGATTTTTCAATATCGCCATCGAGCGCCACCGACGCCTTGAGTTCGCCGTCCTGCCACAGCGTGAACCCGTTGCCGTCGGTATAGATGAGGTTTGGCAGCGTCTTGAGCTTCTGCCACTGCTTCTTGTCGTGCTCGTCCGTGAAGCGGCGCGGATCGCAGCCCTTGCCGGGTGCCTTGACCTCGATAAAGCCCGCGAGCGCATTGCGAACCGACACCGCGTAGTCGGGTCGGGAGGACAAATGCGCAAGCGTCGTCTCCCCGACGAGCTTGACGGCGTTCTTCTGATGCCCGGCCAACTCGGCCAACTGACGGACAAGCATTTCGAGGGGCGCGCGAAGTTGGTCTTCCGGCGCGCCCGTTACGGCTGCGTTCGCGAGCTTACCCTTTGCCGACGCCCCGAATTCCGAAATGATATCTGCAAGTTCGGCCATGCACGCCCCGAGACAGAATGGAGCTGTAGCTATCGACGTGCAGATGGGTAGGTCAACATTCTTCTCTGTTGGGGCACATCGTCACGCAAGTGGATGGATATCTCGGTCATTTGCGGACCCACCCATGCGGACAGGCGCTCCCGAGACCTCGCGATGATTGGATCTGACCAATCGACAAGATACTCCATCGCGCGGAGGGATATCGCGCGGCGGTTTGCTCGGGTCTGGTGGCCCACCGCTTCAAGGCAACGTCGGCCGCCGACGTCAGTGTGCCGACGCCACGCGCTCGATGGCCTTGGTGCGGGCGAGGCCGACTTCGGCCACGTGGCCGTTGAGGCGTTCGCCGGGCAAACCTTCGACCAGGACGGCGCGGATGGCCAAGAGCTTGGCCAAATCAATGCCAGTTCTGAGGCCCATCTCTTCGAGCATCCAAACCAGATCCTCGGTGCAGATGTTGCCTGACGCGCCCGGCGCGAACGGACAGCCGCCAAGACCGGCAAGGCTGGCATCAAAGGACGTCACATCGGCATCAAGCGCTGCAACGACGAGCGCGAGGCCCTGGCCGCGCGTGTTGTGGAAATGTGCGCCCGAAACCTTGTCGCGGCCAAAGGCTGCGTGTGCTGCTTTGAAGAGCCGTTTCACCTGGGTGGGATTGCCGATGCCGATGGTATCGGCGAGCCCAACGCATGCGGCACCTGCCGTGAGCAGCTTTTCGCCGAGCGCCAGCACGTCTTTTTCAGGCACGGCACCTTCGATTGAGCAGCCGAACGATGTTGACAGCGCGCCGACCACCTTTGGCCGCTGGCCTGCAGGTTGCGACCGCGCGAGATCCACGACGGCGCGCAGCTCGTCCAGCGACTGTGCGTGCGTTTTGCGGATATTCGCCAGGTTGTGCGAGACGCTGACTGAAATCGGCATGGACAGGATGTGCGCGCCCGCGGCAATGGCGGCTTCTGCGCCTTTGCGGTTTGGCACCAGTACGGCCGTTGTCAGGCCTTTCACCGTGCGCGCATGGCGTGTGACGTCGGCCGCGTCGCCCATCCCGGGCACAACCTTTGCCGGCACGAACGAGCACACCTCGATCTCCGTCAGCCCGGCCGCGGCGGCCTCATCGATCCAGCGCAACTTGAGCGGCGTCGGCATGATCGCCGTGGCATTTTGCAGTCCATCGCGCGGGCCAACTTCAACGACGTGGATGTCGATCTTGCTCATAATGCTGCCTGCTGGCTAAAGGTTGTACCTTGGTAGCAGGCCCTGTGCGATCGCTCCAGGCATCATGGCCCGGGCTATCCAATTTTGGCGTCTTAAACTGGCTCAAAAGGTAAACGATTCGCTCAGCTGCCATCCTGCTCCATTCGTGGGCAGCGTTCCATGGTGAGGCCAGGTCAAAATGCCTCTAAGATGTGATCGCGATGAGGCATGGGTCGTGCCCATGTCGTGCATCGCACGCAAATTACGTCGTGCATCGCACGCAAAGTATGTCGCCCAAGATTGCAGTTGCGCTGGCGACAAAGTCGAGAATTGGGTCGGCAACTTGGACCGACGTTCAAAGACTATGACGGTTACTGCTATGAAGTTGGTGTTATGCAGCCGGGCGGTTACGATCGGCCAACAATGTTTCAAGACCGGTGCGCGCGATGCCCCATCTGATTGTCGAATACTCAGCAAACCTTGAGAAAAGCGTTGATATTCCAGCTCTGCTGAGGGCCGTGCATGGCGCGGCTCTGGCAACGGGCGTGTTTCCGATCGGCGGCCTCCGCACCCGGGCCGAGCGGCGCGAACACTACGTCATCGCCGACGGTCATGCCGATAATGGTTTTATTCACGTGCAAGTGCGCATCGGTGCGGGGCGCGCGGCCGACGTGCGCCAGACAGCCGCCGAGCAGATTTTTGCGGCGGTCAAGGCGGCAACGGCTTTGGTGTTCGCCACTCACGCACTCGGATTGACACTTGAAATGGTCGAGATTGATCCGGTTGGCACGTTGAAGCACAACAACCTCCACGACATCATCGAGCGTCGTCGCGCAACCCCAGCCGCGAGTGGCTGACCCTTTACACGGGCGTACTGGTCCGTGCAGAGCGTGCCATCGTCGGCAGGGATGCCCCACGACTGGATGCCCACATGAAACTCATCATGCTCGCCCGCAATGCGAACCTCTATTCGCACAAGCGGATCGTGGACGCCGCGAAGTCACGCGGTCACACCATTGATGTGATCAATACCCTGCATGTGCACATGAACATCACGTCGTCGAAACCGCTGTTGCGGCACGGCGGCAAGACGCTTGGTGCCTATGACGCCATTATCCCGCGCATCGGAGCGTCGGTCACGCACTATGGCCTCGCGGTGGTGCGGCAGTTTGAGATGCAGGGCGTGTTTCCCCTCAATGAGAGCGTCGCCATCGGCCGTTCGCGCGACAAGTTGCGTGCCCTGCAGTTGCTGGCGCGCGAAGGCATCGGGCTACCCGTTACAGCGTTCGCCCATGGGCCCCGGATGGCCGAGGATGTGATCAAAGAGGTCGGCGGCGTGCCTTGCGTGATCAAGCTCCTCGAGGGCACGCAAGGCATGGGCGTGATCCTGGCCGAGACGCAGGCGTCGGCAAAGTCGATCATCGAGGCGTTTTCGGCGGCCAACATCAACATCCTCGTGCAGGAATATATCAAGGAAGCGGCGGGCTCCGATGTGCGCGCGCTGGTGGTCGGTGGCGAAGTGATTGCGGCCATGAAGCGCACCGGTCGCGCTGGTGATTTTCGCTCCAACCTGCATCGTGGCGGCAAGGCCGAAAAGGTCGAATTGACGGAGGATGAGAAGAAGACCGCCATTCGCTCAGCCGAGATCCTGGGGCTCAATGTGTGCGGTGTTGATATGCTGCGCGCCAAGCGGGGCCCGGTCGTTCTGGAGGTGAACTCCTCGCCCGGCATTGAGGGCATCGAGGACGCAACGGGCGCTGATGTGGCGGGTGCCATGATCCGCTTTTTGGAGCGCCGGTCGACGCCGGGAGATACGGGCACCAAGGGCCGCGGCTGATGAGGTCGACCGCGGCTGGGATCGTGCGGTTGGACTGGCTCAAAAATCATCATGGCGCGTGCGGTTCACTTCTGTCGGCAACTGCCTTAAGACGCCGCACAGCCTTTGCGAGGACGCCATGACCGATGCCAGTGTGCAGCGCCTGAATATGGTCGAGAGCCAGGTGCGGCCGAGTGACGTCACGGACCGGCGCATTATACGCGCCATGAGCGCCGTGCCGCGCGAGGGGTTCGTGCCAGAGCACTTGAAGTCGGTTGCTTACATGGACGAGCCCGTCCCGCTGGTGGTCGACGCGGCTGGGCGTGCGTCGCGGCAACTGCTGCCCGCGCGTGTGTTTGCCAAACTGCTGCAGGTGGCGGATCTGCCGGCCAATGGTACGGTTCTCGATGCAGGCTGCGGCACCGGCTACTCGACCGCAATCCTGGCCCGCATCGTGCGCCGCGTGGCAGCCGTCGAGCCCGACGCTGCCTTGGCGGACACCGCACGGCGGGTGCTCGCCGCCCAGAACGTCACCAATGCCGTGGTCACGACAGGATCGATCCTGGCCGGTGACCAAGGGGAAAGCCCGTTCGACGTCATCATTTTGGGTGGGGCTGTCCCGGAAATCCCTCGTGCGCTGCTCGACCAGTTGAAGGACGGCGGACGGTTGATTGCCATTGTAACCGACGGCCGCACCGGCAAGGCCATGATCTGCACGCGCTCCGGTGCGACGTTCGACTCCCGCGAGGCGTTCGACGCTTTCGCGTTGTCGCTGCCGGGTTTCGCCAGGAAAGCCGAATTCGCTCTGTAAATGAGAGCTGCGGCTCAACCCTGCTTTCGTGGATCGGCCGCGTCGTCGATGGTGAGATCGATGCGATTGCGGCCGCCCCATGTGTCGCGTTTCAGTGTGCCAGCGACGTGGATCGGCAACCCGTTTGAGTTCATAAGCAGATCGCCGAGCGGCTGGCCGACGCAGCGGAAACAAACCGCGTCGAGACGTGAGCCGTCGCCCGCTTCGAGCGAGCAGCGCAGGTGGTTTTCGCCCATCGGTTTGATGAACTTCACGCGGTGTGCCGGGAACACAAAGCGCGGGGTCGGGTTGCCCTGGCCGTAGGGACCGGCGCGTTCGAGTAAGTTGATCAGGCCTTCATTGACGCTGGCCGGTGTTAAAGCGCCGTCGACATCAAGGCTAGTTGCGAGGCGCGCGTTGGTTGCGACCTTCTGCAAAGCCGCGACGAGATACGCTTGCACAGCGTCGAACTTGTCGCGCGTGAGCGTGAGGCCAGCCGCCATGCCGTGCCCACCGCCCTTTTGCAGCAGGCCTTTCGCGACCGCCATGCGAACGGCTGAACCGATATCGACACCGCTGATCGAGCGCAGTGAACCGGTGCCGACGTCTTTTGGCATGCCGCCCTCGCCGGTGTTCCATGCGATCACGCAAGAGGGGCGGCGGAAGCGCTCCGTCAAGCGCGACGAGACGAGGCCGACGACACCTTTGTGCCAACGCTCCGAACCGAGCATAAGAATCGGCAGATCCGGCGTTGCCTCAATGGCCTGCTCGGCCATGGCCATGGCCTCGGCCAACATGTCCGTTTCGATGGCGCGCCGCTCGCGATTGAGCTTGTCCAGTAGGGTTGCGATTTTTGCCGCTTCCATGGGGTTTTCGAGGGCGAGCAACTTCGAGCCGAGGCCCGAGTCGCCGATGCGGCCACCGGCGTTAATGCGTGGCCCAAGGACAAAACCAAGGTGATAGGTGTTCGGCGTCTGGTCGAGGCCGGCTGCGTCGAACAGGGCGGATAAGCCAAGGTTCGCGCGTGATTTCATCACTTGCAGGCCCTTGGTGACATAGGCGCGGTTGAGACCCTTCAAAGGCACGACGTCGCACACGGTTGCGAGCGCGACCATATCGAGCATGGACAGCAGATCGGGCGCAGCGCGGTCCTTGTAATGACCACGCGCCCGCAACTCGCGCGTGACAGCGACGAGGATAAGGAACACGACGCCGGCCGCGCAGAGATGACCGAGCCCGGAGAGGTCGTCTTGCCGGTTTGGATTGATGACGGCTGCAACGTCGGGCAATTTCTCATCGGCTTGGTGATGGTCGATAACGACGACGTCGATGCCCTTGGTCTTGGCAACGGCTAGCGGCTCAAACGAGGTTGTGCCGCAGTCGACGGTTACGATCAGCTTTGCGCCTTCGTCCGCGAGCATGCCGATGGCCTGTGGATTGGGGCCATAGCCCTCATACAGACGATCAGGAATGTAGACGCGGCAGGCGTTGCCGTGGTGGCCGAGAAACCGGTGCATCAGAGCGGCCGACGAGGCGCCATCAACGTCGTAGTCACCGAAGACGGCGACGGGTTCCTGACGCTCAATGGCGTCGGCAATGCGTTTGGCGCCAGCGTCCATGCCAGCCAGAACACTCGGGTCGGGCATCAGGGCCTTGATGGTCGGGTCGAGGTGGACGGCCGCATCGTCGATGGATACGCCTCGCGCTGCCAGCACCCGGCCGAGCAATTCGGGAATGCCTTGGCGTTGCGCGATGGCCGTGGCCGTTGCGGCATCGAGGGGTGCTAAGCGCTCACGCCAGATCATGCCCTTGGCCGACGCTGTGACGCCGAGAAACGCGCCCGGTGTCGTGTCGTGTGTCACATCATGCGTCGCGTTGAGCGTCGCGCCCCTGTCATCTGGCGAAAGTTTACGTGCCGCGCCCATAGCTAGTCCCCATCCACTTAGATGGAACGCTACACGGAACCGACGGTGCGGGCGCAATCTATGACGTCATTCGCGCGGACGAAAGTAGAACATACAGCCATTGCCCACAGATTAGGTTGCCGTTTGGTGTTGGGATGCGTTGAGAAGATGCTTCGCCCCAGCCAGCGCCGAGACCGGGTCAAGCGAAATGCGCCGGCGGGCTGCGATGCCGAGGATCAGGAACGCGGGCCAGATCAGATAGGCGAGCACGTCGGCATTTTCACCAAATGAGAACAGCACGAACACGATCATGCAGCCGAAAGCCGAACGCGATACGCGATCGCGGATCGAGCGCACCGCCAATTCCAACACGGTCCATACTAACGGCAACAGACATGCCAGTAGGCCGGTCAGTCCTTTAACGAACAGGAGGCCGATCCAGGTGTGGTGGGAACCGATCGGCACATACTCGACAATGTGCGAGCCACGTTCGCCGACGGCGTGACCGAACCAGAACGCTTCCGTCTGCCAACGGTGGATACCTATATTCTGGATGATGGCACGGACACGGCTTGAGTCGGCACGCGCGCCTGAGAACGCCGCTTCCGCGTCGAGAGCCAATTGCAGGAGTGGATCGCCCATGACGGCTGAAATAATCACCAGTGGCACTGCGGTCATCAGCACGATTGGCCGCAACATGTTCGAGACCGCCCACGTTGCAAGTAGAACAGCCGGAATAGCGATGAGTGCGAGACGCGAGAGTGAAAAGAAACACATCGACATGGCGGCCGCGATGCCGACGGCGCGCCAGAATGGGCTGCGATCATAAAGCGCGAGGGCGAAGGCAATGACGCCAAAAAAAGCTGCAGCCGGCGCCCAGGGTGCAAAATAACGCAGGCGAAACCCGAGCATACCACTGTCTGGCATATGCAGGCCGACCGCGTAAAAGATCGGCTCCGACCCCACGATCAACTGCAAAGGCGAAATATAGAGCGTGTCATCGAGGCCGATCATGGCGCTCATGATCAGAACGGGCGTGATGAGAAGTGTTTGCAGCCCGAGCATGTTAAAGGCTCGGAACACGATGCGTGCCCGTATTTGCGTCATGGCGCCCGCGAGCGGGAAGATAGCGAACAGGGCCCAGCCTTTGACCCATCCAAGTGTAGATTTGATCGTCGCGGGCAATCCCATCTCATAGTCAATGTGGCCGGCAACGAGCGCGACCAACATGACGGCCATGCCGGTCAGCCAGGCGCTGACGATCACCGGCGACGGACGCGGATAATGGTTGTCGGCCGTGACAGCCCAACCAAGTCGGCGCGCGATCGCCAACCCCGCGAGGCACCAGCCCATCAGCGGGAAGACAACGAACGTCGCGCCCAGGAACCATAGGCCCCAGGTCGATAGAACCGCCCAGTAAATTAGGCGTTCTTCAAAGTTCTCTGGACGGATCCGGTGCGTAGCCATGCGAGGAACCAAGCGAGGGCGAGCAGCAGCGTGCCGAGCACGCCACCAGCAATGGTGTAGAGCCCCTGCGCGCCAGCGGGTGTACTGGAGCGGGTCGGACTGGTGAGCGTCTGCAGCAGCGGATAGGAGCCAAAGATGTCCGACCGGCTTGTCGCGATGCGTGCAATAGCCGTGGTCAGCACAGCCTCGGCAACGAGCTGTGTTTTCTTCAGATCCTCAAGTTCGGCTGCAACTTTGCCAAGACGCATGTGCTGTCGGTCAAGCTCGGCGACTTCGCGCGCGGTTGTTGCAACTTCGGCGCGGCGGCCTTCGAGGCCGGATTCACTACCGACGAGGCGTTTGAACAGATCGACCTGGTGGGTGTTGTTGGTCAGCATGATCAGCAATTCGACATGGGCTGGATTGGTCAACCCATTGCTCTCGACGATGCGCTGGAGATCACCGGCGGCCGCGGCGGCCAGTTTTTGCAACTGTATCAATGCTGGATTTGAGCTGCCGAGCCGACGGCGTTCGGCGTCGTATTTGCTGCGTGCTTCACTCAGGTCTGAGACGGCCTTGCCGTTCATGGGGTCGGCGGTGATGCGCAAGGCAAGTGCGGCTGTTTGAGCGTTGACGCCGAGCCGAGCCGCAAGCACGTCCTGTTCGCGTTGCAGCCGATCGAGATCCGCCGCCAACTCACCAAGCCGTTGGGTGCGACGGACAAGGGTTGTCGAGATTTCGTTGAACTGGGTCGCGGATTGCAGGCCAGACGCCCGTTGCAGATCGAGGATTTTGTCGCGCGCATTAGCAACGGTGACCTCGTAGATGGCGAGGTTGTCGCGCACAGTTGCTTGCCGCCGCTCCAATTCGTCGGCGCGCAAACGATCAAGCCGGCGCTGAAGGGCCTCGATCAATGCTTGATTCTGGCGGCGCGCCATCTCTGGATCACGTGAGCGTATTTCAATGTTGATCAACGCTGTCTCATCGACGAGTTTGATGCGCGGCGCGCCCATCCTGGACATGGGAATGCCCAAAGCGTTGGCCGCTTCTTCACGTACGTCCTCGCTGGCGATCATTTCCTTGTAGATGACCTTCGGTGACAGCGCGCCGGTGTTAT
>JANNXS010000188.1:0-1986 GCA_031409695.1 Hyphomicrobiaceae bacterium
TGCTGCTCGACAGCGAGACGGAGCATGTCGAGTTCAAGGAGGCCAAGAACCGGTACGATTTCGAGGAGCTCGTCGGCTACTGCTGCGCGCTGGCCAACGAGGGCGGCGGCAGCATCGTGCTTGGCGTGACCGACAAGTTGCCGCGCCGGATTGTGGGCACTGCCGCGTTCGACGCGCCGGATCGGACTAAGATTGGCCTGTTCGAACGGCTGCATCTGCGGATCGAGCCGATCGAAATCTTGACGCCTTCCGGCCGCGTCCTGTCTGTCGTGGTGCCATCGCGCCCGCCTGGCCGGCCGGTGAACTACAAGGGCCGCTACTTGATGCGAGCTGGCAGCAGCCTCCAGCCCATGTCCGTCGATCAGCTTGCCTTGATCCTCGGCGAGACGCAGACTGACTTTTCCGCGGAACTCGTGCCGAATGCCGATGCCGCGATGCTGCTCGATGATGCCGCCATCGCGGCCTTTCGCAGCCGCTGGCAGCGCAAGAGCAGTCGCGCAGAGATCGGTCGCTGGTCGACAGCCGAGCTGCTCGAAAATGCTGAGCTGACCATCGACCGCAAGCCGACCTACGCGAGCCTCATCCTGTTGGGAACCGCCAAGGCGCTGTCGCGGCACCTCGCCCAAGCTGAGGCCATCTTCGAATACCGCAGCAGTGAGGCCAGCATCGCCTACCAGCAACGACGTCCAGCAGTTTCGCGAGGGGTTGTTCAAGTACGACATCCCGACCTTTGATGAGGACAGCGTCCGCGAAGCCGTGCTCAATGCTGTCAGCCACCGTGACTATCGCAATGGTGGTTCGATCTGGGTCAAGCAGTGGCCGCGTCTGCTCGAAATTGAAAGTCCCGGCGGCTTTCCCGACGGCATCACGCCTGAAACTGTCCGGGAGCGACAGGCCCCGCGCAACCGGCGCATCGCCGAAGCGCTCGCGCGATGCGGTCTCGTCGAACGCTCCGGCCAAGGCATGGACTTGATGTTCCGTCAAAGCATCCGGCAAGGCAAAGCCTTGCCCGCCCCCTATCAATCTGACGCGCACCGCGTTGTGATTCGGTTGCCCGGCGAGATCGGCGATCCCCGCTTCCTCCGCTTCTTGGAGCAGGTCGGCGACGAGCAGCTGAAGCGCTTTTCGACAGACGACTTCCTCGTCATCGATCTTGTCCATCGAGAACAGGGACTGCCCGAGCATCTCAAGGATCGCGCCAAAGTGCTGGTCACCGCCGGCGTCATCGAGCGCACCGGGCGCGGCAAGCGGATCCTGTCGCGGCGCTTCTACGCGCATCTCGGCGAGGCCGGCGTGCATACCCGCAAGGCCGGGCTGGACCGTGACACGGAAAAGGAGTTGCTGTTGAAGCATCTGAAATTGGCAGCTGCCGACGGGGCACCGATGTCCGAACTCATGCAAGTCCTTCCAGACAAGAAACGTGATCATATCAAGCGGCTGCTGGAACAACTCCGCAATGACGGCCGGGCACACATTACTGGCTCGAAGCGGACCGCGCGCTGGAGGTCTGGCCCTGCCTCGTAGCCCGAAACTTTGGGCGGGGAATGGCCATGGATGTCTCAAAGCTTGAACGGCAGGAGGATCAACGTATTGATATTATTGATCTTGTTTTGGGCGGAGAATTGGAGGGCAAGAGCACCAAGCGCCCCAAAACAGTGGTCTTGGATCTACGCTTTGATCCGCATACCAGCCCAGTACTGTAATAGCGGTAGCGGGCCCCCGCAACCACTGCCTGTAAATTTGTCTATATTTTTCAATGCCTCAACAAGCTCACTGGAAATTATCGAGGCCGAGAGCCAATAAAATCAACACCTTACACCATTGGTTCAAATCAGGTTGCTCAGTCCTGCAACCAAACACAAGCCGTTGGCGCTTGAGCTGTACGACACCGTGCCTTTTAGGTGCGTGTTCGGATACCGGTTGGGTCGTAAAGCGGCTTTATGCTGACGTCCGTAGCGATTGTTCGGCCAGCAACGTCCAATTCGT
>JANNXS010000189.1:0-1738 GCA_031409695.1 Hyphomicrobiaceae bacterium
AGATGAAGCGTCTCGCCTCAGACACCAAGCCGCATCGCGAGAGCCTTGAGATTGCGAAACGGTTGATCGACATGCGCACCGCCCGAACGCCCCAAGGTGGCCTTGTGGTTACATTTGCCGACTTCACCGAGCAGCAAAACGCGGTCGATGCGCAGCGCGAAGCCAACGCCCAACTGCAGATGCGCATGAAGGAGCGTAGCGAGATGCTCAACACGCTCGAAGGCAAGGTGCGTGAGCGTACCGCGGATCTGAGCGAATCAAACAACGCTTTGTTGGTTGCGCGGACCCGGGCGGACGAAGCCAATCTTGACAAGACACGGTTTCTGGCGGCTGCCTCCCATGACGTGTTACAGCCCCTGAACGCGGCACGACTTTACGCAGACAGTCTGGCCGAGCGTGTGGTTGGCACCAAGGAAGCGCAGATTGCCGGCAACATCGAAGCGTCGCTTGACGCCGTCGAAGAGATCCTCGGCGCGCTCGTAGATATTGCGCGTCTCGACACGGGCCGAATGGACCCCGAGACGAGCGTGTTTCCGCTGAACGACCTGTTTGAGCAATTGAAGGTCGAGTTCGCGCCGCTTGCCCGCGAGCGAAAGCTCGACCTGCGCATCATCAAGACGAGCGTCCATGTTCGGTCCGACCGGCGTTTGCTGCGTCGCGTGATGCAGAACCTCGTCTCGAATGCGCTCAAATATACCCGCACGGGTGGCGTCGTCGTTGGTGTCCGGCGCAAGCCGAAGGGTAAAGGCGGGGCTGGTCTCGGAAGTGTGCTGTTCCAAGTCACTGACACGGGGCCGGGGATCGCGAAACAGAAGCAAGAGCTGATTTTTCGCGAGTTCCAGCGCCTTGAAGAAACCGCCAATGACGTGCGTGGCCTTGGCCTCGGCCTTTCGATTGTCGACCGCATCACGCGAAAACTCGGCATTGCCGTCGCCGTCACATCGAAGGTTGACCATGGCTCGACGTTCACACTTGAAATGGCACGCTCGATGCCAGCCGTGGTGGCCGCAAGTGCCAAGATCGTGTCGCACAATGCTTTACTCGCGCCAGCCTCGCGCCGGACCCAGTTGACAGGCTTGACCATCCTCGTGATTGACAACGATCCCGGTGTCTTGGACGCGATGGACACGTTGCTGCTTGGCTGGGGCTGCCGCGTTTACAAGGCCGAGAGCACAAAAGGGGCGCTCAATGTCCTGTACTCCGGGGATGTGCATCCAGACCTTGTGCTCTCGGACTACCATCTCGACCTCGGGAACGGCATCGATGCCGTGCAAGCTGTCCGCGTGCGCCTCGGGGTCGGCGTTCCCGCGGTGATCCTGACAGCCGATGCTTCGCACGAGGTGCAACGCGCCGCGCGCGACTACGGGTGTGCGGTTCTACGCAAGCCTGTGCGTGCCGCCGCGTTGCGCGCGCTCGTGAACCAGCTGGCGTTGCAGACAGTCGCGGCCGAGTGATCGTGTGCGGCCACCCGTGCTTTGCCGCCCGTTTTAAAGTATTCGCGTTGCGATGATCCAACCGGTAACGAACAGCGGCGACAGGATCGTCGTGGTCACCACGGCTGTGGATATGAACTCAGGCTCGGTCTTATACTCGGCGGCAAAAATTGTGATCAAGACGCCAACCGGGGTGGCCGCCGCGACAACGATGACATCGGACACGTCGCGCGAAAACCCCATGTACCAACACAAGACCCAAGCCATGGCTGGAGCGACCAGAAATTTCAGGATCAAGATCAGAA
>JANNXS010000190.1:0-2215 GCA_031409695.1 Hyphomicrobiaceae bacterium
GACGACACCGTTCTGGGCCTGCTTAAAGCTGTGCACACGGCTCTGCCGCCCGGTGGCACTCTTGTCATCGCTGAGCCGATGCGGGGCCTACCAGGTGCCGAAACTGTCGGTGATGCCTACTTCGGCCTGTACCTCCTTGCCATGGGCCGAGGACGCGCCCGCAGCGGCGACGAACTTCGTGCGCTCACGTCTGCCGCCGGCTTTGAAACCTCGCGCCTCGTTAAAACCCGGCGACCGATTCTGACCGGGCTTATGCTCGCGAAACGCGGAATTGACACAAAAACCGTCAAAGCAACTTGACAACAAAAATTGTCACCGTAAAGTGTCAATTGAAATGGACAGCCTGATATGACGGCCGACCTGGGACACGACGACCGACTGGTGCTGAAAACTGACTGGTGCTGACCAAGTGCCGCCAGTGTTGCTCAGATCCTCGCGGTAACGCCTTCCGATCATGATCCTCCAAACACGTCTTAAGTGAGTGGGAATGCAGACCACCGCAGTCATATTCCGCAAGGCTCACGAGATCGCTCTCGAAACCCTTGAGCTTGACCAGCCTGCCGGTGACGATATCGTTGTCGACGTCAACTTTAGCGGTATCAGTGCAGGTACTGAGCGACTGTTGTGGTCGGGTGCCATGCCGCCCTTCCCGGGCATGGGTTACCCGCTCGTGCCGGGATACGAATCCGTTGGTACTGTTGTTGAAGCGGGGGCCGGTTCTGGACGCAAAGTGGGTGAGACTGTCTTCGTGCCGGGCGCGACCTGTTTTGGTCCCGTTAAAGGTTTGTTCGGCGGCTCAGCGCAGCGACTGGTGACAGCTGGTCGCCGCACCGCCGTCATCGATCCCGCTCTCGGCGAGACGGGCGTTCTCATGGCGCTGGCCGCAACGGCCTATCATGCTCTGAAGGCAGATGGTGCGCGAGCGCCTGACTTGATTGTCGGCCATGGCATCGTTGGGCGCCTGCTGGCTCGCATTTCTATGGCGCTTGGTGGTGCACCGCCAACGGTATGGGAAAAAAATCCGATCCGTCGCGCAGGGGGCAAGACCTATCCGGTCATCGACAGTGAAGCCGATGCTCGTCGCGATTACTATGCTGTGTACGACGCCAGCGGGGATGTAAGCCTGCTTGACCCGCTGATCGGTCGCCTCGCTCGCAATGGTGAAATCACGCTGGCCGGATTTTACCACGAGCGGCCGAGTTTCGCCTTTGCACCAGCGTTCATGCGCGAGGCGCGTCTGCGTATCGCTGCCGAATGGACACCGCGCGACTTGGCCGCCACCACAAAGCTCATTGCTTCTGGTGCCCTCGACCTAAGCGATCTCGTAACGGATTGTCTGCCGGCTGCATTGGCTGCCACCGCGTACGAGGCGGCTTTCACTCAACCGGAGTGCCTGAAAATGGTCCTCGACTGGAGACAGGCACCATGACCCTAGTTCTCGATGCGACGAAGCCAAAAGTTCACGCCGCCCCACTTAAAACCTCGCCCGCTGCTAAGACAACACAGATCATTGCCATCTACGGCAAAGGCGGGATTGGCAAAAGCTTCACCCTCGCCAACCTCAGCTACATGATGGCCCAGCAGGGCAAAAAAGTGCTCCTGATTGGCTGCGACCCCAAGAGTGACACGACCTCTCTCCTGTTTGGCGGACGGGCCTGCCCAACCATCATTGAGACCTCGACCAAGAAGAAGTTGGCCGGCGAGGACGTCAAAATCGGCGATGTCTGCTTCAAGCGTGACGGCGTCTACGCCATGGAGCTCGGCGGCCCCGAGGTTGGCCGCGGCTGCGGCGGTCGCGGCATCATCCATGGCTTCGAACTGCTTGACAAGCTGGGCTTCAATGAGTGGGGCTTTGACTACGTCCTGCTCGACTTCCTAGGCGACGTCGTCTGCGGTGGCTTTGGTCTGCCGATCGCCCGCGACATGTGCCAGAAGGTCATCGTTGTCGGATCGAACGATCTGCAATCGCTCTATGTGGCCAACAACGTCTGCTCAGCCGTCGACTACTTCCGCAAGCTTGGTGGCAACGTCGGTGTGGCCGGTATGGTCATCAACAAGGACGACGGCACCGGTGAAGCCGCGGCATTCGCCGCCAAGGTCGGCATTCCCGTCCTCGCATCAATCCCGGCCGATGATGACATCCGCCGCAAGAGTTCCAGCTATCAGATCATTGGCACACCTGGCACGCGCTGGGGGCCGCTGTTTGAAAGCCTGG
>JANNXS010000191.1:0-7516 GCA_031409695.1 Hyphomicrobiaceae bacterium
GATCATCGACGGTCTCGAAAACAACAAAGTGGGCGGTTGGTTCCGTGGCGAACAGGCTGTTATCATTGACGTCCAGCGGCAACCAGGCGCCAACGTCATCGAAACCGTCAGGCGCATTCAGCGTGAATTGCCCCGTTTGCAGACAGCGTTGCCGCAGGGCGTCAAAATCAACCTTGTCCACGACCGCACGGAGACCATTCAAGCGTCCATCCGCGAGGTTCAGTTTACCCTTGTGCTTGCCGTTGTGTTGGTCGTCCTGGTTGTGCTCGTCTTCCTGCGCGATCTCCGCGCGACGATCATTGCCGGTGTCGCGCTGCCGACGTCCTTGATCGCCACCTTCGGCGTCATGTGGCTGGCCGGCTTTTCACTCGACAATCTGTCACTTATGGCACTCACAATCGGCACCGGGTTCGTTGTCGACGACGCCATCGTGATGATCGAGAACATCGTGCGCCATATCGAGGAGGGCGAGAGCCCCCTCCAAGCCGCGCTTGAGGGCGGCCGCGAGATCGGTTTCACCGTCATTTCGCTGACGCTCTCGTTGATCGCCGTGTTCATCCCACTGTTGTTCATGACGGGTCTCGTTGGCCGCATGTTCCGCGAGTTCGCGTTGACACTGACGATCGCGGTCATCGTGTCGGCCATCGTCTCACTGACGCTAACGCCCATGATGTGCGCGCGAATGTTGAAGGCGCACCCGGTGCCCTCTGACGGCGTCTCAGTTGGAGCTGCGGCGGGCCTGCTCTCCCGCTTCAACGACCGCATCATTGCAGTTTACGGCCGCTCTCTGACTTGGGTTCTGGCGCGCCAGGGGCTGACACTCCTGGTCACACTCGGCACCGTGTTTTTGACCATCTGGCTTTACGTTGTTGCGCCCAAAGGTTTCCTCCCGTTGCAGGACACGGGGCTCGTGACCGGCGTGCTCGAAGGCGGTCCGGAGGTTTCCTTTGATGAAATGGTGCGCTTGCAGGCAGCCGTCGCCGAAACCATCCGCCGCGACCCAGACGTCAAGAGTGTCGTCACCGTTGTCGGTGTCTCCTCAACCAACGTCACGCCCAACCAGGCCCATGTCAAAGTCGTGCTGACCGACCGTGGCAAACGTAAAGCGTCCGTCAGCGAAATCATTGAGCGCTTGAATGTCGCTCTTCGTGCCGTCGCCTCCGCGCGTGTCTATTTCCAGCCGGTTCAGGACGTGCAGATCGCAACCCGCGTGTCGCCCGCGCAATATCAGTTCACACTGACCAGCACCGACCCGGCACTCATCTCCCTCTGGGGTGCCAAGCTCGTCGCCGAACTGCGTACATCACCAGTGGTCCGCGATGTCATTTCTGATGCCCAGGACGGCGGATTGCGCGCGCGCATCAACGTCGATCGCGAAACCGCAGGCCGTCTCGGCGTCTCCATGCTGGCCATCAACGACGCCCTCAATGATGCCTTCGGCCAGCGCCAAATCTCGACCATTTACGCCCAGTCAAACCAATACCGCGTCGTGCTCGAAGCCTTGCCTCGCTACCAGTCGGACCCTGCAGCCCTGACGCGCGTTTACGTGCCGGGTGTTGGCGGCGCGCAGGTGCCGCTGTCGTCGGTTGCAACCATTGAGCGCGTGACGGCACCATTGTCGATCCAGCACCAGGAGCAGTTCCCGTCTTTAATGCTGTCATTCAATCTTGCGCCGGGTGCAGCCCTCGGCGATGCGGTTGACGCCATAACAACGGCACAGAAAAAAATCGGCATGCCCGACGCGATCACCGGCGGATACACGGGCGACGCCGCCGAATTCGCCAAGTCACTCGAGGGACAGCCGTGGCTGATCCTGGCGGCCATGGTCACGATCTACATCGTGCTCGGCGTGCTCTATGAGAGCTTCATTCACCCCTTTACGATCCTGACGACCTTGCCGTCTGCTGGCATTGGCGCCGTGCTCGCCTTGCTGATGGCCGGCATGGACCTCTCGCTCGTGGCGCTGATCGGCATCATCCTGCTGATGGGCATCGTCAAAAAGAATGCGATCATGATGATCGACTTCGCCCTCGACGCTGAGCGCACCAAAGGCGCAACCCCGCGCGAGGCGATTTATGAGGCGTCGTTAAAGCGCTTCCGCCCGATCATGATGACGACGCTGGCCGCCCTCTTCGGTGCGTTGCCCTTGGCGCTCGAATCGGGTGCCGGCTCGGAGCTACGCAATCCGCTTGGCGTCTCAATCATCGGCGGCCTCTTGCTTAGTCAGGTCCTGACCCTCTACACCACCCCCGTCATCTACCTCGCCATGGACCGGCTCAAGGCCCGGGTGATGGGGACGGACGGGGCCGTGCCCGCCCAAGTGACCTGATGCTCAGCTGAACACTCAATCGCAACGGCTTGTGCCGCGATGAGATGCCATTCCTATATATGTGTGGGCGACGCGTCTTTGGGGTCGCGCCTCGGTGGCGGGGCGGATTCGACGAACGTGCTCGACTGGTCGGCTAAACGGTCGGTTGCTTTGACAGGGCTAGACCATCGGGGGTCGGGTACCACACGTCGCCTTGACGCTGCAAAAGCCCTTCCAGTCTAAGTTTTTCGGCGGCCGGCTGGTGCAACGGCGGCAGGCACGAAATCGGCTGTATCGCCGCAATTTTAAGCAGCGCGTGGTCATTCCCGGACAACGTACGTCTCAGATTTTGCATGTAAAGCACTCGCACACTTACTGGCCACGATTTGCGCGCCCACGACACGTGACGTGGAGTGCCGAAACACAGAAGCGCTCTTCTCACGTCAACGTATCCGCGTTTGTCATTAAAATGCCGTCATCGGAACGCGGCGATAAGAAAAGGTGTTGTCATAAAGCAGTAAGAACACGCAAGAGTTGCGCAAGTAGCAGGCTTCAACAGATCTATTTACTAAATAATATCAATAAGATGCGTAAGCATAACGCCCAAACGGTAGAAACGCACATAGGTGGAATGCTGATCGGGTGCACCGGTCACAAACCTGTTGATAACTCAGTGATCCGAGTGGCCATCGGCGGTCAAAAACTCGTCGACGGCTAAGCCACACCAAGGCGGGCCTGGCCGGACGAGCACGCGGTAGTAGTTCACGAGCCGTGCGCGACATTTGTGTTCGAGCCAAACCAAATCCCACACGCCTGTCATTGAAATACATCAATGAAACTGCATTAATCGGGCTTGAAGTCGGGCGAAAGAAATTTCGCTCCCGGTGAATGTGGACTGTTGACGACATGCAACACACGGGCTACACGACGCTCACTGTGACGGTAGGTGGTAGGCCATCTTTCCGCGCCGTGGTTTCGACTTGGCGGTATAGCCGCTTCGTTACTCGGCGTTGATGTAGCCTAAACGCTCCGGCCCAAAAGCAGAGATCTTTCGGTGCTATGATCGTTGGTGCATTTTTATGCGCCCTGATCCTCTGGCGAACCGGATTTGGCGAGCGGAAGCTTACCGATTCCCGGGTTAGGCTGATGTGCTATAAGGCGCATCGGCTTTAATGGCGTGTTGGGATCATGTGATCTGAGCGCGTGGGTTGAAGTGGGCTCAGGCGGTTTTGGCCGGTTATGGCTGAGGTGCGAAGAGCAGGCGGAGCGGTCTGATGCCGACAATTCAGCAACTGATCCGGAAACCCCGGACACCGAAGATTTATCGCGAGAAGTCGCGCCACATGCAGTCGTGCCCTCAAAAGCGCGGTGTGTGCACCCGCGTTTACACGACGACGCCAAAGAAGCCGAACTCGGCGCTTCGTAAAGTCGCCAAGATCCGCCTCACAAACGGCTTCGAAGTGATTGGCTACATCCCGGGTGAAGGCCACAACCTTCAGGAACACTCGGTGGTCATGATCCGCGGTGGCCGCGTCAAGGATTTGCCCGGTGTCCGGTATCACGTCATCCGCGGCGTGCTCGACACGCAGGGTGTTTCGGAGCGGCGCCAGCGGCGCTCGAAGTACGGTGCCAAACGGCCGAAGTGATACGTCTATCGTGATTTGTCGCTCTTAATTTCTCCGCAAGGAGTGGATGCCATGTCTCGTCGCCACAGTGCCGATAAACGCGTCGTCAACCCGGACCCAAAGTTCGGTGACATCGTGTTGTCTAAATTCATGAACTCGATCATGTACGAAGGCAAAAAGTCTGTTGCCGAAGGTATCGTCTACGGTGCGTTCGAGCGGATACAGACCAAGGCGAAGGCCGATCCCCTAGCCATGTTCAAACAAGCGCTGGAAAACGTAGCACCGGCCGTCGAGGTGCGGTCGCGTCGTGTGGGTGGTGCCACCTACCAGGTACCGGTAGATGTGCGTACCGAACGTCGTCAGGCCTTGGCAATCCGTTGGATTATTGCGGCCGCGCGGGCTCGAAACGAAAACACGATGGAAGAGCGGTTATCGGGTGAATTGCTTGATGCCGCAAACAATCGCGGTTCTGCCGTTAAAAAGCGTGAAGACACTCATAAGATGGCTGAGGCAAACCGCGCATTCTCGCATTATCGCTGGTAGACCACTGGACTACCCCGAGCTTAACTGCCGAAACTGAACTAGGCCGAAATAAACTGGATCGAATGATTGGCGCGGCGCGCGGCGGGTTCACCCCACGGTGCACTTGAATATTGCGCCCCGATCATTTTGCCCCAACCTTGGATACGAGGCTCACCATGGCCCGCGAATACAAAATTGAGGACTACCGCAACTTCGGCATCATGGCTCACATCGATGCAGGGAAGACGACAACGACCGAGCGGATCCTTTATTATACCGGTATTAGCCACAAGATCGGCGAAGTGCACGATGGCGCCGCAACCATGGACTTCATGGTCCAAGAAGCGGAGCGTGGCATCACGATCACGTCTGCGGCGACCACCTGTTTCTGGGCTGGCCGCGACGGTAAAAAGCGTCGGATGAACATCATTGACACGCCGGGCCACGTAGACTTTACGATCGAAGTTGAGCGGTCTTTGCGCGTGTTGGACGGTGCCGTTTGCGTCCTGGATTCGAATCAGGGTGTTGAGCCACAGACAGAGACGGTTTGGCGCCAGGGTGATAAATATGGCGTGCCGCGCGTGATCTTTTCCAACAAAATGGATAAAACAGGCGCCGATTTCTACATGTGCCTGGATGATATTAAGGAAAAACTTGGCGCGAAGGCTGTTCCAATTCAGCTGCCGATCGGGGCTGAAGAGAAGTTTCAGGGTATTGTCGATCTCATCGAGATGGAAGCGGTCATATGGGACGGTGACGGCAAAGATTCTAAAATGATCAAGGGCCCGATTCCGGCCGACATGGTCGACAAGGCGAACGAATTTCGCGCCGCGATGATTGAAGCTGCTGTCGAGATGGACGACACGGTGATGGAAGCCTACTTGATGCACGGCAAGGAGCCAGACAAGGACACTATCCGTCGGCTCATCCGCAAAGCGACTGTGACCCGCGCATTCTATCCCATGCTGTGCGGCTCGGCGTTCAAGAACAAAGGCGTACAGACGCTCCTCGATGCCGTGGTTGATTTCCTGCCCGCGCCTTCGGACCGTGAAGCGTACAAGGCAACTGACTACAAGACGGATCTACCGACCGAGCGTAGGCCGCTCGATACCGAGCCGTTGTCCATGATTGCCTTTAAGATCATGAGTTTCGAGCACGTGGGTCAGCTGACGTTCTGCCGCGTTTACTCGGGCAAGGCCGAGAAGGGTATGGCGCTGGCGCAGACGACACGCGATAAAAAAGAACGTATCGGCCGCATGTACTTGATGCACGCGGATGAACGTAAGGAAATCGATGAGGCGTTTGCCGGCGATATCATTGCGCTCCAGGGTCTCAAGGACACACGTACAGGCGAGACCCTCTGCGATCCGCAGAAGCCGGTTATTCTCGAGAAGATGGATTTCCCAAATCCAGTGATCGAAATGAAGATCGAGCCAAAGACGAAGGCCGATCAGGAGAAGATGTCGTCTGCCCTGTACAACATGGCCGTTGAGGATCCGTCGTTCAGGGTGTCTGTTGACCCTGAAAGCGGTGAAACAATCCTGAAGGGCATGGGTGAACTACATCTCGACATTAAGGTCGATATCCTTAAGCGCACACACGGCGTCGAAGCTAATGTCGGTGCCCCGCAGGTTGCGTACCGCGAGAGCCTCGCCCGTGCGACGGAGATTGACTACACGCACAAGAAACAGACCGGTGGTACCGGTCAGTTTGCACGTGTCAAACTCAAGCTGGAGCCGAACGAGATCGGTGCTGGCAACGTCTTTGAATCAACCATTATCGGCGGTACCGTGCCGAAGGAGTATTTGCCGGGCGTTGAGAAGGGTGTGAACTCCGTCTGGGACGCTGGCGTTCTCATCGGCTTCCCCCTGGTGGATATGAAGGTTTCGCTTTACGACGGCGCCTATCACGAGGTGGATTCGTCGGCGATTGCATTCGAGATTGCAGCTCGTGCCGCAATGCGCGAAGCCTGTGAAAAGGGTGGCATTCGCATCCTTGAGCCGATTATGGATATCGAAGTCGTGACACCCGGAGATTTCGTCGGTGGGATCATCGGCGATATCAACAGCCGTCGTGGCCAGATCCGAACACAGGAAATGCGTGGCAACGCGACCGTGGTCCGTGCGAACGTGCCGCTGGCAAACATGTTTGGTTACGTCAGCCAGCTGCGCTCGCAGTCAACTGGCCGCGCGTCCTACTCGATGCAGTTCGCCCATTACGCTGAAGTTCCACGCAACGTGGCGGAAGAAGTGAAGAAAAAGTACGCCTGATTCGAGACTTGGGTCGGGATTTGTTCCGCCCGGATGAAACATACCCCTGACAGAAGTGTCTAGGGTCAGACGACGAAGGAGTTGGCCATGGCCAAGGAAAAGTTTAATCGCGAGAAGCCGCACTGCAACGTCGGCACGATCGGTCACGTTGACCACGGTAAGACGACGTTGACGGCTGCATTGACTGTGGTGTCGCAGGCTCGCGGGTGGACTAAGACCGCAATTGCCTATGATGAAGTCGCGAAGGCGTCGGAGTCCCAGGGCCGTCGCGACCCGACCAAGATCTTGACCATTGCCACGTCCCACGTTGAGTATTCGACGCCAAACCGCCACTATGCCCACGTCGATTGCCCCGGCCACGCCGACTACGTGAAGAACATGATCACCGGTGCCGCCCAGATGGACGGGGCGATCCTGGTCGTCTCGGCTGTTGATGGCCCGATGCCCCAGACGCGCGAGCACATTCTCCTTGCCCGCCAGGTTGGCGTGCCCAAGATCGTTGTCTTCCTGAACAAGTGCGACATCGTCGAGGATCAGGAACTACTTGAGCTGGTCGAGATGGAAGTGCGCGAACTGCTGACCAAGTATCAGTTTCCGGGCGACGACACTCCGATCATCCGTGGCGCGGCCGTCAAGGCGCTGAATGGTGAGAAGGGCGAGTTGGCAGATGAGGCAATCCTCAAGCTGTACGAAGCTCTCGACACGTTCATTCCGATCCCGGATCGTCCGAAGGATCTACCGTTCCTGATGCCGATCGAAGATGTGTTCTCGATCTCGGGTCGCGGCACGGT
>JANNXS010000192.1:0-15446 GCA_031409695.1 Hyphomicrobiaceae bacterium
CTTGGCTTAAGAGCGGCCCAATGACTGAATCATCGGCAAGGCAGCTCCCGTGTTCGACTTGAAAGCCATTCGCGACAACCCCGTCTGGTTCGATGGCGGCCTGAAACGCCGTGGCATCGATGGTCAGTTTTCATCGTCCGCCGTTTTGGCCATGGACGACCAGCGCAAGAAATTGGTGACCGACCTGCAGGAACTGCAGGGCCGCCGCAACAGCGCGTCGAAAGACATCGGCCGCGCCAAGGGCGCCAAGGACGAGGCGCTGGCCGCCAAGCTGATGGCCGACGTGGCAGGCCTCAAGGACACGATTCCCAAGGCCGAGGCCGAGGTCGCGGGGCTGGATGCCAAGATCAAAGACTACTTGGATGTGATACCGAATATTCCCCTAGATGAGGTGCCTTTCGGCGCGGATGAGCACGGCAATGTCGAGGTCCGTCGCGTTGGCGAGCCGAGGGATGCGCTAGCGGCCAAACTCAACAAGCCGAAGCAGCATTTCGAAATTGGCGAGGCCATGGGCCTGATGGATTTCGAGACCGCCTCCAAAGTCTCGGGCGCGCGCTTCGTGTTCCTAAAGGGGCAGTTGGCCCGCCTCGAACGTGCGCTGGGGCAGTTCATGCTCGACACGCACACGGACGAGTTCGGCTATATGGAAGTCGTGCCGCCGATGCTGGTGCGGGATGCTGCGGCCTACGGGACGGCGAATTTGCCGAAGTTTGCGGAGGATTTGTTCGAAACAAGCACCTCGCCGATGGTTAAGAAATACGATGGGCTTCTATCAAAGTTTGAGACAGCGCTGAAAATGGGTAGCGAGCGTCTAAACTCTGATTTGGTACAAATGCTGAGATCCGACACAGAGCAGTTAAGTGCCTTACACCGCCTCTGGCTCATCCCCACCGCCGAAGTCTCGCTCACCAACCTCGCGCGCGAGCAGATCATCGACGAGGACAAGCTGCCGATGCGCTTTACGGCGTGGACGCCGTGCTTCCGCTCGGAAGCGGGCGCGGCCGGCCGCGACACGCGCGGCATGATCCGCCAGCATCAGTTCAGCAAGGTCGAACTCGTCTCCATCGTCACGCCCGACAAAGCTATCGAGGAACACGAGCGCATGACGCAGTGCGCAGAGACAATTCTCCAGCGCCTCGGCCTCGCCTATCGCACCATGCTGCTGTGCACGGGCGATATGGGTTTTGCCTCGCAAAAAACCTACGACATCGAGGTCTGGCTGCCCGGACAGAACACCTACCGCGAGATCAGCTCGTGCTCCGTATGCGGTGAGTTCCAGGCGCGGCGTATGGGCGCGCGCTATCGGCCCAAGGGCGGCAGCCCGGTTGCGGGTGGGCAACCGAAGGGCAACCAAAGTGATGTGAAATACGTCACGACGCTGAACGGCTCCGGCCTTGCCGTCGGGCGCACGCTGGTCGCGATCCTGGAGAACTACCAGCAGGCCGATGGCAGCGTCGCTATCCCCGAGGTCCTGCAGAAATACATGGGCGGTAAGACTGAAATCCGCGTGTGAGCGCGAGAACGTCGCCTCACTCCTGCACTTCCGCAGCCAACGCCTTGCTCGCCACGCCGTAGGAAAACCCGGCCCGTGCCATGGCGGCCAAGTCCTTGCGGCGCTGCTCGGGGGTATCGGCCTTGCGGCTCCAGGGCCCCAACCGGCGGCGTTCGGCATACCGCCGCGCCTGGGAAAGATCATCAATGCCGTCGGCCAGCGTCGCCTCAATCGTCTCGGCATCGACGCCCTTGAGCTTCAGACCCTGGGCAATTCGGCGGGACGGCAGACCCTTATGCGCCAGCGTCGCCTTGCGACCACGCGCGAACGTGGCGTCGTCAATCAATTTATCCGCGACCAGCGCATCGAGCGCGCCCTCGATCTGGGCTAATGTCTCAGGCTCCAGCGTCCGGACCTGCAGACGCAACTTGGAGCGACGCGTCAGCGTTTGGCGCACCATGGCGCGCGACGCCGACCGTTGCTTTAGATAATGCAGCGCGGCATTGCGCAGGTACGATGCTGTCACCGAGCGCGGCGTGCGTTTCGGCTTGGGGGGCCGCCGCTCGGGGGGGTGGTCGGTCACGCCGTTCCAATCGTCTTGAGCCGTCGGTTGGGCACATCTTGCGCGTGACAGGCAGAGCGGCGCAACCCTGTTGCTGCAAAGAACCCGACGGACTTGTGGCCCCGTGTGCGAAGACCCGCTTGATAAGCCGACGTGCGACAGTTAATGACTGGTGGCATAGACGCTGTTCCCGGTGGCTGCGCCGCAATTCGGCCCTGGGCCTTTGTCATGTGCATCGCCGTGAACATTGTTCGCGGAAATTCATGGCTTGTTCAACGATCTCAGATCATGAACAGACTGGTGTTGAACAGGCTGGTTTTGAACAGACTGGGTTTTGAACAGACTGGTGTTAAACAGACTGGCGGAGGTGGAACAGCGGGACCATGGCGAGCGACGAAACGCCATTGAACGGACGCGGCCCGGACCCGGATGGGGTTGGGACGGACAGCACCCCTTTGCGTTCAAACCCGTCCTATGATCCAGCGCCCAACTCGGGCTTGCCCGCGCCGGGCGCAACCATTGTCGTTGCGATGTCGGGTGGTGTCGACAGCTCCGTGGCGGCGGCGGTCTTGCATTCATGCGGCTACAACGTGATCGGCGTCACACTGCAGCTTTACGACCATGGTGCGGCAACGTCCAAAAAGGGCAGTTGCTGCGCGGGTCAGGATATCCACGACGCCCGCCGGGTCGCAGATCATATCGGCATCCCCCATTATGTGCTCGACTACGAGCAGAGGTTCAGGGAGGCCGTTATCGATAGTTTTGCCGACAGCTACCTGAAAGGCGAGACGCCCATTCCCTGCGTCACGTGCAACAGCCAGATCAAGTTCTCCGAACTGCTGGACACCGCGCGTGATCTTGGCGCGGCCGTGCTTGCGACTGGCCATTATATCCGCCGCGAGGATCATGACGGTCAGCCGGGCTTGCATCGGGCCGCGGACGCCGACCGTGACCAGAGCTATTTCTTGTTCAACACGACGCGCGAACAGCTCGCGCGGCTCGTGTTTCCGCTCGGCCATCTGACGAAGCCACAGGTGCGCGCACTGGCTCGTGAGCTCGCGCTGCCCGTCGCGGATAAGTCCGACAGCCAGGACATCTGCTTTGTACCGTCGGGCCATTACGCGCAGGTGATCGAGAAGCTGCGACCAGGGGCCGGCCTGCCGGGCGAGATTGTGCATGTGGACGGCCGCGTGCTGGGTCGTCACAAAGGCACATTCCACTACACCGTCGGTCAGCGCAAAGGTCTTGGCATTGCAGCTGCGGACCCGCTTTATGTTGTCCGCATAGAGGCCGCCGAGCGCCGTGTCGTTGTTGGGCCGCGCGCAAGTCTTGATGTGCACCACATTTCCCTGCGCGGCGTAAACTGGCTCGGCGCCGGCACACTCCAACAGGCCGTTGGTGAACAGGCCGTTGGCGGCGGTCTCGACCTCTATGTTCGCGTCCGGTCCAGCCAGAAGCCTCTATCGGCGACATTGACACTTGTGGAGGGTCAGCCGAAGGTTTTGTTGCACGCCGCCGAGCCGGGGATCGCCGCGGGTCAAGCGTGCGTGTTTTATTCGTCGGCCGATCAATCAGCCCGTGTGCTGGGTGGGGGCTGGATCGTGCGTGCCTTGGCGCGCAGTCTGGCGCCTGCGCCGCAGACAGCCTCGCAACCGACGATCACCGTCAACGGTTTAGCCGTTCGTACAACTTAGCCCTGAACCACAGAGACTACGCCCGATGGTTTCACCTTTGCGTTCGCCAGGCTCCGGCGACAAACCGAAGCTCGCATTGCTCAAAGCAAAATTCAAAGAGCAACCCTTGTTCAAGGAAGTGGTCCTGCTGCGCGACAAGCTGAAGGAAAAAGGGCTTAAGGACAAAAACAGTGTCACCCACGCCGTGATCGATGAGGATGCGGTGCGCGGCGCTTATAAGCGTTGGGCGCCCGTCTACGATCACACCTTCGGTAAGGTCTCAGCCGAGGGCCGCAAACATGCGGTTGAGGTTATAAATCAGGGCGAAGGCCGCGTTCTTGAGGTCGGCGTTGGCACCGGTTTGTCCCTCACTGGGTATAAAAAGAGCCTCGATATTGTTGGTATCGATCTGTCTGCGGAAATGCTCGAGAAGGCGCGCGAGCGCGTCGAGGAAGAGGGTCTGACGAATGTGTCCGGCCTGTACGAGATGGATGCAAGCGAGCTTCAATTTGCTGATAACAGCTTCGACACGGTGGCGGCCATGTTCGTCATCACAGTCGTGCCCGATCCTGAGAAGGTAATGCGAGAGTTGGCGCGCGTCTGCCGTCCGGGTGGTGAGGTCATGCTGGTCAACCATTTCACAACGGAAGACGGCATGCTTAGCTGGGTTGAGCGGCGCATGGCCCCGTTCGGCGACAAGATTGGATGGCGCCCGGTGTTTGACGTCGAGCGGGTGATGGTCTGCCCGGAGCTGAAAATGTTTGAGCAACGCAAGTTGCGCCCGATGGGCATCTTCACGTTGACCCGGTTCCGAAAAATTGTCTGATGGCGTCGAGCGGTAGTCGCGCGGTGGGAAAGGGGGCGGCAACGCTTGGCGTTCCCCCCGCAACGGTCTTTCTGCTGTAGCGCGTTTCCTGCCGCATGATCGCAGACTGCGCTTGCACAGCATAAGTTGATTTGATGAGCCAAAGTTCGGCGCGCCCGCAGCTAGGCACTGCCGACCGCACCACAACCAACCGTTACACTTTTGAGCGCTCGATTTTCGTAATCTTCGGCTTTGCGCGACCGGAGCGGTGTTCAATTTCCTTGTCCTGCGCCTCAAAGAACGCCTGAGCAGGTTCGTCGCCATCAAGCCCCGTGACGTCAAGTGCCGCGATCTTGCGATTCGAGGTGCGGCTGCCGTCTTCGTAGTAGACATCAAAAAACACGTATTCTACGCGCGCTGTTGGTTTGCTGCGTGCCATGGTCAGCCCTTGGGTGTGATGTGTCTCGTGTATGAAGGGGGCGTAGCCGCAAATAGCGTTCACCAAAAGACACAAAGGCCACCCGAGGGGCGGCCGATGGTCACGTAAGTAAGGTGAATGTGCGGTGAGATCGGAGCGTTTAGCCGAGGCTGATGCTACCAACAGCAACTTTGCCGCTACGACGATCTTCCTGCGTGTCGAATGTTACCTTGTCACCCTCGCGAAGCCCCTGGATCCCAGCGCGTTCGAGAGCAGTGGCGTGTACAAACACGTCCTTGCCGCCTGTGTCCGGCTGAATAAAGCCGTAGCCTTTGGTGGCGTTGTAGAACTTAACGGTGCCCTTAATCATAGGCGGTCTCCAGTGAGTGCGTTACGGAAAGGTGCGCTCGGCAAAGCCGCCGCGACCGGCCGTGTCGAGTGTTCCTACCGTGAGCTTGCTCGCAGCCAGCGAGACAAAAGCAGACCGGACAGAGCGAGCTGTCGAACATCAACGGCGTTTTCGTACCCCGTGCCAGGCTGTCGCACAAGCCAAAACGCGTAAGAATCTTTCCAGATACGATCAAGATCACGAGGTTTGGGCACACGCACCCGATTGCCTCCGCCCGCTCCCTGATGTATCGGGTGGCGCTGATGTAGGAAACCACCCTGCATCCATGGGACGGCCACGTGGCGGAGTGGTTACGTAGCGGACTGCAAATCCGCGTACCCCGGTTCAATTCCGGGCGTGGCCTCCAGGTCTTACTCAACACGCCGTAACTGAGCTCGGCAAAGCCCCACCCGCACACGCCGCACTGACAGACGCTGCGACATCTGCCACAAGGCCTAAAGACTCACGTTCCCTGCTCTGCGTGGCACAGGCCGTCCGAAACATGACCACAGCTATCGTATTCCTGCCCTTGCTGGGTGCGCTCATCGCGGGGCTGTTCGGTCGCGCCCTCGGGCCACGTCCCAGCGAGATCATCACGACCGCATTCTTGTTGATTGCGGCCGTCTTATCTTGGGTCGTGTTTTACCAAGTCGGCATTGGGCATGCGTCTTATAAAGTACATATTCTGCGATGGATCACGTCAGGCGATCTGGATGTGTCCTGGCAGCTTCGGATCGATACGCTGACGGCAGTAATGCTCGTCGTCGTAACCACCGTCTCGAGCCTCGTGCACGTGTATTCCATCGGCTACATGGCCGAAGATGACAGTCGGCCACGCTTTTTTGCCTACCTGTCCCTCTTTACCTTCGCCATGCTGATGCTGGTGACGGCGGACAATCTTTTGCAAATGTTCTTTGGCTGGGAAGGTGTCGGACTCGCATCGTACCTGTTGATCGGCTTCTGGTATCACAAGGACACAGCTAACGCGGCCGCCATCAAGGCCTTCGTCGTCAACCGCGTCGGCGATTTCGGTTTCGCCCTTGGGATCTTCGGCTTGTTCTGGTTGGGCGGTTCCATCAACCTTGATCAGGTGTTCCAGGCAGCGCCGGGCATGGTCGGCAAGACCTTTGATTTCCTCGGTTATCAGGTCGATATCCTGACAACACTCTGCCTGCTGTTGTTCATGGGCGCCATGGGCAAGAGCGCGCAATTCCTGCTGCACACGTGGCTGCCGGATGCCATGGAGGGGCCGACACCGGTGTCGGCACTGATCCACGCAGCGACAATGGTGACAGCTGGCGTTTTCATGGTCGCGCGCCTCTCGCCGGTGTTTGAGTACGCACCGACCGCATTGATGGTTGTTACCGCCGTCGGCACACTGACAGCTGTGTTTGCGGCCACCGTCGGACTTGTTCAGAACGACATCAAGCGGGTGATCGCCTATTCGACGTGTTCACAACTCGGCTACATGTTTGCAGCCCTCGGCCTTGGCGCCTATGGCGCGGCCATCTTCCACCTGTTCACGCACGCATTCTTCAAGGCGTTGCTGTTCCTCGGTGCCGGCTCGGTCATCCACGCGATGCACCACGAGCAGGACATGCGCAACATGGGCGGCCTGCGGACTAAAATTCCGTACACCTATTGGGCCATGATCATCGGCACGTTGGCGTTGACGGGCGTCGGCATCCCGCATCTCGCCGGCTTCGCTGGATTCCATTCCAAGGACGCCATCATCGAGGCAGCCTACGCAGCCAATACGCCTCGCAACTATGTGTTTTGGTCGCTTGTCGCGGCAGCCTTCATGACCTCGTTCTACTCCTGGCGCCTGGCGTTCATGACCTTCCATGGCACGCCGCGTTGGGGCGGGGCTGCGGCACAAGCGGCTCATGGCGACGGGCATGCCAAGGATGACAACAAGCACGACGACAAACATGCGCACGATGATCACGGTCACGGACACCACGAACCGCACGAATCGCCGCTGGTGATGCTAATCCCGCTCGGCGTGCTCGCACTCGGCGCCGTGTTCGCCGGGATCGCCTTCTCGAAGCTGTTCATCGGCGTCTCGACTGCCAAAGGTGGCATCGACACGTACAAGGACTTCTGGGGCAAGGCGATCTTTGAGGGCCCGCAGAACAAGATCATGCACACCATGCATGAGATCCCCGGCTGGGTCGGCTGGATGCCGTTTGCCGCCATGGCCGCCGGCCTCGCGCTCGCCTACCTGTTCTATATCCAGACGCCGTCGCTGCCGGCCGCGACAGCCCGCGCGTTCTCGCCGCTGTATAAGTTCTTCCTGAACAAGTGGTACATCGACGAGCTCTACGACTTGATCTTTGTGCGCCCGGCCTTCGCCATTGGACGGTTTCTTTGGAAAGCTGGCGATGGCGGCGTCATCGATCGTGCAATCGACGGCATGGCGAACTTCTTTAGCTATCTCACCGGCCGCGCCAGCAAACTGCAAACTGGCTACGTCTATCACTACGCCTTCTGGATGCTGATCGGGCTCGCCGCCCTGCTCACCTTCGCCATGACCAGCGGGGGCTTTGCGCGATGACCGCCAAAACAAACACCTTCGCAAGCCGCCCGAGGATCACCCCATGAAAGGCACTCCGATCCTCTCGCTGGTGACGTTCCTGCCATTGGCCGGCGCGCTGTTTATTGCTTTCCTGAATAAGGACGCCAAGCAAAACGCGCGCTGGGTGGCCTTGTGGACCACCGTTCTGACATTCCTCATATCGATCCCGATCTGGCTCTACTTTGACAAGACCAATCCGGGGTTCCAGTTCGTCGAGGAAGCGCGCTGGCTCGGCGCCTTCAACTATAAAATGGGCGTCGACGGCATTTCCGTGCTGTTCGTGATCCTGACCACGTTCTTGATGCCGCTGTGCATTCTGGCCTCGTGGGAGAGCGTCGAAGACCGCGTCAAGGAATACATGATCGCCTTCCTGGTCATGGAATGCCTGATGATCGGCGTGTTTTGTGCGCTCGATATGGTGCTGTTCTATGTGCTGTTTGAAGCCGGCCTAATCCCAATGTTTCTCATCATCGGCGTCTGGGGTGGCAAGCGGCGCGTCTACGCGAGCTTCAAGTTCTTCCTCTACACGTTGTTTGGTTCGGTGCTGATGCTGCTGGCCATGATGGCCATGTATTGGCACGCGGGCACATCCGACATCCCAGCGCTGCTGCTGACCAAATTCCCGAAGGATATGCAGTGGTGGCTATGGCTGGCGTTTTTCGCCTCCTTCGCGGTGAAGATGCCCATGTGGCCCGTGCACACGTGGCTGCCGGACGCCCACGTCGAGGCGCCGACGGCCGGATCGGTCATTCTGGCCGCGGTATTGCTGAAAATGGGCGGTTACGGCTTTCTGCGCTTTTCTCTCCCGATGTTTCCGCTCGCAACCGAGACCTTTGCGCCATTTGTCTTCGTGCTCTCCGGCATTGCCATCGTCTACACGTCGCTGGTCGCGTTGGCGCAGGAGGACATGAAAAAGCTGATCGCTTACTCGTCCGTTGCGCACATGGGCTTTGTGACCATGGGCATCTTCACTCTGAACCAGCAGGGCATCGACGGCGCGATCTTCCAGATGCTGTCACACGGTCTCATCTCAGCCGCGCTGTTCTTGTGCGTTGGCGTAATTTACGATCGCATACACACGCGCGAAATCTCGGCCTACGGCGGCATTGTCGAGCGCATGCCGATCTACGCCGTCGTGTTCATGGTGTTCACCATGGCCAACGTCGGCCTGCCCGGCACATCCGGCTTCGTCGGCGAATTCCTGACGCTGCTGGGGGCTTTCAAGGCGAGCACGTGGATGGCCTTCGTCGCCACGTCAGGCGTGATCCTTTCCGCCGCCTACGCGCTCTGGCTCTATCGCCGCGTGGTGTTTGGCAAGCTGGCCGACAAGCCAGGCTTGGCCGCGCTCAAGGACATGACCCCGCGCGAAATCGCGATCCTTGGCCCGCTCGCGATCCTCACGATCTTCTACGGCGTCTATCCCGCCCCCGTGCTGGACGTGACCAAGGAGAGCGTAAAGAAGCTGATCGCAGGCTATGAGACGGCGACTAAGGCCTCCAAAGCTGAGACAAAATAGGTATTGAGGGGCGCGAACGAGCGAATTGCTTGCGCGCCCGAGTGGCACCAAAATAGGCTTCTATGATGCCGCGCCACTCCGCTCTTGTCTGTGGACAAGACCGGTTGTTCATCCCCGACTGTGGACAACGACCGCGCGGGCACAAGCCTGACTGCGTGAATCAGATACCCGCGAAGGCAAGACTTTCCAGGTCTGAGACCTCGTTGATCGTACTCGGATGCCTTGTTGGCGGGATCCGATGCCTACTCATTCGTATCGACATTTGTGGACTGGCTGTGTGTCGGTTTTTGCGCTTTGCCTTGTCCTTGGGGCAGGCGCTCCGATTGCGCGCGCCGAGACGTTGGCTGACGCCTTGGCGGCCACCTACCGCTACAACCCCCGGCTCGACGCAGCGCGGGCGGCCATGCGAGCAACAGACGAAGAGGTCGCGCGTGCGAACTCTGGCTATCGGCCAAACATCTCGGCCTCAGTCGATTCCGGCAGCCAGTGGCAAACCGCCAAGGGTGCCAACGGCAACCGGCAATCGTCCGAGACCCATCCGGCCGGTTACGGTGTGACATCAACGCAGCCACTGTTCCGCGGCTTTCGCACACTGAATACCGTTCGCGAGGCTGAGGCGACCATCCGCGCCGGCCGTGAGAATTTGCGGACCGTTGAACAGACCGTCCTGCTGGATGCGATTACGGCCTATATGGACACCATCCGCGATGCCGCGATTGTGAAAATCCGCGAGAATAACGTTGAAGTTTTGTCGCGCGAACTCAAGGCCACGCAGGAACGCTTCAAGGTCGGCGAAGTCACGCGCACTGACGTCGCCCAAGCCGAAGCGCGCCGCGCCGGCGCTGTCTCGGCGCTCGACCTCGCGCGTGCAAACCTCAAGACAAGCCGCGGCAACTTTGAGCGTCACATCGGCCGCCCGCCGAGCAATCTCGCTGAGCCGAGGCCGCCGAAAGGTCGCCTGCCTAATTCGCTCCAAGATGCGATCGCGATCTCTGCGCGGGAGAGCCCGACGGTGATCGCAGCGCTCTATCGTGAGCAGGGCGCACGCAGCACCGTTGACCGGATCTGGGGCGAGTTGTTGCCCACGGTCCAGATCGATTCGAGCTACTCGCGTCGGTTTGACGTCTCAAGCACCGTCGCTGAAACCGAAACAACCTCCATCGTCGCCCGCGCCACCGTCCCGCTTTATACGACCGGCGAAGTCCAAGCCCGCGTCCGGCAAGCCAAACACACGCACGTAAGCCGTATCCAGGAAATCGAGCAGAACCGCTCGGACGTGCAAGCCCAGGTCGTCCAGGCGTGGTCGCAGTTACAGGCGGCCGATGCACAGCTGACCAGCGATAATGCCCAGGTGAAAGCGCTTGAGATTGCGCTCTCTGGTGTGCGCGAGGAGGAAAAAGTCGGCCAGCGTACGCTGCTGGACATCTTGAACGCGCAGCAGGAACTCCTCAACGCGCAGGTCAATCTTGCGGCAACCAAGCGCAATATCAACGTTGCCTCGTATTCCGTCTTGGCGACCGTTGGACGCTTGAACATCCAAGAGTTGGGCGCCGCTGATCAAATCTATGACGCCGAAATCCACTACCACGAGATCCGGCGCAAATGGTGGGGCGTCTCCATCACCCATGTCCACGGCAAGACCGAACACCATGACTTCTGGGAGCGGATCGGAAAGCCCTTCCACGCGTCCCATGGCGAACCGGTCGAGGCGCCAGAGAAGACGGCCACCAAGGCCAAACCGACCAAATAAGACACTCAGATAAAGTTATGTTTCGTTTAAGATCCATCTCCAGGCGGCAGCTTGCCAAAACGGTTAGTGCTATGGCTTGAAACTGCGTCGCTAGGCACTCGGTTGGCGCAGTGCCAGCTCAGTTTTCGTGGGGTTCGTTCCATATGTCTGATGCTCCGAACAGCGCCAATCAGGGTATCGACAAGATTTTGGCGCAGATCCGACAGATAATTTCTGACGAGCCGGAATTTGCCAAGCCAAGCGGCGCAGAGCGGCGTCAGAACGGTGCGCCAGAACTCCCACCTGCAACCCCGCTACCAGCTTCAGCGCATGCTGTTGTCCGCAAGGACGCCGTGGTCGCTCCTGCACCCGCAGTGGTTTTGCCGGCCGTGGAAGTGCCCGCGACGACAGCGCGTCGACCAGAGCCGCTTGTGGACGATTTCTCGGATCTTCTCGAAAGCCCGCCAGTTCCCCCGGGTACCCTGCCTCTTGCGGTCGCCCAGCCGCTGCCGGGTGCCCCGCCCTCTACGGGTGCCCAGTCACTTCCGCTCGCCCCCTCGGGTCCTTTGCCGACACCCGCACAGCCATCCGACGCAGCATGCCCAACCGTTGCCTTGTCAATGGTTCAATCGGCCGTGCTCCAAACACTAGACGCGCCGGCAGTTCCCCCCGCGCCCGTCCCGCTGCCCAAACCGGTCCCACCGCCGCTTCCAGGTCCATTGTCGGCGGAGCATGCGACCGCAAAACGGCCGTCGGCGGCTCCGGCGGCTGTATCCACCGCTGCACGGTCGTTGGCGGCCGCCGTGGCTGCAACGTTGCCTGCTGGGCCTCAAGCCCAGGCTTTGGCGTTAGCTCAAATCCAGGCCCCAGCTAAAGCGGCTACAGCACCTGTTGCCTCACCAGAACTCGGGGAATTGCCGTCCGTAAGGGGCGCGGCGGCGCCGTCGGCGGCCGTGCCAGCGCATGCCGATACTCAAATAGCGGTAGCTGTTGCCGCTCAACAAGCTGCGCCAGGTGCACCGTTGCCGGTGCAGTCACAGCGTATGCAATCGACAGCGCCGCCCGTGTTCGGCGAGATAGACAAGCGCGGTAAGGCACCAACGTCTCTCGCAGATCTTCTCGCGGGAGGATTATCGCTGCCCGGCGTTGCGCCGAGTGCTGCAACTTCGGCAAAGTCTATCGCCCTACCCCGCATTGACCAATCCCCCGTTGCCGTATCCCCTAAGGTCCAATCCAACGCGTCGGCGCTCGGGGATCTGGCGGCAGGTCTGGCCGCAACGACGGGTGACCAAGTCCCGCCCGCGCGTCCACCGCAGCCACAAGCGCCACCGGTTTCTGTGTCCGCCAAAATTGTTGTCACCAAGGAGCTTGAGGACAAAATCTTGGCAGCGCTACGCCCCACGGTTCGGCAGTGGCTGGATGCCAACGCCGACAAGCTTGGCGACACGGCAGACAAAAACTGACGCTCAGCGATCGATCGACGCATCTTCAACCAACAGCGTTACAAGCTGCGGAAAACTAAGCCCGCGGTGTTGGCCAAGCTCTGGCACCAGTGACGTCGGTGTCATGCCGGGCTGGGTGTTGATCTCGAGAAACACGAGGTCGTTGTTGATGGCGTCCCAACGGAAGTCACAGCGAGATACGCCTCTGCAACCCAATGCAAGGTGGGCTGCGAGCGTGTGTTGCCGGATACTGTCGCGAATCGCCGCGGGGATGACAGCTGGGAGAATGTGTTCCGAGCCGCCGGGGGCATATTTCGCCTCGTAGTCGTAGAAGGCGAGGTGACCCGCTGAAACGATGTCGATGATCTCAGTCGGCTCGCCCATGATGACAGCGCAGGTGAGTTCCCGGCCCGGGATGTACCGTTCCACCATGAGCTTGCCTTCAGACGTGAGGGGAACAGTTCTGATCCTGTCGGGCGGCCTGTTCGCGCCAACGGGCACGATCACAACACCGACTGATGATCCCTCGGCGATCGGCTTGACCACGTACGGTGGCGGCATCACGTGGTCGGCGAGTGCTTCAGCCGGCGAGACCCCAAAGGCGTCTGCGACTGGTACCCCGAGTTGCGCGACGATTCGTTTCGTTTGCTGCTTGTCCATGGCAACGGCTGATGCTCGCACACCGGAATGGGTGTAGGGAATGCCGAGGACTTCAAGCAGCCCTTGGATGCAGCCATCCTCGCCAATGCGACCATGCAATGCATTGAAGCAAACATCAGGTTTCAACTTGGCAAGCACATCTGCAATGTCGCGCCCGACATCCACGCGCGTCACCTGATAGCCCGCCTGTTGAAGCGCATCCGCGCACTCTTTGCCTGACGACAGCGACACGTCGCGCTCGGCTGACCAACCGCCCATCAAGACGGCAACATGTGCAAACCTGCGCTGGGTCATGGGGTCCTCACGCGAATCGTAATGCCCTTGTTATAAGGGACGACTTCTCAGTGGCGAAGGCTTTGCCTTCGGTCGGTTTGGCGACGAATTGGGCATCTGATGCCGTGGCGGATGCGCGCATGTGGCAGTCGCCGCATCTTGGATCAACGCTCAAACAATCATCGCATTGCAATCTCAAGTGGTTTTTTGCGCCCTGCCTTCGTCGGGCCCCAGGTCTGGCGGCAGGCCCTGAAGACGAGACAACACCTGCACCACACGTTGAGTTGAACTCTGAACAGATCGATGCGACGCCGATGATCTTGAAGCCTTTCTCCTGGCATGCAACAGGCCGGTTGCGCGTTAACGATCTTTCCATGCAAGCGGTTCCGATCCGCAACACGTGGGTTTAGAAGTTGCAGCGCGTGAGCGCGCGTCTCCCGGTCTCCCCCAAAGGAGGCGGTAGGGTGCCGCTGCCTCTAGACGTCACTCCGGGCGTTTCAATCGAAACGTTCTCGCCGAAAGGTTCGTTTCAGTGCCAGTTTCGCGTTTGCCCGCGTCGCAGTCGCGTCCACATGGTGATGTGTTGCCACATTGTCATGTGTTGGTTGACTTCGATGGCACCATCGCGACCGTCGATACGACGGATGCGTTGCTTGAGCGCTTTGCGCTGCCTGAATGGCACGCCATTGAAAACGACTGGAAGACTGGCAAGATAGGCTCGCGCGAGTGCATGGTTCGTCAGGTCGATCTGATCCGCGCAACACCTGCTGAAGTCGATGCCTTCATTGACGGCCTGGACATCGACCCGGGCGTGCCCGCATTTTTCAGCTACGCGCGGTCGCGTGGGCTTGAGATATCGGTGGTCTCCGATGGCCTGGATCGCACCGTCAATGCGGTTCTTGCCCGGTATGGGGTAACCGCGTCAGCGCGTGCCAACAAACTCGAACACGTCGGCGAAGATCGTTGGCGGCTTTCGTTCCCGAACGCCCGCGACACCTGCACCGCCTTGTCGGGCAACTGCAAGTGCGCGACTCCCAATGCGATCGAAGCCTCATTGCGTATCGTCGTCGGCGATGGCCGGTCAGACTTTTGCGTCGCGGGGCAGGCCGACTTCGTGTTGGCGAAGTCGAAACTTGCCGACCACGCCAAGCGGCTGGGGCTGCCCCACGCCAAATTCGACACGTTTGCTGAAGCAAAGCTGCACCTTGCCGATTGGCTCGACGGTGCGCCGACTGAACCGCGGCCGAACCTGCCTGCGACAGATTCAAGTGCGGCTGAAACCATGCAGCGCTGACAGCCGTTTATCCCAACAATCGCACCGACAGATCACTACTTCGGATCAATACCTGTCCGCTCAGAGTAACCGAGTATATGCCCATGGACACGCTTAACCCCGCAAGCTTCGCTGCTGCGATGACGCCGCATGATGAAGCCGAGCTGCTGAAGCTTGAGGCGGAATACTGCTCGCACGGTGACACCGTGCACTACGTGAATCCACCCAAAATCTTCACGGACTGCCGCGGCTCGTACATGTACGACGGTCAGGGCCGCCAGTTTCTCGATTTGCAGATGTGGTATTCGGCCGTCAATTTCGGCTACAAAAATGAGCGCCTTGCCAACGCTGTGCGCCGCACGCTCGACACGCTGCCGCAAGTCGCCTCGCAGTACCTCCACCGGGATAAGATCGAACTCGCGACCATGATCGCGCAAGACGCCGAGAAAAAATTCGGTGCCAAAGGCCGCGTCCATTTCAACGTTGGCGGCTCACAATCGATTGAAGACAGCCTCAAAATCGTGCGCAACTTCAAGAAGGGCAAGTCTTTGATGCTTGCCTTCGAGGGCGGGTATCACGGGCGCACACTCGGCGCGTCAGCCATCACCTCGTCCTATCGCTATCGCCGCCGCTACGG